>JAFKFS010000052.1 GCA_017308115.1 Bordetella sp.
GCTTTCGGGTTCCGCCGTGATCGCGGCGCCCTATATGTCGGGCCGGCAGCGGGTGCTGGGCGCCATCGGCGTCATCGGGCCCGCGCGGTTGAACTACGCCCGTGTCATCCCGTTGGTGGACTACACCGCCCGGGTGCTGGGCCGGATTCTGGACGGACAGGAAACGTGACGGACATCAACGACGAGACCCGGGACCAACTTGAGCAGGACATCAAGGAGTCCGAGGCGGACGCCGCCGCCGAAGGCGCCGACGGCGACATGGCCGTGGTCGACGCCCTGATCGCCGAACGCGATCAGTGGAAGGACCGCGCCCTGCGCGCCGTGGCCGAGGCCGAGAACGTCAAGCGCCGCGCCGAGGCGCAGCAGAACGACGCCCGCGCCTATGCGATCCAGCGCTTCGCCAAGGACCTGCTGGGCGTGGCCGACACCCTGGAGCGCGGCCTGGCGGCGGCGCCCAAGGACGCCGACGGCCCGACGGCGGCCATGATCACCGGGCTGGAGCTGACGCAGAAGTCCCTGCTGTCGGCCTTCGAGGCCAACGGCCTGACCCGCGTCGATCCGGCGCCGGGCGACGCCTTCGACCCGCACCTGCACCAGGCCATGATGGAGCAGCCTTCGGACACGGTGCCGGGCGGCGCCGTCATCCAGACTCTGCAGCCGGGCTACGCCCTGTTCGGCCGCACGGTGCGCGCGGCCATGGTGGTGGTGGCGGCCAAGGGCTCGGGCCCGGCGAGCGGCGGGGCCTACGCCGATCCCAACACGACCGGCGGGAATTTCGACACCAAGGCCTGAGGCGTTCGCGCGCCGAAACGACGACGGCCCGGCGCAGACGCGTCGGGCCGTTTTCTGTTCGCCTATAGGACCGCTCATCCCGGCGGAGGCCGGGATCCAGTGAGAGCTCCACCGGCTGCGCTTGCGGCCAAAGCACTGGGCCCCGGCGTCCGCCGGGGTGAGCGGGTGGAGAGGTCAGTCCTTCAATCTCGAGCCGAACAGCGCCAGCAGCCGGCGCCAGCCGTCCTTCGCATCGGCCTCGCGGTAGGAGGCGCGGTAGTCGGCGTGGAAGCCGTGCGGGGCGTCGTCATAGAGGATGACGGCGCTGTCGGTGCGTCCTGCGGCCTTCAAGGCGTCGTTCATCGCCTTGACCGTGTCGTTGGGAATGCCGCTGTCCTGGCCGCCGTAGAGGCCCAGCACCGGCGCCTTCAGTTCGCTCGCCAGATCGACGGGCCAGGGGCGGCCCGCCGCCTTCTGGTCGTCGGTCGCTTCGGCGGCGGGGGCCAGGCGGCCGTACCAGGCGACCCCGGCGTCCAGCGCGGGGAAGCGGGCCGCCGCCTGCCACACCACCTTGCCGCCCCAGCAGAAGCCGGTGATCCCGACCTTGTCCGCCTTCGCCCAGGACTGGGCGCCGATCCAGTCCAGCGTGGCGCCGATGTCGCCCATGACCTGATCGTAGCCGGCGGCGGCGACGATGCGCATGACGGCCTGCATGTCGCTGAGCGGGGCCGGGTCGGCGACGCGGACGAAGAAGGCGGGCGCCACGGCGGCGTAGCCCGCCTTGGCCAGGCGACGGCAGACGTCGCGGATGTATTCGTGCACGCCGAAGATCTCGGACACCACGATGACGACCGGAAAGGGTCCGGCGCCTTCGGGCCGGGCGACATAGGCGGGCAGGGCGAAGCCGTCGGGCGCCCGATAGGTCGCGTCGGCCGTGACCAGGCCCGCCGCATCGGTGGCGATGGGCTGGGCCGACTGGCTGAGGGCGGCGGGGGCGTGGGCGGCGAAGAACAGTCCGCCCGCCGTCGCCTGGCCCAGGGCGCGGCGGCTGGGGGCGATCTGGTCGGGGCTCAGGCCCTCGGGCCGGGTGATCAGGGTCATCGCGGGTCTCCGGTCGGCGCTGTGGAAGCGGCGACAGTGCCCCGGCTTTCACCGCGCCGTCGAGTCTTTCCGACTATCCCGCGACGCGGAGGGTCAGGTTGAGCCGTCCGCCGCCCGGCAGCAGCCGCGACGAGCCCGCCAGCAGCCGGTCGACGCCGTGCCGCGCCAGCCGCGCCGGTCCGGTCAGGGCGCAGACGTCGCCGGAGGCCAGGCGCACAGTGCGGGTGGGGCCGCCTTCGGCCGGACCGATGCGGAACACCGCCGTGTCGCCCAGGGACACCGACAGCACCGGCGCCGTCAGGTCGCGCTCGTCCCGATCCTGATGCAGGCCCATCTTCGCCTCGTCCTGATAGAGGTTGACCAGGCAGGCGTCGGGCGGGCTGGGCCAGCCGGTCAGGACGTCCCACAGGCTCAGAAGCCGGGCCGGGATCGGGGGCCAGGGCGCGCCGGTCGCGGGGTGGGTCGGCTGGTAGCGATAGCCCGCGCGATCCGACACCCAGCCCAGGGCGCCGAAATTGCTCATCCGCACCGAGAAGGGGCGTCCGCCCGGCGTCACCGGCCGGTAGAGGGGCGCCGCCGCCAGCCCCTGCCGCACCTCGGCCAGCAACGCGGCCTGTTCTGCGTCGTCCAGCAGGCCCGGCCACAGGCGAAAGCCGGGCAGGGCGGTCGGGGCTTCCCCGGGACTTTTCCTGGGCGGGCGCGGAGCGTTTGTCGGCGACATGGGCCGAATTTAGCGGCGTCCGGCCGCCTTGTCCGCCATAAGGCGCGGAATCTGTCCGGAACGGGGCGCAAGGCCTTGCGGCCCCTGCGGCCTTTCCCATATCCGAGCCAATCCGGCGATAACCCCCTTTTCGTTAGGGACTTGTCGCCGATCCCTTCCACCGCCGAACCGGGCGTCCCCCGGCGAGGCATTTCTTCAGAAGCCCAACAGGGGGCGGTCACGCGCGGCGCTTGATTCCCGAGGCCGCCGCATCGCCCGCCGCAAGGAGTGAAAAAGACAAGCCCATGGCCAAGATCATCGGCATCGACCTCGGCACGACCAACTCGTGCGTCGCCGTCATGGACGGCAAGAACCCCAAGGTCATCGAGAACGCCGAAGGCGCCCGCACCACCCCGTCGGTGGTCGCCATCCAGGACGGCGGCGAAATCCTCGTCGGCCAGCCGGCGCGGCGTCAGGCGGTGACCAACCCCGCCAACACCTTCTTCGCCATCAAGCGGCTGATCGGCCGCAACTATGACGATCCGGTGGTGGCCAAGGACAAGGGCATGGTGCCCTTCGAGATCGTCAAGGGTCCGAACGGCGACGCCTGGGTTCAGGCCCATGGCAAGGACTATTCGCCCCAGCAGGTCTCGGCCTTCACCCTGGGCAAGATGAAGGAGGCCGCCGAGGCCTATCTGGGCGAGACCGTCACCCAGGCCGTCATCACCGTCCCGGCCTATTTCAACGACGCCCAGCGTCAGGCGACCAAGGACGCCGGCAAGATCGCCGGCCTGGAAGTCCTGCGCATCATCAACGAGCCGACCGCCGCGGCCCTGGCCTATGGCCTGGAGAAGAACGACGGTCAGAAGATCGCCGTCTACGACCTGGGCGGCGGCACCTTCGACGTCTCCATCCTGGAGATCGGCGACGGCGTCTTCGAGGTGAAGTCGACCAACGGCGACACCTTCCTGGGCGGCGA
>JAFKFS010000053.1 GCA_017308115.1 Bordetella sp.
CTCGTCCGCCCAGGCGATGCGGGCGGCGCCGGAACTCATGGCCAGGGCGGTGATGGGGGCGCCCTTGTCCTGTTTGACGAACTGAAGGCCGCGCCCGGCCGGATCGGCCCACCAGACGCGCCCGTCTTCCAGCCCGGCCGCCAGACGGCCGTGGGCGGGGGCGGCGGCGACCTGGGCGATCAGGGTCGTCTCGTCATAGCCGATCTCGGTCGCCTCGCGGCCCATCGGCCCGTTGGCGCCGACGAAGGGCCACAGCACCACGCCCTGCGCGCCCGAGGTGGCCAGAAGCTGCCCCTTGGCCAGGAAGGCGAAGCTCTTGATCTTGGACGGATAGCCGCCCATCCGCATGTTCTTCTGATCCTTCAGGCGCCAGCCGTGCAGTTGGTTGTCCTGCATGGAGGTGACGACGAAGGCGCCGTCGGTCGAGAAGCCGACCGCCAGGTGCGACCCGGCCCAGGCCAGCTTCGTCGGCTGCTGCTGCTCGATGCGGGCGTACCACAGCCAGGCGCCGCCATAGGTCGAGGCGGCGATGCGGCGGCCCTTGGGGTCGAAGGCCACGCCCGAGACGGTGCGCTCGTGCTGGAAGTCGCGGCGGAAAGCCACGTCCCTGCTGTCCAGCACGCTCAGCGTCCGGCCCGAGGAAAAGGCGATCAGGCCCGACTCGGCCGAGGCGGCGACGGCGTCGATCCATTGCCCCTTGGTCTGGGCCAACAGGACGGCCTCGCCCTCGCGGCTCCACACTAGCCTGCCGTCGTCTCCGCCGGTGACGATCCCCTCGCCCGAGGGGTGGACGCAGGCGCACAGGACGGCGCCGTCATGGACCTCGCTGCGGGCGCCGCTCTCGAACCGCACCGAGCCGTCGCCGAGGGCGAAGATCGCGCCGGTCTTGTCGAACAGGGCGGCGGTGACCTGGGCGTCGAAGGAGAAGGTCGTCATGTCGGCTCACGCAGGGCGAAGGAGAAGTCGGACGCGCCTCATAACCTCCCCCGTCGCGTCTGTCGCGTGGCGGGTCTATGAGGAGGCCATGACCCTGCTGCTCATTCCCGGCTTCATGGCCGATGCGACCCTGTGGGACGCCATGACGGACGATCTGGTTCCGTTCGGGCCGCTGGTCGCCACCGACCTCAGCCGGGGCGAGGACATCGAGAGCATGGCGGCGGCCATCCTGAGCGACGCGCCGGAGCGGTTCGTCGCCGTGGGCTTTTCCATGGGCGGCTATGTGGCGCGCGAACTGGCGCGGATCGCGCCGCAGCGGGTGGAGGCCCTGATCCTGATCGCCACCTCGGCGCGCGGCGACACCGAAGAACTGATCCGCCAGCGGCGCTCGGCCCTGAAGGCGCCGCCGAGAGCGTTCAAGGGGTTGAGCCGCCCGGCCATCGTCTCGTCCCTGCATCCCGATCTGGCGAACGACGAAGCGATGATCGCGCGGGTGCGCGACATGGGGTTGAGGCTGGGCGGCGAGGTGTTCCACCGCCAGTCGGCCATGGCGCGGGCGGGCGACCTGGAGCGGCTGGGGGAGATTGTTCAGCCGACGCTGATCGTGGCGGCGGACGCGGATCGGCTGCGCAGCCGTGAGGAGGCCGAAGAGCTGCGGCGGGGGATCAAGGCTTCGACGCTGGAGACGGTGGCGCACAGCGGCCACATGATCCCGCTGGAGCAGCCGAAGGCGCTGGCGCGGGCGATGAGCGGTTGGTTGGCAGGGCGATCGGCGCCCTAGCCTCCCCTCTTGAGGCAGATCACTCTCTCATCCAGACCGGCAAGTCGCGCTCGCCATGCAGAACCCGCCACAGGTCGATGCGGTCTTCGCGCTCTACATAGAACAGCAGGTAGGGATAATTGCGCACCCGCCAGAAGCGTAATTCCGGCAGATCAAGATCGTGAGCATATCGGAGCGAGCCGGCCCCTGGATGTCGGGCGACATGGCTTATGGCGGCTTCAAGCGCATCGATAAAGGCGCTGGCGACAACGTCGCCCGCTGTCGCGAGATAATAGTCCAACGCCTGTTCAATATCGCGCGCGGCCTGTTCACGCGGAATGACAGCCCTGGTCTTCACGCCGGACGACGGCCCGCGATACGCGCTCTCAGGGTTTCGAAATAGGCCGCGTCGACGGGCTCGGCCGGGCTGGATTCAGCACCGGCCAGCAGCAGGCTCCGCAGCTTCTGCCTGTCCTTGTCCTTGCGGATCAGGTCGCGGACATATTCGCTCGAAGAGCCATAGCCTCGCTCCGCGACCTGTTCGTCAACGAAGGCCTTCATCGGATCAGGAAGCGAGATGTTCATCGTGCTCATGAGCAGAGCCTACGCCGATGGCAAAAAATGGCAACGATGCTACGACCTGTGCGTCTCGACCCAACGCCGGGTCATCAGTTCGCCGGACGCATAGGCCTCCTGAAGCTCGACGCTCCAGTAGTTGAGGGCCTCCAGCGGGATCGGGGCGCCCGAGACGGCGCAGCGGACATGGTCGCCGCGCTGCACGATCTCGAACTCGGGCGTGCCGTAGATCAGCCTGGCCTCGACCCTTCCCGTCATGCGGCGCAGGCTTCGAAACCGGCCTTCAAGGCGGCCTCGTCCAGGTCGCGGCCGATGAAGACCGCGCGGCTCCAGCGGCGCTCCTTGTCGCCCCACGGCTTCTGAAGGTCGCCTTCCAGGATCATGTGCACGGCCTGGAAGACCAGGCGGCGGTCCTCGCCCTGAACATCGATGATGCCCTTGGCGCGCAGGATGTTCTGGCCCTGCTCGCCCAGAAGCTTGTCCAGCCAGGCGGTGAACTTGGCCCCGTTCAGCGGACGGTCCAGCGTCAGGGAGACGCCCTTGATGTCGTCCTCGTGGGCGTGGCCGCGCGGGCCGTGCTCATGAGCGTGATCGTGGTGCTCATGACCGCAGTGCTCGTCGTGAACGTGATCCTCGGCATGGCCATGCCCGTGGCCGCAGTGTTCATCGTGGACGTGGCCCTCGGCGCCGTGGGGCGGGTTCACGAAGTCCGGCTTGACCTCCAGGATGCGGTCCAGATCGAAGGCGTGCAGGCCCAGCACCTGGTCCAGCGGCACGTTCGAGCGCTCGGCGCGGACGATGGGGGCCAGGGGGTTCAGCGCGCGCAGGCGGGCCTCGACGGCGGCCAGTTCGGCCTCGTCCACCAGGTCGATCTTGTTCAGGATGATGCGGTCGGCGAAAGCGACCTGCTCGCGCGCCTCCTTGGAGTCGTCCAGACGCGCCATGACGTGTTTGGCGTCGACCAGGGCGGTGACGCTGTCCAGCTGGGTCTTGGCCTTGACCTCATCGTCGACGAAGAAGGTCTGGGCCACCGGGCCGGGATCGGCCAGGCCGGTGGTCTCGACGATGATGGCGTCGAAGGCGGGCTTGCCGGGGCGCTGGCGCTTCATCAGGCCGTTGACCACGCGGATCAGGTCGCCGCGCACCGTGCAGCAGACGCAGCCGTTGTTCATCTCGAACACGTCCTCGTCGGCGCCGACCACCAGGTCGTTGTCGATGCCGATCTCGCCGAACTCATTGACGATGACGGCGTAGCGCTT
>JAFKFS010000054.1 GCA_017308115.1 Bordetella sp.
ACGAGCGGGCGGCGGCGAAGTCGCCGGCCTGGATGGCGTCATACAGGGCGACCATGGCCTCGGGCGCGACGTTCGAGGTCACGGAGATGACGCCCACGCCGCCGTGGGCGGCATAGCCCAGATAGCTGGAATCATCACCCGAGATCAGGTCGAAAGCGCCGTCGATGTTGGCGCGCATCCAGCTGGCCCGCGCCACGTCGCCGCTGGCGTCCTTGATGCCGACGATATTCGGGTGCGCCGACAGGGCCGCTGTCGTCTCGTTCGCCAGGTCCACGCCCGTGCGGCCCGGCACATTGTACAGAAGGATCGGCAGCTGCACGGCGTCGGCCACGGCTTCAAAGTGCGCCTGCATCCCGGCCTGCGACGGGCGATTGTAATAGGGGGTGACGACCAGGGCCCCGTCCGCGCCGACCGTCTTGGCGAAGCGGGTCAGCTCGATCGCCTTGTCCGTCGCGGACGAACCCGCGCCGGCGATGACGCGGATTCGGCCGGCGGCGATCTCGACACACTGCTCGACCACGCGCTTATGCTCGTCCAGGTGCAGGGTGGCGCTCTCGCCCGTGGTGCCCATCGGCACGACGCCGTGAACTCCAGCGGCGATCTGACGTTCCAACAGGCGCCTGAAAGCGGCCTCGTCCACGTTTCCGTCACGAAGAGGTGTGATCAGGGCGGTGATCACGCCCTTGAACAAGGGGGCGGTCATAGGAACAACATACCTGCGCGGAGAATGGGCGGCGTTCCGCCCGTCACTAATCGGCAAAGGGTAGGTTGCCCGCCGCTTGGCCGCAACCAAAGATGAATGAGGATCAGCCATCTAATGATCGCGACGACCGTGGCCGCCGCCCTGGCGATTCTGACTCCGCCGGCCCAGGACGTGCTGAACAGCGCGCCGGTTCCCTACGCCGCCGGTCAGGCCGGAACCGTCAGCAGCCAGGACGCCGCCCTGGTGCAACAGGGCCTGACGGCCGCGCGGGCGCGCGACGTCGTGGGCGCCCAGTCCATAATGGCGCGCATTTCCGACCCGGCGGCGCGCAAGCTGGTCGAATGGGCCCTGATCGACACCTCGGACAAGCAGATGTCCTACAGCGATCTGGCGCGGGCCCAGACCGACCTGGCGAACTGGCCGCGCGGCGATTCGCGCCGGGCGGCGGGCGAACGCGCGCTGGACATGGCGGGCCAGTCGCCGGACGCCGTCCTGGCCTTCTTCAACGGGACCGCCCCCGCCACGGCCCAGGGCGCCGTCGCCCTGGCCGGCGCGCTGGAGCAGACCGGCCGCCTTCAGGAGGCCCAGGCCCTGATTCGCGACTGGTGGCGCACACAGAGCTTTGAAGAGGCCCAGCAAAGCCGAATCTATTCGCGCTGGAGCGGCTGGCTGACGAGCGACGATCACGTGGCGCGGCTGAACATGCTGCTGCTGGGGCCGCACGGTCCGGCGACGCGCGCCATGGTCGCCCTGGTCCCGGCCGACCGCCCGGCCGTCGCCAACGCCGTGATGGCGCTTCGAACGGCCTACGCCCCGGACGCCGTCGTCGCCGGCCTGTCGCCCGCCCAGGCCGACGATCCGGCCGTGGTGCTGGACCGGGTGCGCCTGCTGCGCTCGGCCGGCCGCCAGTCCGAGGCCTTCCCCATTCTGTCCGCCCTGCCCCCGTCGCCGTCGCACGCGGACGGGCAGAACACCCTGTGGAGCGAGCGCCGCAACTACTTCCTGGACGCCCTGCAGCAGGGCAACGCCCGCGCCGCCTACGCCGCCATGAACGGCCACGGCTTCCCCTCGGGCGAACGCAAGGTCGACGCCGAGTTCTTCGCCGGCTGGGTCGCCCTGACCAAGCTGAACGACCCGGCCGCGGCGGCCCGGCATTTCGAGACGCTGCGCAACGCTTCCTCGACCCCGATCACCCAGGGCCGCGCCCTCTACTGGCTGGGCCGGGCGGCCGAGGCGCGGGGCGACCGCGACGGCGCCCAGCGCTGGTATCAGGCAGGCGCCGAGCACTGGCAGACCTTCTACGGTCAGCTGGCGGCGGAAAAGGCGGGCGCGACGACCCTGACCCTGCCCGGAGAACCGGCGCCGTCGCCCGAAGACGTGAACCGCTTCGAAGGCAATGAGGTGGTGCGGGCGACCCGCATCCTGGGCCAGATCGGCGAGAAGAACCTGATGCGGGTCTTCGCCTATCACCTGGACGACACCCTGCCCTCGCCCTACGACCTGTCGCAGCTGTTCGACCTGATGCAGGGCTATGGCGACCAGTTCGGCTCGATGATGGTGGGCCGCGCGGCCAGCCAGCGCGGCTTCGTCATGCCGGAGCGAATGTACCCGATCCGCCTGCCGCAACAGGTTCCCGGCATGGCGCCGAACGAGTTCGCCCTGGCCATCACCCGTCAGGAATCCAGCTTCGATCCCCTGGTCCGTTCGGGCGCCGATGCGCGCGGCATGATGCAGCTCCTGCCCGCGACGGCGCAGGGCGTGGCCCGCCGCATGGGCCGCGCCTTCAGCGCCGAACAGCTGTGGGACCCGGAGATCAACATGACCCTGGGCAGCTATCACCTGGGCGAACTGATGAACAATTTCGGCGGATCGCCCCTGCTAGCCTCCGTCGGCTACAACGCCGGACCGGCGCGGCCGCCGCAATGGACCGCCCGCTGCGGCGATCCGCGCCAGGCCCAGGTCGACCCCATCGACTTCATCGAGTGCGCGCCCTTCACCGAGACGCGCAACTACATGATGCGGGTGATGGAGAACATGCAGGTCTATCGCGCCCGGCTGAACGGCGGCTCGGCGCCGCTGACGCCCTCGGCGGACCTGGCGCGCGGCACGCCGCCCAATGCGGGGCCGCGCCCCTATCAGCCCTGATTGACTACGGGGACGACAGACGGCGGGCCGCCAGCAACGGCCCGTCCAACGCCTCCAGCCAGACGGCGTCCAGGCTGAAGACGGTCTTCAGAACGCGCGGCGACAGGGCCTCGGTCGGGGCGCCGTCGGCGACCGTCCGCCCCTGATCCAGCACCACGACCCGGTCCGCGAAGCGCGCGGCCAGGGTCAGGTCGTGCAGGCTGACCAGGACGCCTCGCCCGGCCTCGGCGCGCGCCCGCAACCGCTCCAGCACCAGAAGCTGGGCGTCGGGGTCCAGTCCGGCGATCGGCTCGTCCGCGACCAGCAGAGGCGCCGGAACCGTCAGGGCGCGGGCGAGAAGCACGCGCGCCCGCTCTCCGCCCGACATCTCGGCCACGCCGCGATCGGCCAGATGGCCGACACCGACCTCGTCCAGCGCGGCCCGCGCGCGATCCAGGGCCGCCGCGCCCGCCAGGAAGGGCGCGCCCAGGGCCGCCAGTTCGACGGCCGGCGTCAGGGCCAGCACCAGAGTGGCCGCGCTGGACGCGGTGCTGCCGTGCGCCGCCGCCGCAGCGCGCACGCGCTTCACCTCCAGCACCGTCGCCTCGTAGCCCGCATCTTCGATGGCGGCCCGCACCGCCTCCGCCGTGACGGCGGCAGGGTCGAACGTCACCTCGCCCTTGCCCGCCAGCAGCGCC
>JAFKFS010000055.1 GCA_017308115.1 Bordetella sp.
CCGCCGCGTCCAGATCGACCTGATTGGTGCCGATGCAGAAGGCCGCCACGGCCATCAGCCGGTCCGCCGCGTCCAGCACCTTGCGGCTGACGTTGGTCTTGGAGCGGATGCCCAGGACGTGCACGCCCTTGATCGCCTCGATCAGGTCGGCCTCGTCCAGCGCCCCCTTCATCGTCTCGACGGTATAGCCCGCCTCCTCCAGCCGCTCGACGGCGGCGGGGTGGACGTTCTCCAGCAGCAGCATGCGGATGCGGCTGCGCGGATAGGACCAGCGCCCGGCCACGCCCTCGGCGTAGAGCACCTCGTCCAGGGAGGCGGCGACGGCGTCGGCGGCCTCCATCACCTTGGGGCGGCGCTCGATCTCGGTGAAGGCGTAGAAACGGTCGGCCGCGCCGTTCAGCTTGACCTCCGCGTCGGTCCAGCCGTCGCCGACCATGACCACGGGGCCTTGCAGACCCAGGGCGCGGATCACCTCCGGCTTGCCGTTCTCGCGCGACAGAGGATTGGCTGCGTCCACGCCCGTCACCCGCCCCTCGGCGTCATAGATCAGGTCGTTGGCCAGCACATGATCGGCCGCCACGCCCAGCCGCTCGGCCAGGGGGGCGATCACCTCGCGGAAGCCGCCCGACAGGATGTAGATGCGCTCGGCGTTGCGCTGGAAGAAGTCGACGTTGCGGCGGATGGAGACGGTCGCCTCGTCCAGGATGCGGTCGCTCAGCGCCTCGACATGCTCGCGACGCAGGGCCAGCATGTCCAGCCGCTGTCTCAGCGCCTCGCCGAAGCCGATCCGACCGTTCATGGCGTCGTCGGTCAGAGCCGCGATCCGGGCCTTGCGCTCGGCGGCGTCGGGCGCGTCCTTGAGCGCCAGATCGGCCAGCGCCTCCAGAGTCTCGATGCGAACCAGGGTGGAATCGAAGTCGAAGATGAAGACGGGCGAGATCATGCGCGGCCTCTAGCCCTTCTTCGCATCCGCAGCAATAAAAAGGGGCGCCGCAGCGCCCCTTTCCGCATGATTTTTCCAGCCGGACGAAGGGCGCTTAACGGCCGCCTTCGCCGCGGCGACGGCTTTCCAGGGCCGCCGCGCCGATGACGGCGGCGATGGTCGCCACGGCCAGAAGGGCGCCGCCCTCCTTGGCGTGATCGCGGGCGAAGTCGCCGGCGTCCTCGGCGTAGCGACGCGCCTGCTTGGCGTATCGGCGCATCGGGCGACGCGACGTCTTCCTGGCTCGGCGATACCATTCGTCGGCGCGGTCGCGGGCCTCGGCGCCGAAACGACCGGCGCGCTCATGGGCGTAGTCGCCCAGGTCGGCCGCGCGATGGGTCAGGTCGTCCGCCCCATGCCGCACGCCGCGCGCGATGTCGTCGAAGCGGTGACGCAGGGCCTCGGCGTCGAACCATCCGCGCGGGTCCATGCGCGTCTTGATCCGCTCATAGCGGGTCGGGCCGGTGCGCTGGTTCAGCAGGATGGTCGCCAGGCCCACGCCGGCCAGAACAGCCACCACGCCCGCCACCACGCCCGGGTGCTTGCGGACCTCGTCCACGACGTTGAACTCACGATCCATCATTTCAGACCTCTTGGGGAAGGAAGCGGTTTTCAGTTCCTAAGGGAGCGAGCTTCAGCACAAAGGGTTCCCTGCGTCCGGTCAAGCTTGGTTGCGGCGCGCGCGACCGTGGCGGCGGCGCCACGGCCCTCCCCTTACATAGGCGGCCTCCCCTCCCTATGTTGCGCCGCTTCCGACTGTTTTCAGGATTTCACGCCGTGACCGATCACGCGCCCGCCGCCCCCATCGCCGCCCCGACGGACGACTTCGCCGCCGCCTTCCAGATCGAAGGCTGGCCGGTGCGCGGCCGTCTGGTCCGCCTGGGCGAGGCCATCGACAAGGTGCTGTCGGCCCACGCCTATCCCGAGCCGGTCGCCGCCCTGCTGGGCGAGGCCTGCGTCCTGGCCGCCATCGTCGGCTCGGCGCTGAAGTTCAACGGCCGCCTGATCGTCCAGGCCCAGGGCGACGGCCCGGTGCGCTATGTCGTGGCCGACTACGGCACGGACGGCCATCTGCGCGGCTTCTGCCGGTTCGACCCGGAAGAAGTGGCCAAGGCGTCGGAGGGCTTCGCCCGTCCGGGGGCCAAGACCCTGCTGGGCGGCGGCGTCTTCATCATGACGGTGGACCGCGGCGCCGACTTCGAACGCACCCAGGGCGTGACCCCCATCGAGGGCGAGAGCCTGTCGCTGTGCGCCGAACACTACTTCTCCCAGTCCGAGCAGGTGCCGACCAAGGTGCGCCTGGCCGTCGGCGAGGTCGAAACCGAGGCGGGCCGCGCCTGGCGCGCGGGCGGGGCGATGATCCAAGTCATCGCCGGCGACGAATCGCGCGGCTCGACCGAAGAGGTGTGGGAGCGCACCCGCGCCCTGTTCGCCACCCTGGGCGACGACGAACTGATCGACCCGACTATCAGCGCCGAGACCCTGCTGTATCGCCTGTTCCACGAGGACGGCGTGCGGCTGGAAGGCGCCAGGGCCCTGGCCGCCGTCTGCCGCTGCTCGAAGGACCGCATCGCCACCGTGCTGCAATCCTTCCCGGCCGAGGAGCGCGCCGACATGGTCGAGGACGACGGCAAGATCCGCGTGACGTGCGAATACTGCTCGACCGTCTATGATATCGACCCCGCCGAGCTGGAAACGGCCGGGGCCTGATCCCTCAGACCAGCATGAAGACGGCGTTGCCGTAGTTGTGCAGCAGGACCGGCAGCAGCACGCTGCCGGTCTTTTCGCGCAGCCAGACCAGCAGCAGGCCCGCCAGACCCGTCGTCGCCATCGGCGCCCAGTCGAAGGTGAAACCGCCGTGCTGATAGCCCAGGGCGTGGGTCAGGCCGAACGCCAGCGCGGTCAGAACCGCGCCCCAGCCCATCTGCGCGCCCAGCACACGGACCGGCCGCCCGAACGCCTCGTTCAGCATCAGCAGCAACACGCCGCGATAGAAGATCTCCTCGTCCAGCCCCGGCATGGTCAGCTGGAAGGCCAGGCTGTCGGCGTCGAACCCTTCGCCCGGCGCCCAGATCGCCAGGCCGAGGAACAGCAGGACCAGCAGGCCGGACAGGATCAGCGCCCCTTTCAGCCCCTGCCGGTCCTGATGCAGGGTCAGGCCGCTGCGCCGCCATCCCACGACAGGCAGGCTGGCGACCGCGAGGGACAGCAGGACGGCCAGCGTCTTGCCCTCCCAGTTCCAGCGCGAGGACCCGAAGTCCAGCGGGATATGGCCATAGCCGCGCGTCAGCACGGCGTCATAGAGCGCCATCAGCAGCAGGCCCGCGACCAGCCAGCCCCAGCGCACCTTGCCGCGCGACAGGACGGCGGCCGCCCCGGCCGCCAGCGCGACCGCCCCGACCCAGCCCGACATGGCGATAATGGCGTCCGGCATGACTTTCCTCCCCGATGCGACGTCGTCGTTAGAGGCGGACGAAAGGGCCTGCGGATGCAGATGAAGAAAACTTAAGCTCCTGCTCCCTTCTCCCGATGGGAG
>JAFKFS010000028.1:0-25714 GCA_017308115.1 Bordetella sp.
GCTGGAAATGAAGCGGCGCGGACACTAGCGCCGCCCCCGGCGGGGTCAACCGCCACGGTCCATATAGGCCCGGATCGCCCCGGGGGCCATGCCGACCAAAGCAAAAGGCCGGACGGCGCCGTCCGGCCTTTCCGATTCCGGTCCGCCGGGGGCCGATCCGTCTTCAAGGACGGCGAAGCGGGGCGCAAAAGGAAACGGGGCCCGACCTTGCGGCCGGACCCCGTTTTCCCTTTCGACTGGAGCGGGCGAGGCGATTCGAACGCCCGACCCTCACCTTGGCAAGGTGATGCTCTACCCCTGAGCTACGCCCGCACTCCGTTGGGAGCGATGTGCTGCTCCCCGTCGAGGAAGGGGCGTATAGCGGACCGGCTTCGGATCGCGCAAGCCCCTTTTTCGTTTTTCCTTCAATCGACCGATCTTTTTCGAACAGGCCTGAAACTCCACACGAAAACGGCCCCCGAACCGTCCGCCGGGACGCCTCGAAGGCCGTTGCAGAACAGCGCCGTCGGTCCCTTATACGCCCTGCCCGCTCAAGCAGCGAGCCGCCGCGCGGCGAGCGTTAGCGGCCTTCCGCTCCTCGCTTCAGCGAGGCGCGAGACGAATAGCGCCGTCCAGGCGGATGCACTCGCCGTTGATGTAGACGTTCTCGGCCAGGTGCAGGGCCAGGGCGGCGTAGTCGGCGGGCGTGCCCAGGCGGCTGGGGAAGGGGATGGCGGCGGCCAGGCTGTCCTGAACCTTCTGGTCCATGCCGGCCATCATCGGCGTCCACATGATGCCGGGCAGGATGGTGTTCACCCGCACCCCCTCCTGGGCCAGGTCGCGGGCGATGGGCAGGGTCATGGCGTAGACGCCGCCCTTGGAGGCCGAATAGGCGGCCTGGCCGATCTGGCCGTCCTGGGCCGCGACCGAGGCGGTGTTGACGATCAGGCCGCGCTCGCCGTCGGCCATCGGTTCGGTCTGCACCATGCCCAGCGCCGATTGCGACAGGACGCGGAAGGTGCCGAACAGGTTGATCGACACCGTGCGCTCGAAGGACGCCATGTCGTGGGCGCGGATCTCGCCGGTGTCGCGCTTGCGGCTGACGGTCTTCTGGCCCGTGGCGATCCCGGCGCAGTTGACGGTCAGGCGCTCCTGGCCGTGGGCGGCGCGGGCCTTGGCGAAGCCGGCGGCGACGCTCTCGTCCGAGGTCACGTCCACCTTGCAGAAGACGCCGCCGATTTCCCGGGCGATGGCCTCGCCCCTTTCCTCGTTCAGGTCGAACAGGGCGACCTTGACGCCCTTGGCCGCCAGGGCGCGCGCCGTGCCCTCGCCGAGGCCCGAAGCCCCGCCCGTCACCACCGCCGCGATCGAAGCGTCGAGTTTCATGAAAGTCGTCCTATATTCGATTGAACCGAGTGCTCGTGCGAGGATTTAGCGGCCATGACCGCAAAGACCAACGGAATGTCGCCCGATGACGCCATCAATCCCGATAAGGCCCTGGCTCCCGCCGTGCAGAAGGTGAACGAGATGCGCGTCCGCAAGGGCTTCTGGCCCAAGGTGCGGCGCACCGCCGCCCGCATCCCCTTCGCCCAGCAGGCGGTCGCCGCCTGGTACGCCGCCCAGGACCCCAAGACCCCGCTGGCGGCCAAGGGGCTGATCCTGGGGGCGCTGGCCTATTTCGTCATGCCCGTGGACGCCATTCCCGACGTCTTCGTCGGCATCGGCTTCACCGACGACGCGGCGGTGATCGCGGCGGTGCTGGCGACCCTGGGCGCCCACCTCAAGCCCCGCCACCACGATCAGGCGGCGCTGGCGTTGAAGCGGCTGCGGGAGGACGAGGAGTAGACCGCTTCCTTCTCCCTCCCCTTCATGGGGAGGGTGGTCGCGTAGCGACCGGGTGGGGAGGGCTCGGCGATACGGAACGCGCGCTTGATGCGCCCCGCCGCCCCCACCCGGCTTCGGCCTGACGGCCTCAGCCACCCTCCCCATGAAGGGGAGGGAGAGCGTTGGCGCCTCAATCCTCGACCTTCACCACGATCTTGCCGACGGCCGTGCGGTCGCTGAGGGCCTGGATGGCCTCATGGGCGCGCTCCAGCGGAAAGGTGCGGCTGACCCGCGGCTTGATCCTGCCCTCGCTGTAGAGCTGCATCAGCTCGGCCATGTTGGCGGCGTGGGCGGCCGGGTCGCGGGCGATGGCGGCGCCCCAGAAGACGCCGACCACCGACACCGACTTCAGCAGGGTCAGGTTCAGCGGCAGGGACGGAATCCCCGCCGGGAAGCCGACCACCAGATAGCGGCCGTTCCAGTCCATGGCCCGCAGCGCCGGCTCGGCGTAGTCGCCGCCGACGCCGTCAAACACCACATCGGCGCCGTCGCGGCCGGTCGACAGCTTGAACTCGCCCGACAGCGCCTTCTGGGCCGCCTTGTCCATCGGGCCGGAGGGGTAGATCAGGCCGTTGTCGGCGCCCAGCTCCAGGGCGAACTCGACCTTGTCGTTGGTCGAGGCGGCGGCGACCACGCGCGCGCCCATGGCCTTGCCCAGCTCGACAGCGGCGGCGCCGACGCCGCCCGCCGCGCCCAGCACCAGCAGGGTCTCGCCCGGCTGCAGGTTCGCCCGGTCCTTCAGGGCGTAGTAGCTGGTGCCGTAGGTCATGATGAAGGCGGCGGCGGTCTCATAGTCCATGCCGTCGGGAATGGGGATCAGGCTGTCGGCCTTGACCTTCAGCCGCTCGACCATGCCGCCCCAGCCGGGCACGGCGACGACGCGGTCGCCCCGGAACACGCCCTTCACCCCCTCGCCGACGGCGTCGACGACGCCCGCGACCTCGGCCCCCGGCGCGAAGGGACGCTCGGGCTTGAACTGGTATTTGTCGGCGATGATCAGGGCGTCGGGATAGTTGACGCCCACGGCCTTGACCTCGATCACCACCTCGCCCGGACCGGGCGTGGGGTCCATGACCTCCTCGACGACGAGCGATTCCGGGCCGCCGGGGGCCTTGGACAGGACTGCGCGCATAGGAACTCTTTTCAGCTATCCCCCGTCGGCCATGGCGCCGACACGCCGGCGACGCTAATCAGCCAGCGGCCCGATGCAAAGAGGCCGAATGGGTTCTGAGGAGACGATCATGGCGAAACCCGCCCTCATCCTTCACGGCGGCGCCGGCGCCCGGCGCGAGCGCAACTACGACGCCGAGGTCGTGCACATGCGCGAGGTCGTCAAGGCGATGAAGGCGCGGCTGGACGCCGGGGCCTCGGCCTTGGATGTGGCGGTCGAGGCGGTCGTCATGCTGGAGGATTCCGGCCTCTATGTCGCCGGGCGCGGCGCCTCGCCCAATCTGGCGGGCGACTATGAACTGGACGCCAGTCTGATGGACGGCGCCTCGGGCAAGGCCGGGGCCGTCGCCGCCCTGCAGGGGTTCCGCAACCCGGTCGTGGCCGCCCGCGCGGTGATGGACCGCACCCCCCACGTCATGCTGGCCGGGAACGGCGCCGCCCGCTTCGCCGCCGAACAGGGCCTGGCGCGCGTCGAGACCCCCGAGGCCTGGTACACCCGCGCCGGTCAGGGCGAGGACAACCATCCGCCCAGCGGCCTGAGCCACGGCACCGTCGGCTGCTGCGTGCTGGACAGCCAGGGCCGCCTGGCCGCCGCCACCTCGACGGCGGGCGTGTTCGGCAAGATGCCGGGCCGCGTCGGCGACACCCCCATCCCCGCCGCCGGAACCTGGGCCGACGAGCACGCCGCCGTCTCCTGCACCGGCCAGGGCGAGTATTTCATCCGCGTCGCCGCCGCCGCGCGCACGGCCTTCGGCGTCGCCGCCGGTCAGTCTGTGAACGAGGCGTCGCAAGCCGTCATCGACCGCATCGGCGCCCTGGGCGGCGACGGCGGCCTGATCGCCCTGGACCGTCACGGGAACATCGCCCAGCCCTACAACAGCCAGGGCATGAAGCGCGCCTGGCTGGCGACCGACGGCAGCGTCGGCGTCGAGGTGTTCGGGCGGTGACTCCCTTCCCCCTCAATGGGGGAAGGGCCGGGGATGGGGGTGAGCGCGCGACATGGAATGTGGAGCGGAGGAGACGCAGCGTGTCTCCGCAACGATATCGGAAGCCTCCTGCCCACACCCCCGCCCAACCCTCCCCCATCGAGGGGGAGGGCTTCCATAGCTTCATTACAGCTCCGTAAGGTGCGCGGCGGCTCTTCGCCCTGCTAGGTTTTCGAGGCCCGTTTCTTCGAGCACGGGCGCTGGAAAGCCGCCCTCATGAAGAATCGCCTGATCCTGACCGCCTGCGCCTCGGCCCTGCTGCTCGGCCTGCCCCTCGCCGCCCCGGCCTGGGCCAAGGCGCCGCCCGCCGCCGCGTCTACCGCCCAGGGCGGGGTCGAGGTGCCGCCGCTGGGCTTCGCCAAGCGGGTGCTGGCCAACGGCATGGAGGTCTATACGGCGCGCGACGCCTCGACCTCGAACGTCACGGTCCAGGTCTGGTATCGCGTCGGCTCCAAGGATGATCCGGCGGGCCGTTCGGGCTTCGCCCACCTGTTCGAGCACCTGCTGTTCAAGGCGACGAAGAACATGCCGTCGGAGACCTTCGATCGTCTGACCGAGGACGTCGGCGGCTTCAACAACGCCTTCACCGCCGACGACGTGACCGCCTATTACGAGGTCGTCCCGGCCAACCACCTGCAGCGCATCCTGTTCGCCGAGGCGGACCGCATGGGCTCGCTGGTCGTCGATGAGGCCAACTTCGCCTCCGAACGCGACGTGGTGAAGGAGGAGTACCGTCAGCGGATTCTGGCCAGCCCCTATGGCCGTCTGTTCGGCCTGTTCGCGCCCGAGACCATCTATCAGGACCACCCCTATCGCCGCCCCGGCATCGGCTCGATCGAGGAGCTGGACGCCGCGACCCTGGACGACGTGCTGCGCTTCCACGCCACCTACTACCGGCCGGACAACGCCATGTTGATCGTGGCGGGCAATTTCGACCAGGCGCAGCTGGACGGCTGGGTCGACGACTATTTCGGCCCGCTGAAGCGTCCGTCGACGCCCATGCCCGCCAATGATGTGAAGGAGCCCGAGCCGGCCGGTCCGCGCACCGCCACCTACTATGCGCCGAACGTGCCCCTGCCCGCCGTGGCCCTGGCCTGGAACACCGTGGCCTACAAGGACGCCGACCGCGCGGCCCTGACGGTGCTGGACGGCATCCTGTCGACCGGGGAAAGCAGCCGCCTGTACCGGTCGCTGGTCTATGACAAGCAGATCGCCGCCTCGGCGGGCTCCAATCCCGACTTCGCCCAGCAGGCGGGCAATCTGACCGCCTACGCCATCATGGCGGGCGGCGAGACGGTCGAGACCGGCAAGGCCGCGCTGGAGGCCGAGATCGCGCGCCTGCGCGACGAACCCGTCACCGCCGCCGAACTGGCCGAGGCCAAGAACGAACTGGTCGCCAACGCCCTGCGCGGCCGCGAGAGCATCGACGAGCGCGCCACCACCCTGGGCATGGCGCTGATCATGACCGGCGACGCGACCGCCGCCGACCGCGAGATCGCCGAGATCCAGGCCGTCACCGCCGCCGACGTGCAGCGCGTCGCCCGCCGCTATCTGACGCCGCAGCGCCAGATCACCATCAACTACCTGCCCGCCGACGACGCCAACGCGCCCAGCGAGCAGAAGAAGAACGTCGACGCCCCCGTCACGGTCGCCTCCCTGGCCCCGGCCGGTCCGGTCGCCGTCCTGCTGCCGGAAGCCGAGCGCGCCCGCCTGCCCCAGCCGGGGCCCGACGCATCGCCCGCCACCCCGGCCATCGCCGACTTCCGCCTGAACAACGGTCTGCGCGTCCTGGTCGCGCCGACGACGGGTCTGCCGCTGGTCTCGGCGCGGCTGAACTTCAACGCCGGCTCGGCCCATGATCCGGCGGGCAAGCCGGGCGTCGCCTCCATGACCGCCGCCCTGCTGACCCAGGGCACGACGACCAGGACGGCCCCGGAAATCGCCACCGCCATCGAACAGCTGGGCGCCAGCATCGGCGCCGGCGCGGGCGCCGACTTCGCCAATGTCTACGCCAATGCGCCCAAGGACGTGTTCGGCCGGACCCTGACCCTGATGGCCGACCTGGTGCGCAACCCGACCTTCGCCCCCGAGGAGCTGGAGCGTCAGCAGTCCCAGACCCTGGACGGCCTGCGCGTGGCGCTGAGCCAGCCCGGCTCCATCGCCTCCCAGTCGGTAGGCCGCGTGATCTACGGCGCCGCCCCCTACGGCGCGCCGGGCCCGGGCACGGTGAGCAGCATCCCCGCCCTGACACGCGACGACGTGGCCGCCTTCCACGCCGAACGCTTCCGTCCGTCGCAGGCGACCCTGGTCTTCTCGGGCGACGTGACCCCGGCCGAGGCCCGCGCCCTGGCGACTGAGGCCTTCGGCGACTGGCGCGACGCCGGGCCCGCCCCGGCCGCCGTCGACAAGGCGGGCCAGGCCCTGGCGCCGCGCATCGTCGTCATCGACCAGCCCGGCGCCGGCCAGGCGGCGGTCGTCGCCGCCATTCGCGGCGTCAGCCGCACCGACGCCGACTTCTTCCCGCTGACGGTAGGCAACACCCTGCTGGGCGGCGGCTATTCCTCGCGGCTGAACCAGAAGATCCGCATCGAGAAGGGCCTGTCCTACGGCGCCGGATCGTCGCTGGGCGCGCGGGCGGATACGGGCGTCTTCACCGCCTCGACCCAGACCAAGAACGAGTCGGCGACCGAGGTGGTCGAGCTGATGCTGGCCGAGATCGGCAAGCTGGGCGACGCCCCGGCGACCGAGGCCGAACTGGCCCCGCGCCGCGCCACCCTGATCGGCGCCTTCGGCCGCTCGCTGGAGACGGTCGACGGCCTGGGCGGCCTGGTCGCCAACCTGGCCCTCTACGACCTGCCGATGAGCGACCTGGCCGACTACGCCGCGCGCGTCCGCGCCGTCACGCCTCAGCAGGTCGAGACCGCCTTCGCCCAGCACCTGCCGACCGACCGGGCCAGCCTGGTCGTGGTCGGGGACGCCTCGAAGTTCATCGACGAACTGCGGGCGAAACATCCGAACGTCGAGGTCATCCCGCTGACCGGGCTCAATCTGGACAGCGCGACCCTGAAGTAAACGAACCTCTCCTCCCCACTCAGTGGGGAGGGGGACCACGAAGTGGTGGAGGGGCTAGGACGGCGGAACCAAGCGGCCCCTCCGTCTCGACGGCTTCGCCGCCCATCCACCTCCCCATTACATGGGGAGGAAAATCACGTCGTCAGACACACCACCTGGGCGACCCGCAGATCCTGACGCAGGCGGTCGGAGACGGCGCCGTAGTTCTGGGTCGTCACCGCCTGGCCCAGGGCGGCTTCGTCGGCGCGCTGCTGGGCGCCGACCGTGGGCACGAAGGTGTCCGGCGCCGTGGTGTAGATGCGGCCGCGCCGGGGCGACTCGGCGATGGTCACGCCCAGCACCCGTCCGCGTCTATCCAGCACGGGCGCGCCCGACAGGCCCGACAGCGTGCCCTTCAGCCCCCGCGTACGTCCGGCCTCGGCCCAGGCCAGCACCGGCTCGTCATAAGAGCGGCGCCCCCTGATCTTCAGCATCTCGCGGCCGATCAGACGCGAGGCCACCTCGCCCGGCTGGCCCTGCGGGAAACCGGGGTGGAAGGCGCGCTGCCCCTTGTAGAGCGGCGCCTGGGGCGCGATCGGCAGGGCGGGGGGCCCGCCGTCGGTCAGCAGCAGGGCCACGTCCGCCCGCGCGGCCAGCCGCACGTCGGCGGCCAGGGCGCGGGTCTTGTCGATCACCAGGGCGGGCTTGCGGCAGCCCTCGACCACATGGCGGGCGGTGATCCAGCGGCCGTCCCCGGCGATGGAGAAGGCCGTGCCCGACACCGGCTCATGCTCGTCCGAGGTGTCGACGGTGACGGACGGGTCGAAGGGGGTGATCGGCCCCAGCAGCGGCCCCGCCGCCTGCTCCCCATGCGGGTCGTGCGGCGCATCGGCGCGCTCGCCCCGGTTCAGGGAGGCGATCAGGATCACGCCGATGACGGCGGCGTAGATGGTCCAGTCGGGAAGGTGGGGAAAGCGCAAGGCCGCCCCCTCAACCGGTCAGGGCGGCCGCCAGGATCAGGGCGGTCGACAGCTTGGCCCCGGCCAGGACCACGGCTGCGGAAATCTCGCCCTTCTCTATCCTCTGCGGCAGGCCGTGCAGCAGGAAGTCGACGACGCGGAAGGCCAGCAGCTGCAGCACCACCGTCGCCACGCCCCAGATGGCGATGTCGCGGATCGAGGTCGACACCGACAGGGACACCGCCAGCGGAACAGCCAGGCCGACCAGCACCCCGGCGAAGGCCACGGCGGCGGCGGCGTTGCCCTGACGGATCAGGGCGATCTCGCGCCACGGCGTCAGCAGGGCGTAGACGGCCGCGCCCGCCGCCAGCAGGCCGAAGGTCACGGCCAGGTGCAGCATCAGGATCGGAAAGCCCGTCGCGAACGCCTGGAGTTCAGGCGTCGACAGCACGCCCGGCAACGACGAGGTCTCCATGACGACGAACCCTAGCCTCCCAGCCTGAAGGGGAACGAAACCAAAACACCCTTGCCCGAAAGCTCGGCCCTTCCGCTAGGGCGCCCGCGCCACAGTCGGCGGACAAAGCGTACCAAGGTGCGGTCGGCGCCCTGACCTATCGGGATTAAGCCGCCTCGGCCCCCTCGCGTTCGGCCTTGATCCGCGCGCTGGCCCGCAGCTTCTCGCTTTCGGACTTCAGCTGGCCGCAGGCGGCCAGGATGTCGCGGCCGCGCGGGGTGCGGATGGGGCTGGCGTAGCCCGCCCTGTTCAGGATGGCGGCGAAGGCCTCGATCGTCTTCCAGTCCGAGCACTGATAATCCGTGCCGGGCCAGGGGTTGAACGGGATCAGGTTCACCTTGGCCGGAATGCCCTGGATCAGCCTGACCAGGGCGCGCGCCTCGTCCGGGCTGTCGTTGACGCCCTTCAGCATGACGTATTCGAACGTCACCCGCTTGGCGTTGCCCAGGCCCGGATAGGCGCGGATGGCGTCCATCAGCTGGACCAGCGGATACTTCTTGTTCAGCGGCACCAGGACGTCGCGCAGAGGGTCGTTGGTGGCGTGCAGGCTGATGGCCAGCATGGTCCCGGTGCGCTCGCCCAGCTCCGGAATCCTGGGCACCACGCCCGAGGTCGAGACGGTGATGCGGCGACGCGAGATGGCGATGCCCTCGCCGTCGGAGATGATGTCGATGGCGTCGGCGACGTGGTCCAGATTGTAGAGCGGCTCGCCCATGCCCATGAAGACGATGTTGGACAGGCGGCGGTCTTCCTTGGGCGAGGGCCACTCGTCCAGGTCGTCGCGGGCCACCTGGACCTGGGCCACGATCTCGGCCGTGGTCAGGTTGCGGACCAGCTTCTGCGTGCCGGTGTGGCAGAAGCTGCAGTTCAGGGTGCAGCCCACCTGGGACGAGACGCACAGGGCGCCCGCCCGGCCCACGTCAGGGATGTAGACGGTCTCGATCTCTATGCCCGGCGCCGTGCGGATCAGCCATTTGCGCGTGCCGTCCTTGGACACCTGGCGCTCGACGATCTCGGGACGGGCCAGGGTGAAGGCCTCGGCCAGCCTGGCGCGGGTGTCCTTGGCCACGTCGCTCATCAGGGCGAAGTCGGTGACGCCGTAGTGGTGAATCCAGCGCCACACCTGGGAGGCGCGCATCCGGGCCTTCTCCGGCGGGCAGATTCCGGCGTCGATCAGGGCCTGGCGCAGTTCGTCGCGCGTCAGACCGCTGAGGTTGACGGGCGTCTTTACCGGGGCGCCGGCGCGCGTGAGGTCGAGCGTGATGCTCAAGGGCGGATGTCCTGCGGAGGATGAAGCGGCGGCGTCTAGCACAGATGGGGCGTCTTGTCGCCTTCGGCCATCTGCGGCTTGATAGACTCGGATCAAGGCGCTAGAGGGGCGGCCGTTGGGGAGTAGCTTCCGGCATAGCCCCGCCGGGATCGCGTCAACACGCTTGCGCCTGTCGTCAGGAGCATGGCGCGATCAGCGGATCACCTCCGCCTAGCGAGACCAGCATGCTGCACCTGCGGGGCCGGCCCGCGCGTGGAGCGTGCTGTCCTGTGTCCGGCCGAGCGTGTTTTTCATGATGTCCCCCGTCGCCATCGCCATCCTGTCGGTCAGCATGTCCGCCGACGCCTTCGCCGCCACCATCGGGCGCGGCGCCCAGCATCGCCCGACGGTGCCCCAGGCCCTGCGCTCGGGCCTGGTCTTCGGCCTGGTCGAGGCGATTACGCCCCTGATCGGCTTCGCCCTGGGCGTGGCCGCGGCCGGCTTCGTCCAGGCCGTCGATCACTGGATCGCCTTCGGCCTGCTGGGCGCGGTCGGGGCCAAGATGATCTGGGAGGCGCTGCGGCGCGACGAGGCAGAGGCGGAGGCGGTCGGCGGCAAGACGGCCTCGCGCGGCCTGCTGGCCCTGGTGGCGACGGCGGTCGGCACCTCGATCGACGCGGGCGCCGTGGGGGTGGGCCTGGCCCTGCTGGAGGCCAACATCTGGCTGATCGCCGCCTGCATCGGCTTCACCACCTTCGCCCTGGCGACCCTGGGCCTGCTGGTGGGCAAGGCGGCGGGAACGCGCCTGGGCCGCATCGTCGAACTGGCCGGAGGCGTCGCCTTGATCGCCCTGGGGCTGAAGATCCTGCTGGAGCACCTGGGCGTGCTGGCGGTCTGAACCGCTTGCCAAGAAGGGGCGTCGGGAGGGATCATCCCGCCTCGCCGCTCGTTTCACCTGCCGAAGGAGACTGTCATGCGCGCCCCCCTGTTCCTCGCCGCCGCCGTCATCGCCCCGCTGGCCCTCGCCGCCTGCGCCTCGACCCATCCGCTGCCCACCTATCAGCAGGACATGGACAAGCTGGACGCCGAATGCCGCGAACGGGGCGGCATCCTGTCGCCCAACGGCCTCCAGACCGGACGCCCGCAGACCGACTACGTCTGCAAGATCACCGGCGGCGCCTCGCGGATTCCGCAAGGTTAGGCCGCAGAGGATTCTGACTTTTCGAGGAAATCCGTGGTGGTTGGAGGCGGGATCGAACCGCCGACCTGTGGGTTATGAATCCACCGCTCTAACCATCTGAGCTACCCAACCCCGCACGGGAGTTTCGCGCGGGCCGAAGACGGATCGACGACCCGGAGCGCGAGAGGCGTGCGTATATCGCCGCCTTGGTCCGGGTTCAAGCCGGTTCGATCGGGAAATCGTTCAAGTTTCGCGCGGGACGATCGGCCGCGGGAAGATTCACCTCGCGCCCCGGACGATCAGGCCTCATTCTGTCGACCGCGCCATCGCTGTTCAGGAGCCCCCATGCGTCCGATCCTACTTGCCGCCTCGGCCTCGCTGCTCGCCCTCGCCGCCGCGTGCGGAGCCAACGGCCAGTCGAGCGAACCGACCGCCGCCGGCGCCCCGGTCGAGACCCGCCCGCCCAACAACCCGGACCAGAAGCCCGCCGTCGAAGGCCAGACCCGCGCGCCCTCGGTCAGCACCGCCGTCGCCATGCAGCACGCCGTCGTGGCGGAAGGGCTGGAGCATCCCTGGGGCCTGGCCCTGCTGCCGGACGGCCAGTGGCTGGTGACCGAACGGCCCGGCCGGATGCGCGTGGTGAGCGCCGAGGGCCGGATCAGCGCCCCGATCAGCGGCCTGCCCGCCGTGGCGGCGCGCGGCCAGGGCGGCCTGCTGGACGTGATCCTGAGCCCGACCTTCGCCCAGGACCGGACGATCTACTGGTCCTACGCCCAGCCCCGGAACGGCGGCAACGGCACGGCCGTGGCGCGCGGCCGCCTGTCGGACGATCTGAGCCGCGTCGAGAACGTGCAGGTCGTCTTCCAAGTCAAGGACACCTATGACGGGGACAAGCATTTCGGCTCCTCCATGGTCTTCGGCCCGGACGGCAAGCTCTACATCACCATCGGCGAGCGCTCGGACAAGCCGATGCGGCCGACGGCCCAGAGCCTGGCCTCGCACCACGGCAAGGTCATCCGCATCAACGCCGACGGCTCGGTTCCGTCCGACAACCCCTTCGTCGGCCGCGAAGGCGCCCTGCCCGAGATCTGGTCCTACGGCCACCGCAACCCGCAGGGCGTCGCCGTCCAGCCGGGAACCGGCGCGGTCTGGAGCATCGAGCACGGCACGCGCGGCGGCGACGAGCTGAACCTGGAAAAGGCGGGCGCCAACTACGGCTGGCCGGGCGCGGCCTACGGCATCGAATACAACGGCGCGCCCATCGAGGGCGCCGCGACGACGCAGGACGGCACGGTCCAGCCCGTCTACTACTGGGACCCGGTGATCGCGCCGGGCGGCATGGTCTTCTACGACGGCGCCATGTTCCCCGATTGGAAGGGCAACGTCCTGATCGGCGGTCTGGGCAGTAAACATCTGGTCCGACTGGTGCTGCAGAACGGCCGCGTGGTCGGCGAGGAGCGGCTGCTGACCGGCCTGGGCGAGCGCATCCGCGACGTGGCGATCGGGCCGGACGGCGCCGTCTGGGTCGTCACCGACGAGGAGAACGGCAAGCTGGTGCGGCTGGCGCGCCGCTGAGGCTGGAAGCCCTGAAGGTTCTGAGCCCTCCCCCTCGGTGGGGGAGGGTTGGACGGGGGCGGAGACGATTCATCTCATTGGAGCGCCGGGAGACGCCGACGCCTCCCGCGCCCGCCATGAAACGTCGCGCGCACCCCGTCCTCGCCCTTCCCCCATCGAGGGGGAAGGGAGAAGCTCATCGCGACCTCACGCGCCTTGTTACTTGACGTTGACGTAAACGTCGGCTTTCTAACGGCCTGAGTTTCAATTCCAGACGCGATGATCGGATTGGTCCGTTCGTCACGCCGCCCAAGACGCCAACCGTCCCTCATGCAGCGAGGCGCCGCGCGCCGAGCGACAGGGACACCAAGAACCCGTCCCTCATGCAGTTCGCTGCCGCGCAGCGAACGATAGGGACACAACGAGAGAGAGACGCCCCATGGCCGACGCCTATATCTACGACGCCGTGCGCACCCCGCGCGGCAAGGGCAAGAAGGACGGCAGCCTGCACGAGATCACGGCGCTGAGCCTGGCCAGCCAGGTGCTGGAGGCGCTGCGCGACCGCAACGGCCTGGACACCGCCAAGGTCGACGACGTGATCCTGGGCGTGGTTTCGCCGGTGGGCGAGCAGGGCTCGGACATCGCCCGCACCGCCGTCCTGGCGGCGGGTTGGGACCAAGCGACGGCGGGCTTCCAGATCAACCGGTTCTGCGCCTCGGGCCTTGAGGCCGTGAACCTGGCCGCCGCCAAGGTGAAGTCGGGCGAAGCAGGCATGGTCGTCGGCGGCGGGGTGGAGGCCATGAGCCGCGTGCCGATGGGTTCGGACGGCGGCGCCTGGCCGACCGATCCCTCGTCGGCCTTCCCCAGCTATTTCGTGCCCCAGGGCGTCTCGGCCGACATGATCGCCACCAAATACGGCTTCAGCCGCGACGAGGTGGACGCCTATTCGGTCGAAAGCCACAAGCGCGCCGCCCGCTCCTGGGCCGAGCGCCGCTTCGACAGGTCGGTGATCGCGGTCAGGAACCAGCTCGGCCTGACCCAGCTGGACCGCGACGAGACCATTCGTCCGAACACGGACATGCAGACCCTGGGCGGGCTCAATCCCTCCTTCGCCATGATGGGCGGCATGGGCTTCGACGCCGTGATCGGTCAGCGCTACCCCGAGGTCGCCGGCGTCAACCACGTCCACACGCCGGGCAACTCGTCCGGCATCGTCGACGGCGCGGCGGGCGTGCTGGTCGGCTCCAGAGAGATGGGCGAGGCCCTGGGCCTGAAGCCGCGCGCGAAGATTCTGGGCGGCGCCTCCATCGGCTCGGAGCCGTCGATCATGCTGACGGGCCCCGAGCCCGTGACCCGCAAGCTGCTGGGCAAGCTGGGCATGCAGCCGGGCGACATCGACCTGTATGAACTGAACGAGGCTTTCGCGGCCGTGGTGCTGCGCTACATGCAGGCGCTCGACATCCCGCACGACAAGATCAACGTCTGCGGCGGCGCCATCGCCATGGGCCACCCGCTGGGCGCCACCGGCGCCATGATCCTGGGCACGGTGCTGGACGAGCTGGAGCGCTCGGACAAGTCGACGGCCCTGGCCACCCTGTGCATCGGCGGCGGCATGGGCACCGCCACCGTCATCGAACGCGTCTGATCCGGGAGCATATGACGATGGAAAACTTCAAGATCGACATCGACGCCGACGGCGTCGCGCTCGTCACCTTCGACGTGCCGGGCCGTTCAATGAACACCCTGACCTCGGCCGTCATCGCCGAAATCCCGGCCCTGGTCGAGACCATCAAGACCGACGACGCCATCAAGGGCGTGGTCATCACCTCGGGCAAGACGACCGGCTTCTGCGCCGGGGCGGACCTGGGCGACATGGCTTCGGGCATGCTGGCCGGCGACGGCGACCTGCAGAAGGCGTTCGATGCGGGCTGGTCGCTGAACGGCGCCTTCCGCGCGCTTGAGACCGCCGGCAAGCCGGTGGCGGCGGCCATCAACGGCCTGGCGCTGGGCGGCGGGCTGGAGTTCACCCTGGCCTGCCACTATCGCGTCGTCGAGAACGACCCGAAGATCCAGCTGGGCCTGCCCGAGATCAAGGTCGGCCTCTTCCCCGGCGGCGGCGGCACCCAGCGCCTGACGCGCCTGATCGGGGTGCAGAACGCCCTGATGCAGATGGCCGAGGGCAAGTCCTGGCGACCGAACGACGCCAAGGGCGCCGGCGTGGTTCACGAGGTGGTCGAAAAGGGCCGGTCGGTCGAGGCCGCCAAGGCCTGGATCAAGAACGGCGGCAAGGCCGTCCAGCCCTGGGACGATCCCAAGTTCAAGATTCCTGGCGGCGGCCCCTACCACCCGGCGGGCGGCCAGGTCTTCATCATGGGCAACGCCATCCTGCGCAAGCAGTCCTACGGCAACTACCCGGCCGTGCTGAACATGATGAAGGCCGTCTATGAAGGCGTGCAGGTGCCGATCGAGGCGGGCCTGCGCATCGAGACGCGCTACTTCATCAAGACCCTGATGACGCCTCAGGCCCAGGCCATGATCCGCAGCCTGTTCCTGTCCAAGCAGGAGCTGGACAAGGGCGCCGTGCGCCCGGCGGACGTGCCCAAGTCCGACCCCAAGAAAGTCAGCGTCCTGGGCGCCGGCATGATGGGCGCGGGCATCGCCTATGTTCAGGTCATGGCCGGCATCGAGACCGTGCTGATCGACCAGACCCAGGAAGCCGCCGACAAGGGCAAGGCCCACGTCGAGGAGCTGCTGAAGAAGCGCCTGTCGCGCGGTCAGATGACGCAGGAGAAGTATGACGCGACCCTGGCCCTGGTCACGGCGACGACGGACTATGACCTGATCAAGGGCTCGGACCTGGTCATCGAAGCCGTGTTCGAGAACCGCGAGATCAAGGCGGACGTCACCCGGCGCGCCGAGGCCCAGCTGGCGGAAGGCGCCGTGTTCGGCTCCAACACCTCGACCCTGCCGATCACCGGCCTGGCCGAGGCCAGCGTGCGGCCGGAAGACTTCATCGGCATCCACTTCTTCTCGCCCGTCGACAAGATGATGCTGGTCGAGATCATCATGGGCGAGAAGACCGGCGACGCGGCCCTGGCCAAGGCGCTGGACTATGTCCTGAAGATCCGGAAGACGCCGATCGTCGTGAATGACTCGCGCGGCTTCTACACCTCGCGCTGCTTCTCCACCTTCCTGATGGAAGGCATGGCCATGCTGGAAGAGGGCTATTCGCCCGTGTTGATCGACAACGTCGGCCGCATGACCGGCATGCCGCGCGGCCCGCTGGAGATGCACGACGATGTGGCGCTCGACCTGTCGTACAAGATCGCCAAGCAGACCCGCGAAGACTTGGGCGACAAATACGTCCCGACCGAGGGCGAGCAGATCGTCGCCGCCATGGTCGAACAGGGCCGTTACGGCCGCAAGAACGGCAAGGGCTTCTACGACTATGACGTGAAGCCCAAGGTCATCTGGCCGGGCCTGGCCGAACTGGCCCCGACCACCAAGGGCGACGCCTTCGGCGAAAGCCCCGAAGCCCTGGCCGCCATCGACGAGCTGAAGACCCGCCTGCTGTATCGTCAGGCGGTGGAAGTGGCCCGTTGCTGGGAAGAGGGCGTCATCGACGACCCGCGCGAGGGCGACCTGGGCGCCATCCTGGGCTGGGGCTTCGCGCCCTGGACCGGCGGCCCCATCACCTTCATGGACCAGACCGGCCTGAAGGCCTTCGTGGCCAAGGCCGACGACCTGGCCGCCCGATACGGCGACCGCTTCAAGGTCCCGCAGCTTCTGCGCGACATGGCCGCCAAGGGCGAGACCTTCTACGGCCGCTTCGCGCCGCAGACCAAGGCGGCCTGAGGCTCAGGCACGGCGTGAACGGGAAAGGGCGGCCCTGACGGGCCGCCCTTTTTGTTTTGTCCGACTTCGCACATCCCTGCGGCGCCCGGTGGCGCGAGGGGATCAACGGGGGAAGGTGTCGACGAAGCTGGGGCGGCGCTCCAGACCCGTCTGCAGGGCCTGAAGATTCGGCCGCCCCGTCTTCCAGTCGTAGTCCGGATGGCGGAAACCGATCCAGGTGACGGCGATCCCGGCGCTCAGCACGCCCATATCCAGAGCCTCGGCGTCCGGCGCGGCGGCTTCCAGCGCGTCCAGGGCCCGGCCCATGTTGAGCGTCCAGCGCTCGATCCAGGAGGGCGAGCGTTCGTGTTCGGGGCGGCGTTTCTCCAGCACCAGCTTGACCCCCATCTCCAGCGCGGCGTTGGCGAGCGTCTCCAGCCGCTTGACGCGCAGGCGCTCCGGTCCGTCGGCGGGCAGCAGGCGCGGCCCGGCGCCGATCATGTCCAGATATTCGGCGATCACAGGGCTGTCGGTCAGGGGCAGGCCGTCCTCGGCGATCAGGGTCGGGACCTGGACCACCGGATTGGTCGCCAGCAGCTCCGGCGCATTGGCGTAGGGATCGACGACGATCTCCTCGATGCGATCGGACAGGCCCTTCTCGCGGGCGACGATGCGGACCTTGCGCGCGAAGGGCGAGGGGGTGGTGATGTAGAGCTTCATGATCACTCGGCGGCGTTGAGGGCGGTTGCGGCGGCGCGGGCGGCGTCCAGCTCGGCGGCCTTGGCTTCGACCTGGGCGACGATCTCGTCGATCATGCCGTCGTTGGCCTGCTTGTGGGCGATCTTGCCGTTCAGATAGACCATGCCCGCCCCCTTGCCGCCGCCGGTGAAGCCGACGTCCGTATAGAGGGCCTCGCCCGGCCCGTTGACCACGCAGCCGATGATCGACAGCGACATGGCCGTCGAGACATGGGCCAGCCGCTCTTCCAGGATCGCCACCGTCTCGATGACGTTGAAGCCCTGACGCGCGCAGGACGGACAGGCGATGATGTTCACCCCCCGATGGCGCAGGCCCAGCGACTTCAGGATGTCGAAGCCGACCTTGATCTCCTCGACCGGATCGGCCGCCAGGGATACGCGGATGGTGTCGCCGATGCCCGCCCACAGCATGGACCCCATGCCGATGGCCGACTTGATCGTGCCTGTGCGCAACGGCCCCGCCTCGGTCACGCCCAGGTGCAGGGGGCAGTCGATGGCCTCGGCCAGCTGCTGATAGGCGGCGACCGTCAGGAAGGGGTCGGACGCCTTCACCGAAATCTTGAACTCATGGAAGTCCAGGTCCTGCAGGATGCGGGCGTGGTTCAGCGCGCTCTCGACCATGGCGTCGGGGCAGGGCTCGCCGTATTTCTCCAGCAGCTCCTTCTCCAGCGAGCCGGCGTTGACGCCGATGCGCATGGAGCAGCCGTGGTCGCGGGCGGCCTGGACCACCTCCCTCACCCGCTCGATGGAGCCGATGTTGCCGGGGTTGATGCGCAGGCAGGCGGCGCCCGCCTGGGCCGCCTCGATCCCCCGGCGATAGTGGAAATGAATGTCCGCCACCAGCGGCACGCGGGCCTCGCGCGCGATGGTCCGGAAGGCCGCCGTCGAGTCCTCGTCCGGGCAGGAGACGCGGACGATGTCGGCCCCGGCCTCTTCCAGCTGGCGGATCTGCTCCAGCGTCGCCGCGGCGTCGGACGTCGGCGTATTGGTCATCGACTGGACGCTGATGGGCGCCCCGCCGCCGACGGGGACGGAGCCGACCATGATCTGGCGGCTCTTGCGGCGCTCGATATGGCGCCAGGGGCGGACGTGGCCGAGTTCGGAACTGTGGTCGCTCATGACGCCGGGAACATAGGACAGGAAGCGCGGCAAAACCACGACAGGCGGCGAAAGATCGCGCCCTTCGCAGGCCGGGGTCAGGCGGCGGGCGGGACGGCGGGCGGAAGGGCGGCGACGGGAGCCGGCGTCGCAGCCGCGGCGGCGGCCGCCTGGGCGGCGCGGGCGCGGGCCTCGACGGCGGCGGCGGCGCGCGCCTCGGCTTCGCGCGCGGCGGCCTGGGCGCGGTTGTTCAGCGCGCCGAGCGGCGATTGCGGCGCGGGCAGACCCCCGCCGTGCTCGCCGTTCAGATAGACGTCGAAGGCCGCCGGATCGGGCGTGTCGATGGTGGCCGACAGGTTCGGCGGCGCGCGCCAGGCCTCGCCCGCCGCCAGCTGGCGCGCGAACAGGATGCGGCCGTCTCCCTGGCGGATGACCAGGATGGCGGGCTTGCGCGCCTGCAGCGTGACCTGTGAGACGGTGGCCGAGGCGCCGTAGATGGCGCCGCGCGGGTTGAAGGCGGCCTGGACCGGCGGGGCGGGCGGGGCGACGGCGTTGGGATCGTCCGGATCGAGCCCGGTCAGCTGCGCCTCAAGGCCCGGCGTAATATACATGGCCGGCGTGGTCTGGTCCGGGGGGGCGGCCCTGGGCGCGCCGAGATAGAGGGCGCGGTCCTGCTGCCGGTCGGCCTGCTCGGCCCAATCCTCGGGCACGGCGACGAGATCGGACGGATGCGGCGCCTCGATGCGGTTGACGCGCTGGAAGACGTTCCAGCCGATCACCACCGCCAGGAAGACCCCGATGACGCCCAGGATCTTGGGCGAGTTGCGGCGCATCTGCTGCAGGGCGGCGCCCGTCGGCGGCTGCAGGGGCACGGCGGCGTCGGGGTATTCCCGCTTGAACCGCTCGACCGCGTTCAGCTCGTCAAGGCCCAGGGCGCCGGCGTAGGCGCGCACATAGCCCATGGAGAAGATGCGCGACGGCAGGGCGGCGTACTCCCCCTGCTCCAGCGCCGTCAGGAAGCGCGGATGCACCCGCGTCATGGTCGACAGCTGGGCCATGGACAGGCCCGAGGCCAGGCGCGCCGCGCGCAGGGCCGCGCCCAGGGACTCATCCGAGGGATCGTCAGCCGACGCCGGCGGAGGCGTCTGCGGGTTCTGATCCGGCGTCGCGTCAGCGTCGAAGCTCAACGCGGCTTGCCGATCCTGGTCCATAGGGTCGGGGTTCCGTCACGCAAGGGCGCGCCGATGCGCCCGTCATCCCCGCTTAGACGAGGCCGGGAGCGCGGGCAACGCGCGAAAGCGGCCCCGCTGGAGCGAAATCGACCGGGACGCCTCAGACTTCGACGTTGAGCTTGCGCGCCAGGGATTCGATCTCGCCGCGCACCGACCCGGCCGAGGAGCCCAGCAGGACGTTCATCCCCCGCCGCGCCGCGTTCAGATCGGCCGACAGGATCATGCGCTTGACCGGCCCCACCCCGCCCGCCGGAGCCGACAGGCGGCTGTAGCCCAGGGTGATCAGGGCGAAGGCCTCCAGCGGCCGGCCCGCCAGTTCGCCGCAGACGGAGACGGGCGTGGCGCTGTCGGCGCACTTCTGCTGGATTTCGGCCAGCGCCCGCAGGGCGGGCGGCGACAGAGGGTCGTAGCGGTCCGACACGCGCGGGTTCGTCCGGTCGGCGGCGAACATATACTGCAGCAGGTCGTTGGTGCCGATGGAGACGAAATCGGTCAGCGGCAGCAGGGCGTCCAGGTGCCACAGCAGGCTGGGGCATTCGATCATGGCCCCGACGCGCAGCAGGGACGGCAGGGGCCGCCCCCGGCGCCGCGCCCAGTCGCACTCGACATCGACCAGTTCGCGCGCGGCCCGGAACTCGTCCACCGTGGCGATCATGGGGAACATGACGCGCAGTTCGCGCCCGGCGGCGGCGCTGAGCAGGGCGCGCAGCTGCATCCGCAGCAGGGCCGGGCGGTCCAGGCCCAGGCGGATGGCGCGGCGGCCGAGCGCCGGGTTCTCCTCCCGCTCATTGTCCAGATAGGGCAGCACCTTGTCGCCGCCGATGTCCAGCGTGCGGAAGGTGACGGGCCGGTCGCCCGCCGCGTCCAGCACCAGCTTGTAGAGGGCCGTCTGGGCGTCCAGACGCGGCAGTTCGTCCGAGACCATGAACTGGAACTCGGTGCGGAACAGGCCGATGCCCTCGGCCCCCGTGGCGTCCAGGTTCTCCAGGTCCACCGCCAGGCCGGCGTTGGCCAGCAGCACGATGCGCTTGCCGTCCCGGGTGACGGCCGGGGTGTCGCGCAGCTGGTCGAACTCGGCGCGGCGCTGCTCGCGCACGGCCATGCGGCTCTCGACCGCCGCCAGCATGTCGGGGCGCGGGCGCAGATAGGCCTCGCCCGTCTCGCCGTCGACGATGACCTGGTCGCCCTCGGTCAGGCGGTCGCGCAGGCCCTGCAGACGGCCGACGCAGGGAATCTGCAGGGCGCGGGCGACGATGGCGGCGTGGGCGGCGGCCGATCCCTCTTCCAGCAGCAGGCCGCGCAGCTTGTGGCGCGGATATTCCAGCAGGTCCGCCGGGCCCAGGTTCTTGGCCACCAGTATGGCGTCGTCGGGCAGGTCGCGCTGGCCCGGGTGGTCACCCGCCATCAGCCGCAGCAGGCGGTTGGCCAGGTCCTCGAAATCGTGAAGCCGCTCGCGGATATAGGGGTCGCGGGCGTTGGCGAAGCGGGCGCGGTGCTCGTTGCGGACACGGTCCACGGCCGCCTCGGCCGTCAGGCCCGAGCGCACGGCCTCCTCCAGCGACCGGTTCCAGCCCCGGTCGTCGGCGAACATGCGATAGGTCTCCAGCACCTCGTAAGGGGTGCCGCCCAGCTTGCCCTGGCTGCCTTCCAGCAGGGCGTCGATGCTGGTGCGCAGACGCCCCAGCGCGTCCTTCAGCCGCGCTTCCTCGGCGACGGGGTCGTCGGCCAGAAGCTGTTCCGGCGCGATCGGCGCCTCGTGCAGAACCGCCCGGCCGAAGGACAGGCCTTCGGCGAACTTCTGCCCCTTCAGCCGTTCAGGGCGGTGGGGCGCCACCTCGACGTCGCGCAGCTCCTCCAGCGCCAGCAGCTCGCCCGAGGCCACCGTCTCGGCCAGGACCATGGCGATGGTCTGGATGTCCTCGACCTCTTCCTCGTCATAGCGACGGGCGGCGCGGTTCTGGACCACCAGGACGCCGATGGCCCGACCGCCGCGCAGCAGGGGCGCGCCGAGGAAGGCGTGATAGGGGTCCTCGCCCGTCTCCGGCCGGTAGGAGAAGCTGGGGTGCGACGGGGCGTCCGACAGGCTGAGCGGCGCGGCCGTGCGCGCCACCTCCCCGACCAGGCCCTCGCCGGGGCGCAGGCGGGTGTTGTGGACGGCGTCGGGGTTCAGCCCCTCGGTGGCGAACAGTTCGAGTTCGCCCGAGGCGCGGCGCAGATAGATGGAGCAGACCTCGGCCACCATGGAGCGGGCGATGATCCGCACCACCATGTTCAGCCGGTCCTGGGCCGGAACGGCGCCGCCGGCGCCGGCCAGGGCCTCGCGGATCTGGCGCAGCAGGAGGCGAGGCCCCCTCGCCGTCACGGATCCGCCCTTGACCATCGTCTCTCCCGCCTAGCCGCCTTCGCCCGTTCCAGATAGGGCGGCGCTGCCGATATGTTAGTCCGCGTCCAGTCCGTAGGCCGCGTGCAGCGCCCGGACCGCCAGCTCGGCGTAGTCCGAGTCGATCAGGACGCTGATCTTGATCTCCGAGGTCGAGATGGCCTGGAACTTCACGCCCTTGTCGGCCAGGGCGCGGAACATGGTCTGGGCCACGCCCGCATGGCTGCGCATGCCGACGCCGATCACCGAGACCTTGGCCACGTCGTCGTCGACGCGCAACTCCTCGAAGCCGATGTCCGCCTTGGCCGCCGTCATCAGGTCGGCCGCGCGGCGCGCGTCGCGGCGGCCGGTCGTGAAGGTCAGGTTGACCGCGCCTTCGGTGCGGGCCTGGCTCTGCACGATCATGTCGACGTTGACCTCGGCCTCGGCCAGGCGGGTGAAGACGTCGGCCGGGGCGTCCGTCCGGTCCGACAGGCCCAGCAGCGTGATCCGGGCTTCGTCCCGGCTCATGGTCACGCCGGAAACGATGCGCTTTTCCACGATCTCATCCTCGTCGCAAATCAGGGTGCCGGCGTGTTGCGGCAGGTTTCCGTTTTCATCCGGTTCGATGAAGCTGGACAGGACGCGCACCGGCACGCGCTTGTGCATGGCCAGCTCGACCGAGCGGGTCTGCAGCACCTTGGCGCCGAGCGAGGCCATCTCCAGCATTTCTTCGTAGGACACCTTCTCCAGACGCCGGGCGCGGCTCTGGATGCGGGGGTCGGTCGTATAGACGCCGTCCACGTCGGTGTAGATGTCGCACGGCGCGCCCAGGGCGGCGGCGACCGCCACGGCGGAGGTGTCCGAGCCGCCCCGGCCCAGGGTGGTGACGCGCCCGTCCCGGGTCACGCCCTGAAAGCCCGGCACGACGGCGATCTCGCCCGCGTCGACGGCGGCGCCCAGCACATCGCCCGGCACGTCCTCGATGCGGGCGCGGCCGTGGGCGTCGTCGGTCAGGATCGGAATCTGCCAGCCCATCCAGCTGCGCGCCTTCAGCCCCATGTTGCGCAGGGTCAGGGCCAGCAGGCCCGACGTCACCTGCTCGCCCGAGGCGACCACCACGTCGTATTCGTCGTCCGACATCGGCCCGGCGCCGTACAGGCCCGGCGCCGCCGCGCCCGCGCCGTCGGTCCAGGCCACAAGCTCATTGGTCTTGCCCGCCATGGCCGAGACGACCACGGCCACCTTCCTGCCCTTGGCCGCTTCGGCGGCGACGATGCGCGCCGCGCGACGGATGCGTTCCAGGTCGGCCATGGAGGTGCCGCCGAACTTCATCACCAACCGGTTCGTGTCGGCCCGCGTCATCCCTGCGCCTGATCCCCCTGCTTGCATGGCGGGCGAAGGCGGTCCATGCCTGAGCCCATGCCCGCTTCTAACGACAGCCTCGATCCGCGCAAACCCCAAAGCGAAGAGGGTTTTTCACCCTTTGCAACCGATCGTGCCGAAGGGCCGAGCATCGATCCTGCCGATGTGGCCCGTTTTTCGGCCCAGGCGGCGCAGTGGTGGGACCCCAAGGGCCCCTTCGCCCCCCTGCACCGGTTCAACCCGGCCCGGCTGAAATTCGTGCGCGACCGGGCGGCCGAGCACTTTGATCGCGACGTTCGGGCGCGGGCGCCGTTCGACGGCCTCAGCCTGATCGACATCGGCTGCGGCGGCGGCCTGATCGCCGAGCCGATGCGGCGCATGGGCTTCGACGTCACCGCCATCGACGCCTCGTCCGAGAACATCGGCACCGCCCGCGCCCACGCCGAACAGGTCGGACTGGACATCGCCTATCGCGCCGCCACGGTCGAGCAGACAGTCGAGGCGATGAATCAGGGGATCGGCGCCGGGCCGTTCGACGTGGTGCTGACGATGGAGGTCATCGAGCACGTCGCCGATCCGGAAAGCTTCATCCGCGCCTGCTCCAGGCTCATCAAGCCGGGCGGCATGATGATCGTCGCCACCCTGAACCGCACCCTGAAGGGGCTGCTGCTGGGCAAGGTCGCGGCGGAATATGTGCTGCGCTGGGTGCCGGCGGGCACCCATGACTGGCGCCAGTTCCTCAAGCCCGAGGAAATCCGCGCCATGCTGGACGGCGAGCCCCTGAGCGTCACCGGCCCCTATGGCCTGGCCTATGACCCGCTGAACGACCGCTGGAGCGAGGGCGACGACGTGGGCGTCAACTACATGATGATGGCGACGCGAGCCGCCTGACCCTCAGAGCGGCCGGACCATGTAGCGGGCGTCGTCGCCGTAGCTGGCCAGCTTCTCGGCCATGCCCGGCGGGTTCCGGATCTCGAAGCCGTTGCGCGCCCAGAAGGCGGAGGCGTCGTTGACCGCGACCAGGGCGATCGCGGGCCAGCCCGCCGCCCGGGCCTGCTCGGCCAGGCGCTCGACCACCGGCAGGGTATGGCCGCCGCCGCGCGCCGCGGGATGCAGGGCCAGGTCGTGCAGATAGATCACCTCGGCCTCGGCCGGCAGGGCGTCGATCAGCACGTTCAGCGCCGGGGCCGCGTTCGACCTCCACGGATAGGCGACCAGATAGCCCATGACCGGCCCGTCCGGGGCGGCCAGGACGAAGCAGCCCTCGGGGTGCAGTTCCAGACGGTTGGCGAAGCAGGCGCGCTCTTCCGGATGATCGGGGAAGGACAGTTGGGCCGCCGCGACGACGCCGTCGAGGTCGTCCGGGGTCATGGCCCGCCAGGTCAGAGGGGACAGCGGGCGTTCAGCTCCGCCCGTTTGAATCGCCATTGCGCGCTCCGGTTCTCATCGTCGTCCGCCCCTTCGATCCGGGCGTTCAGCGTCTCCCCCTCGCGTTCATAGATGATGCGGTGCGGAAAGTCGTTGTCGGGATTGGCGAAAACCGCCCGCTGCGGGCCGCTGTCGATCAGGCGGAAGGGCGTCGCGGGCACCCCGCCCGGCTGGGCGAAATAGGCCAGGCCGCCGTCCTCCAGGGGGCCGATGCGGGCGCTCTCGAAGCCGCTGCGGCCATTGCGCACAGTCACCGAGTGGCCGACGATCAGGCCCTCGCGCGGGTCGCTCCAGGTCTCGGACGCCTCGCGCCCGCCGGAACAGTCCAGCCAGTAGCCCGCCAGCCATGACAGGTCAGGCGCAGGCGCGGCGGTCTGCAACAGGGCGGCGGCCAGCAGGCTGGAAACGGGCATGGGATCTTCCTCTCCTCAAGGACGGAGGGAAGGCTACGCCGCCCTCACGGCGCGGGCTTGTAGGAATGCGACGCCAGCCGCCGCGCCAGCTCCGCCTGCTCGCGCGCCCAGGCGGTGGCGGTGCAGCCCAGGAAGCGGCGGAAGTCGCGCGCCATCTGCGGCTGGTCGAAGTAGCCGGCGGCCAGACCCGCCTCCAGCCAGGAGGCGGCGTCGGCGTCCTGGCCCATCGCATGATCGAAGATGCGGCGGAAACGGAAGACGGAGCGCAGGGTGCGCGGAGCCACGCCGACCCGGTCGCGGAACCGGCGCTGCAGGGCGCGACGTTCGGCCGGGCTGAGGGACGGCCCCTCGAGATCGTCCTCGGCGGCGGCGACCTGGGCGCGGACGACGGGGTCGATGCGCCAGCCGCCCGCCCGGCGCTGTTCCTCGAGCCAGGCGCCCAGGGCGGCGGCCTGCCCCGTCGGATCGCCCGGCGGCGCCGTGAAGCCGCGCAGGCGCGCCGTCAGGTCCAGCCGCCGGTCGGTCGCCTCGACCAGCGGGCGGCTGAGGAATTCCCGCGCCCCGTCCGGCTCGAACTTGGCGGCGACGATCTCGACCCGCCCCATCGGGCGGATCGCCATGGGCCGGGTCATCTGACCGGCGAAGATCACAGGCGGCTGAAGGTGGAAGACGCCGCCTGCGTCCTGCTCCTCATAGGGGGC
>JAFKFS010000028.1:25791-64444 GCA_017308115.1 Bordetella sp.
TCATAGGGGGCGGCCAGATCGACGACCAGTTCGGGACAGCCGTCCGGGGCGATGCGCTGCACCTCGCCGCTGGGCGCGGACGCGGCATAGGTCCACAGCTGCCGCACGAAGGGACGCAGGGCTTCAGGCGGAGCGAACGCTTCATATCGCTCCTGCGCCGACACCCTTCAGTTCGCCTTCTTCGGGTCCGGCGGCAGGCTGGGCAGGGGCGCGCAGGGCACGCCGTCGTCGCGCAGCTTCTTCACCTCGGCGGGCGTGGCCTCGCCATAGATCTCGCGTTTCTCGCTGCGGCCTTCGTGGATGTCGCGGGCCTCGCGGGCGAAGGCGTCGCCGACGTAGTCGAAGTTCCGCTCGACGTGGTCGCGCACCTCGCGGGCGGCCTGCATCATCATCGACTGCATCTGCTGCAGAGCTTCAGGCTTCAGGGCGTCGGGCGCGGTCTTCTTCGTGCCGGAGACGGCCGGGGCCATGACCTGCTTCCTCACCGCCGTCGAGCCGCAGAAGGGACATTCGACCAGGCCGCGCGCCGCCTGGTCGCCATAGTCGGACGAGGAGCCGAACCAGGCCTCGAAGCCGTGGTCGTGGTCGCAGGAGAGGGCGTAACGGATCATAGAATCAGGTCGAAGTCACGGTCGTGGCGCAGGGCGGGGACGCTGGCGCGCGCCGTCTCCACCGCCGAAAGGTCCAGCCGGGCGTGCAGGACGCCCGGTTCGTCGTGGTCGAGGCGGGCGACGACCTCGCCCCACGGCCCGACGACCAGGGAGCGGCCCCAGGTCCGGCGGCCGTCCTCGTGCGTCCCGCCCTGGGCCGGGGCCAGGACGAAGGCGCCCGTCTCGATGGCGCGCGCGCGCAGCAGGACCTCCCAGTGCGCCTCGCCGGTCGGGCGGGTGAAGGCGGCGGGGACGGCGATCAGCCTGGCGCCCGCCTTGGCCAGGGCGCGGTGCAGATGGGGAAAGCGCAGGTCGTAGCAGATGGTCAGGCCCAGGCCGCCCCAGGGGGTCTGGGCGAGCACCGCCGCCTCCCCGGGCCTGATCGAGGCGCTTTCACGATAGGTCTCGCCGTTCGGCAGATCGACGTCGAAGACGTGCAGCTTGTCATAGCGCGCCGTGATCGCCCCGCCGGGGTCGATCAGCAGGGAGCGGTTGGCGGCGCGCGGATCGCCCTCGACGCCCGAGCGGACGATGGCCGAGCCGACCAGCAGCCAGACGCCCAGTTCGGCGGCCAGGGCCTGCAGCCCCAGGACGGCGGGATCGGCGTCCTCGTCCGACAGGGCGGCGTCGCGCAAGGCCCGGCGCTGTTCGAGGAAATTGGTCCCCTCGGGCGTCAGGATCAGTTGCGCGCCCCCGGCCGCCGCCCGGCGGATCAGGGGCTCGACATGCGCCAGCCCCTCGGCCGCCGTCGCCGGCGTCCGCGTCTGGATCAGCGCGATGTCGAGCGTGTCGGTCACCTAGGCCGCCAGCAGGGCGTCAAGCTCGCCCTTGCGGTCCAGGGCGTGGATGTCGTCCGAGCCGCCGACGTGCTTTCCGTCGATGAAGATCTGCGGGAAGGTGGCGGCGCCGCCCGAGCGCTCGACCATCTCGGCCTTCCTGGCCGGGTCGTTGGAGGCGACGATCTCCGTATAGGCCGCGCCCTTGCGGTCCAGCAGGGCCATGGCGCGGATGCAGTAGGGGCAGCCGGGTTTGGTGTAGAGAACGACTTCGGCCATGGGGAGCTCCTGAAGGCGAATGGGAAGGTTCCCCCTCACTTAAGCGGTTCGCGCGCGTTTTTCACCCTCGCGATGACGGCCAGGTCCACGGCGCGCGCCCCCGCCTCCATCAGCGCCCGCGCGCAGGCCTCCGCCGTGGCCCCCGTGGTCAGCACGTCGTCGATCAGCAGCAGGCGCCGCCCCTTGATGCGGCGGCGCCCGGCCTCGGTCACGGCGAAGGCCGCCCTGACGTTCAGCCGCCGCCCGCGCGCCGACTTGCCGCCCTGGCCGGCGGTCGGCGCGGCGCGGATCAGGGCGTCGGGCAGGTAGTCGAGACGCGCCGCGCGGGCCAGCGGCCGGGCGATCTCGGCGGCCTGGTTGAAGCGGCGCGACAGCAGGCGCGTCCGGTGCAGGGGCACGGGGAGCACGGCGTCGGCCGTCTCGATCAGGGGCGCCGCCGAACGGCTGATCCAGCGGGCGAACAGGGGAGCGAACTGCTGCTGGTCGCCGTGCTTGAACTTCAGGATGATCCCGCGCGACGCCTCGTCATAGACGCAGGCCGCCCGCGCCCGGCCGAAGGCGTAAGGGCTGGCGACGCAGGCCGCGCACCGCTCCGCCGCGAAGTCGCCGCCGTCGTATTCGAACGCCGCGCCGCAGCCGTCGCAGACCGGCGCCTCCAGAAAGGCCACCCGGCTCCAGGCGTCGGGCGACAGACCCGCGGACGCGGCCGCCTCGCGGCTGTCGTGGGCGACGGGCGGCAGCAGAATATCCAGCAGGCCCCGGCCCGCATCGCGCGCGCCGGACGCTAAAGGCGCAGTGACGCCTTTCAATCGACCCCGCCAGCCCCCATCCTGAACCGACATGAGCGCCCCCTCTCCCTCCTCCGGTCCCCCGATCATCTTCGACGCCGCCCGCCGCGCCGCGCGCCTGAGCCGCGCCGAGCGACGTTTCCCCGACGCCGACTTCCTGCACCTGCGCGCCGCAGACAATGCGGTGAATAGTCTGGAGGTGATCCTGCGCGAGTTTCAGACGCCCGTCGACCTGTCGCCACATCCCGGCGTCTTCGCCCGGGCCCTCGCCGACAGCCCGGCGCGCGAACGGGTGGCGCAGGTGCACGCCGTCGGCACGACGGCCGAGCGCGCCGCGCCGGGGGCCGGGCCGCTGGGGCTGGAGGACGGCTCGGCCGATCTGATCGTCAATCTGCTGGGCCTGCACTGGGCCAACGACCTGCCCGGCGCCCTAGCCCAGATCCGCCGCGCGCTGAAGCCGGACGGCCTGTTCGTGGCCAGCCTGTTCGGGGCGGCGACGCTGAAGGAGCTGCGCGGCGTCCTGACCGAGGCGGAGTTGGAAGTGAACGGCGGCGCCCAGGCGCGGGTCTCGCCCTTCGCCGACGGCTTCGACGGGGCGGCCCTGCTGCAACGGGCCGGGTTCGCCCTGCCGGTGACGGACGTGGACCGGGTGACGGTGCGCTACGCCGACCCCTTCGCCCTGATGCGCGACCTGCGGGCGATGGGAGAGACCAATGTGCTGGCCGGGCCGATCCGGCCGCTCAGCCGCGCCGTCCTGGCCCGCGCGGCCCAGCTCTACGCCGAGCGCCACGCCGAGGCGGACGGGCGCATCCCCGCCACCTTTGAAATGGTCCACCTGGCCGGATGGGCGCCCCACGAGAGCCAGCAGAAGCCCGCCAAACGCGGCTCGGCCAGGACGCGCCTCGCCGACGCGCTGGGCGTTCGGGAGCAGACCGGCGAGGAGGGCTGAGCCTCAGAGCAGATCGCGCAGCCAGGCGATCAGCGGCTCGTCGGCCGGAGGCATGGGATAGGCCGACAGCTTGTCCGGCTTCACCCAGGCGAGCCCGGCGTGCTCGCGCGCCTCGACCACGCCGGACCAGCGTCGGCACAGGTAGAGCGGCATCAACAGGTGAAAGGAGTCATAGGCGTGGCTGGTGAACACGAAGGGGGCCAGGCAGGCCTCCTTCACGTCGATGCCCAGTTCTTCCTTCAGTTCGCGAATCAGGGCGGCTTCGGGCCGCTCCCCCGGCTCGACCTTGCCGCCGGGGAATTCCCACAGGCCCGCCAGTTGCTTGCCCTCGGGCCGTTTGGCGATCAGCACGCGGCCGTCCGGGTCGATCAGGGCTACGGCGACGACCAGGACGGTGGGAACGGCGGGGGTCTCGCTCACGAGCGGTAGTCCCCGTTGATCTCGATGTAGCGCTTGGTCAGGTCGCAGGTCCACACCGTGGCCGAGGCGCGGCCCGAGGCGACGTGGACGGTGATGTCGATCTCGGGGTTCTTCATATAGGCGCTCATGACCGCCTCGTCGTAGGTCGGCGACGGGGCGCCGTCGACGGCGGCGACGTGGGGGCCGAAGCGGATGGCCAGGCGGTCGCGGTCGACCGCCTCCTCCGTCTTGCCCACGGCCATGACGATGCGGCCCCAGTTGGCGTCCTCGCCCGCGATGGCGGTCTTGACCAGGGGGCTGTCGGCGATCGACTTGGCCAGCTTGCGCGCCGAGGCGGGCGAAGCGGCGCCCTCCACCGTCACCTTGACGAATTTGGTGGCGCCCTCGCCGTCCTTCACCAGCTGGTGGGCCAGGTCGAGCATGACGGCGTCCAGCGCCGCCGAGAAGTCCTTCAGGCGGCGGTCGCCGACCCGGCCGATGCGCGGCGCGCCCGAGGCGCCGGTGGCGAACAGCAGGGCCGTGTCGTTGGTCGAGGTGTCCCCGTCCACCGTCACCGAGTTGAAGGTGGTGCGGACGTGCAGGTTCAGCAGGGCCTTCAGAACCGGCGGGGCGATGTCGGCGTCGGTGACGATGAAGGCCAGCATGGTCGCCATGTCCGGCGCGATCATGCCCGAGCCCTTGGCGATCCCGGCGATGCGGACCTTCACCCCCTCGATCTCGCACTCGGCGTAGGCCCCCTTGGGGAAGGTGTCCGTGGTCATGATGCCCAGACCGGCCTGGGCCCAGTTGTCAGCCTTCAGACCGGCTTCGACGTCGGCAAGGCGGGCCGTGATCTTCTTGTCGTCCAGCACCACGCCGATGACGCCGGTCGAGGCCAGCATGACGTCGCGCTGGCGGCAGTCGAAGCGCTTGGCGACCTCGGAGGCCGTGCGGCGCGCCGCGTCCGCCCCGGCCTTGCCGGTGAAGGCGTTGGCGCAGCCCGCGTTGACGACCAGGGCCCTGACCCCCTCCCCGCCCTTGTCGGCGTCCAGCTGGCGCTTGCACCAGTCGACCGGCGCCGAGCCGACCTTGTGGCGGGTGAAGACCCCCGCGCAGGAGGCCCCCTCGGGGAAATGGAAGACCGTCAGATCGTCGCGCTCATGCTTGTAGAAGCCCGCCCTGGCGGTGGCGATCTCGACCCCGCCGATCGGAGGAATGGCCGGGAAGGGCACGGCCAGAGGCGAGACCATCAGGCCCGGCTTGCCCGGAGCGGCGGCCGTCTGCGCGGCGGCCTGCGTCGCGCGCTTCAGGGCCGAGGCCAGCGGGTCCAGCGCCTTTTCGATGGCGGATTCGATCTTCTTGCCGGTGGAGGCGGGCTTGGAGGGCGGCTGGCTCATGAGGCGTTTCCGGCGGCGGGAGGGGCGGACGTTCTGGCGGCGGCGGGCGGCGGCGTCTCGGCCCCGCCCCGGGTGATCTCGACCTCGGCCTTGCCGCGCAACTGCTCCAGCAGCTGGCGCACGCCTTCATAGGTCAGGTAGCGGACGATCTGGGGCCGGGCCTGCTCCAGCGTCGGCGGGGTCTCGGCGCGGCGGTCCTCGACCTTGAGCACGGCCCAGCCGGTTTCGGTCTGGATCGGCCCGACCACCTGGCCCGGCGTCTTGCCCTGCAGGGCGGCGGCGTAGGCGCCGGGCAGGACGTCGAGCGTCGAATAGCCCAGGTCGCCGCCCGAATAACGGGTGGCGTCGTCGATGGAGCGCTGGGCGGCGACGGCCTCAAAGGCCGCGCCCTGCCCCAGGACGCCCAGGACGGCGTCGGCCTGATCCTTCGTCGGCGCCAGGATCAGGCGCACCCGCACCTCCTCCGTCGTGCGCGCCAGCCGCTGCTGCTCGGCGTAGAGGCGCTCGACCGCCTGTTCGGACACGGCGCCGGACACCACCTTCTCGACCAGCATGTCGCCCAGGATGCGTTCGCGCACGGCCTGGAGTCGGCGCTGGGCCGCCGGGCTGTCGTCCAGGCCGCGACGCTCGGCCTCGGCGGCCAGCAGCTTCTGGTCGACCACCTCGTCCATCACCAGGCGGAACAGCTCCGACGACACGTCCAGCGGATCGTCCTCGCAGATCAGACCCTGCGCTACGGCCTCGCGCCGGACGTCGGACGCCCAGACGGCGCGGTCGTCGACCGTGGCCACGACGCGGTCGTCCTTCTCCGGCGCGGCTTCGTCCCGGCCGCGCCCGCAGGCGGCGACGCCCAACGCCAGCCCGACGGCGGCGACCAGAAACAGACGGTGGGGGGGACGCCGCGCTCGCATCGGACGCTCCGGGCAAGGGTCTGGGGACAGGCCGCCGGAACGGCCGTTCGCGCCCGCGCCGCGACGCCCTTAAAAAGGCCCTCGCGTTGACAGGGGTAAGGGCGGTGCTTAAGTCCCGCCTGCGCCCAAGTCGAGGGGTTTTCGATCGTCTGCGCGGCCCTTCGCGCGCCCTCATCAGCAGGGAAGGCCCGGGGCCGGCGCGATCGCGGCCCCGCGACCGGCTAAACCTGTCTTTCTCAGAGCCTTCAGCCGCTCGACCGCCTAATCCGGATCGCCCATGCTCGGCTTCGCCAAGAAACTTCTCGGTTCCTCCAACGACCGCAAGGTCAAGACCTTCATGGGCCAGGTCCAGAAGATCAACGCCCTGGAATCCAAGTTCGAGGCCTTCTCGGACGACGAACTGCGCATGATGACGCAGACCTTCCGGGACCGCATCGAAGCGGGCGAAAGCCTGGACAAGCTGCAGAACGAGGCCTTCGCCGTGGTGCGCGAGGCGTCCAAGCGCGTCCTGGGCCAGCGTCAGTACGACGTGCAGATGGCCGGCGGCATGATCCTGCACGAGGGCGGCATCGCCGAGATGCGGACCGGCGAGGGCAAGACCCTGGTGGCCGTGGCCCCGGTCTATCTGAACGCCCTGGCCGGCAAGGGCGTCCACGTCGTCACCGTCAACGACTACCTGGCCCGCCGCGACGCGGAACAGATGGGCCGGGTCTATCGCTTCCTGGGCCTGGAGGTCGGGGTCATCGTCAACGGCCTGTCGCAGGGCCAGCGCCAGATGGCCTATCAGGCCGACATCACCTACGGCACCAACAACGAATTCGGCTTCGACTATCTGCGCGACAACCTGGTCTACGACCGGCGCGAGATGGTGCAGCGCGGCCACCACTTCGCCATCGTCGACGAGGTCGACTCCATCCTGATCGACGAGGCGCGCACGCCGCTGATCATCTCGGGCCCGACCGAGGACCGTTCGGACCTCTACAAGATCGTCGACGCCCTGGTGAAGGAGCTGGTCAAGGACAAGGACACCTTCGACCTCGACGAGAAGCAGCGCCAGGCCCTGCTGACCGAGCTGGGCTCGGAGCGCATGGAGCAGATGCTCGAACAGGGCGGCCACTTCGCCGAGGACACCGTCGACCTGTACGATCCGGCCAACGTCAGCCTGGTTCACCACGTCAACCAGGCCCTGCGCGCCAACACCCTGTACCAGCGCGACAAGGACTACATCATCAAGGACGGCGAGATCGTCCTGATCGACGAATTCACCGGCCGCATGATGACCGGACGCCGTCTGTCCGAGGGCCTGCACCAGGCCATCGAGGCCAAGGAAGACGTCAAGATCATGCCCGAGAACCAGACCCTGGCCTCGGTGACCATCCAGAACTACTTCCGTCTCTATGAGAAGCTGTCCGGCATGACCGGCACGGCCGCGACCGAGGCCCAGGAATTCCTCGACATCTACAAGATGGACGTCCTGGAGGTGCCGACCAACCGTCCGATCCAGCGCAAGGACTACGACGACGAGGTCTATCGCACCTTCGCCGAGAAGAACCGCGCCATCGCCGCCCAGATCGCCGACTGCTACGTGCGCGGCCAGCCGATCCTGGTCGGCACCGTGTCGATCGAGAAGTCCGAGGAGCTGTCCGACCTGCTGAAGACCTACGACTATCAGGTCGAGGTCTCGCGCAAGGTGAAGCCCGAATACGAGGGCCGCGAGAAGGAGGCCCAGAAGGTCGGCGACCTGGCCTATGACGTGGAATACGTCACCGGGCGCGGCATTCCGCACAACGTCCTGAACGCGCGCCAGCACGAGCAGGAAGCCTATATCGTCGCCGAGGCGGGCCTGCCCCACGCCGTGACCATCGCCACCAACATGGCCGGCCGCGGCACCGACATCCAGCTGGGCGGCAACCTGGAGATGCGCATCCAGCGCTGGACCCAGGAACAGCGCAACATGGCCGTCGAGGTGACGCCCGAGGCGTTGCGGGCCAAGGAGACGGAATTCAGGGCCGAGATCGCCACCGCCAAGGAGAAGGCCCTGGCCGCCGGCGGCCTGTTCGTCCTGGGCACCGAGCGCCACGAGAGCCGCCGCATCGACAACCAGCTGCGCGGCCGCACCGGCCGTCAGGGCGACCCCGGCACCTCGAAATTCTACCTGTCGTGCGAAGACGACCTGATGCGCATCTTCGCCGGTGAGCGTTTGGACGCCATCATGCGCAGCTTCGGCGTGGCCGAGGGCGAGGCCATCAGCCACCCGATGCTGAACAAGGCCGTCGAGACCGCCCAGAAGCGCGTCGAGGCCCGCAACTACGACATGCGCAAGAACGTGCTGAAGTACGACGACGTCGTGAACGACCAGCGCAAGGCCGTGTTCGAACAGCGCCAGGAGTTCATGGACTCCGAGGACCTGTCGGAACTGGTCGCCGACTTCCGCAACGACGCGATCAACGACCTGGTCGAACGCTACATGCCGCCCAAGGCCTATGCCGAGCAGTGGGACATCGACGGCCTGGACGAGAAGGTGAAGTCCACCCTCGGCCTGGAACTGCCGCTGCATGACTGGGCCGCCGAGGAAGGCGTCTCCAACGAGGAGATCGAGGAGCGCATCCTCGCCGCCGCCGACGCCCGCGCCTCCGAGCGGCTGGAGCTGATCGGCGCCGACCAGACGCGCGGCCTGGAAAAGCAGTTCATGCTGCAGATGATCGACATGCAGTGGCGCGAGCACCTGGTCCACCTGGACCATCTGCGCGGCGTCATCGGCCTGCGCGGCTACGGCCAGCGCGACCCGCTGAACGAATACAAGACCGAGGCCTTCAACCTGTTCGAGACGCTGCTGCACGACCTGCGCCACAACGTCACGCGCTGGCTGATGACGGTCGAGTTCCAGTTCCAGGCGCCGCCGCCGATGGAAATGCCCGAGTTCCAGGAAATCCACCTGAACCCCGGCACCGGCGAGAACGAGATGCTGAACCCGATGGCCCAGAACCCGGAAGGCATGCTGACCGGCGACGACCGCTCCAAGCTGCCGGTCGAGGCCCTGCCCGTCGGCTGGGAGCGCACCAGCCGCAACGGCGACTGCCCCTGCGGCTCGGGCCGCAAGTTCAAGCACTGCCACGGCAGTTTGATCTGAGGCGCGCTGACGCTCGCGACGCTACGCTCGCTGCTTGAGCGCCGAAGACCGGGTTGAGAGAGGCGGGTTCGCGCAAGCGGCCCGCCTTATTCTTTGTCCGGTGACGCAGCCCGTCATGCGGGTTAGCGTACCCTCATGAACTACAAGCCCCTGTTCTCGCGCGCCCTGGGCCTCGACCCGGAACGCCTGCACTTCGCCGCCCACAGCCACCATCTTTGGCCCGACGCCAGCTTCGACGGCCAGATCCAGGCCTGGGCCGAAGCCAACCGCTTCGCCGACCGCAAATGGGACCTGATCTTCGGAGAGGTCGTCCCCGAGGCTCAAGGACACGTCGCGCGCGAACTGGGCCTGCCCTCGCCCGACAGCCTGATCTTCGCGCCCAACACCCATGAGATCCTGCTGCGCATCGTCTCGGCGGTCGACAAGGCGCCCGTGCGCATCCTGGCCACGGACGGAGAGTTCCACTCCTTCCGCCGCCAGTCGGAACGCTGGGAGGAGGCCGGCCAGGCCGTGGTCGCCCGCGTGCCCCTGGCCCCGTTCGAGACCTTCGCCGAGCGTTTCCTCGCGGCGGCCAGGGCGGGCGGCCACGACCTGATCTTCGTCAGCCAGGTCTTCTTCCGCACCGGCGGCCTGTTCGACCGCATCGCCGAACTGGCTGACCTGGCCGATCCGGCGGGGCCGTGGGTGGTGGTGGACGGCTACCACGGCTTCATGGCGACGCCGACCGACCTGTCGGCCGTGGCGGACAGGGTCTTCTATCTGGCCGGCGGTTATAAATACGCCATGGCGGGCGAAGGCGCCTGCTTCCTGCACGCGCCGCCGGGCTTCGGCCCGCGCCCGGTCGTGACCGGCTGGTTCGCCGAGTTCGGCCATCTGGAGGGCCCGCCGGGCGGGGTCCAGTACCGCGCCGACGGCGGCCGCTTCTGGGGCGCGACCTTCGACCCCAGCGCCCTTTACCGCTTCAACGCCGTGCGCCGGATGCTGGACCAGCACGACCTGACCACGGCGACCATCGCCGATCATGCGCGCGGCCTTCAGACCCGCTTCCAGGCGGCGGTTCAGGCGGGCGAGGCCGGGGCGCTGCGACAGGCCGACATCCTGAACCCGGTCGAGGAGACGGCGCCGCGCGCCCGCTTCCTGGCCCTGCGCCACCCGGACGCCCCGCGCTGGAAGGCGGCCCTGCAGGAGATGAACGTCATCGCCGACGTGCGCGACGACGTGATCCGCTTCGGTTTCAGCCTCTATCAGAACCAGGAGGACGCCGAACGGCTGATCCACGCCTGCGCCCGCCTGGACTAGGGCCTCAGAAGAACAGGCTTTCGGCGTCGCGCCGCGCCTCGGGCGGGTCGGTGCGGCGCGGGGCGGCCGGGCGGGCGGGCGAAGCGCGGCCCGGCGGGGGCGGCGGCCCGGCCTGGCCCCTCGGCGCCGGATCGCCCGGCAGGGCGGGAGCCGCAGACGTCGCACGCGGGGGCGCCGCCGTCGACGCGGCCGGCGCGGCGGCGATCCTGGCCGGAGGCGGCCCCAGGGGCGGATAGGACGGTCCCGCCGGTTCGGCCGCGCGACGCGGCGCGACGGCGGGTTGCGGATCCTGCGGCTCCGCTACGTCCGGCCGGTGCGACGCCGCCAGCAGACGACGCGCCTGGGCCCGCGCCCGGGGATGGTCGCAACGACACAGCATAAGCCCCGCAGGCTCCCGCCAGATCAGCAGGGGGCGGCGCGGCGGCTCGGCCCAGCGGCGGGCCAGGCGCTCGACCTCGCGGGTCAGCGCGGGATCGTCGTCGGGGAGCGGGCGAAGCTCATGGCCCTGGGCCTCCAGCTCCGAGGCGATCCCCGACAGCCAGTCCGCGCCGCTGGACGCCCCGTGGACATAGACGGGGCTGAGGCCGAAGGCCGCGCCTCCGGCCGCCGCCTCCAGCCGCGCCTCGAACGCCTCCGGGACGACGATCCGCTCAGGCTCATGGCGCGCGACCGCCAGCCACCAGGCGGCCAGGGCCACCCCCAGCATCAACAGGCCCAGCACGGCGCCGATCAGCGCCCCCAGCAGGATGCGCAGCGATTGGGACGGCGATGGAGCAGGGGCGGCGGACGACATCATCGTCCGAAAGGACTAGCACCGAACCGCCGGACGGCAAGCCCCCGCCGCCCGGTCCCGGCCTCGCGCGACGTTCAGACCGCCAGGTCGAACAGGGCGTCGCGCGTGATCTCGGCATGGGTCATGGGGAACAGATGGCCGCCGCCCGCCACCGCCTCGACCTGCACATGCGCCCGGCGAGCGGACGGGCCGACCGCGCACAGGCTGCCGGTCTCGCCCTTGAGGATGCGCACGGACCCCGGATAGCGGGCCAGGGCGCGCCAGGGATCATGGGCCTGGGCGGCGTAGTTGGAGGCCTCCCACGCCGGGCGGCAGGCCAGCTCCAGCCCCTTGTCGGTCTCGACCAAGCCGTCGGCCAGATAGTCGGCCAGCATCAGGTCGGGCCACCCCCTGAAGGCGCCGCGCCCGCGATAGGCGGCCAGGGCCTGTTCGCGGCTGTCGAAGACGGCGCGGCGTTTCAGCGTCCGCAAGACGATCGGGAAGCGCCGCGACAATCGCCCGGCCATCGGCAGGTTGAACGCCATGACCATGGGACGCGGCCAGACCACCGGATCGAGCAGCAGAAGGCGCGACACCCGCTCGGGTCGTTCCGCGGCGGCCAGCAGGCCGCTGACGCCGCCCATCGAATGGCCGGCCAGGGCCACGGGCGGCCCGCCGATCGCCTCCAGCAGGGCGATCAGGTCGTCGCGGTGATCCTTCCAGCTGCGACGGCTTTCGGGCGCGGCGGGCAGGCGGGTCGCGCCATGCCCGCGCAGGTCCGGCGCCCAGATGCGCAGGGCGCTGGACAGGGGCTGCAGCAGGGAGCGGCAGGTGCGGGCGTTGAAGCCGTTGGCGTGGACGAAGACCAGATCGACCGGACGCCCGGGATCGCCGAAGTCGAGCACCGCCATCTCGCCCGCGCCCCAGCGGTTGTCGATGGGGACGCTGATCCGGCGCGGCGCCGACAGGGCCAGGGCGTCCATCCGCCTCAGGCCGCCACGCGACAGGCCGGGCAGCGGCCATGCCCTTCAATGGTGGTGCGTTCTATGGCGTAGCCGGCGCCGGCGGCGGCGCGGGCGAAGGCGTCTCCGCCCTGGACCGCCACCTCTTCGGCGGCGCCGCAGCAGTCGCAGATCAGGAAGGCGGCCGCATGCCCCTTGTCCTCGCCCAGCGCATCGGCCGTGCAGGCGACATAGGCGCTGATGGAGGCGATGCGGTGCGCCAGGCCCCGGCGCTCCAGGAAGTCGAGCGCGCGATAGACGGTCGGCGGCTTGGCCGCCTTGCCGTCCAGGCCGTAGCGGGCGATCAGGTCATAGGCCTTGACCGGCTCGCCCGCCGTCAGCAGCAGCTCCAGCACTCGGCGGCGCGGAGCGGTCATGCGCTCGCCCTCGGCGGCGCAGCGCGCCTCGACGGCGGCCAGGGCGCGCTCCACCTCGGCGGCGCCGAGCTGGTGTTCAGCGTGTTCATGATCGCAGGCCAGACCCATGGCCTACAGCTAGGGGGTCGGAGCCGCCGCTGCAACCACATCGACGGTCGTCCCGCGCCGCGCCGCCGCCGGCTCCTGACGCAATGTGGCCGAACGGCGGCGTTTGCGGCGGCCTCGGCCATGGGCTAGAAGAGCCGTCCTTTCTGTTCAGAAGATCCGTTTCATGACCGACGCCACCCAAGCGAACAGCCCCCTGTCGGGCAACGTCCTGTTCTATTCCCAGCCCGAGCCCCTGTCGGCCGAGGTTCACGGCAAGCTGGGCGTGACCCCGGCGGACAAGCCCTACGCCTTCGTCGCCCAGACCAATGTGGTGCCGCTGACGGTGACGGAATTCGCCCCGGCCGCCCTGAGCTATCCGGTCATCTTCGTCGGCGACGCCAAGCAGCCCGTCGCCGCCATGGGTCTGAACGCCGCCGAGAACCTGTTCATCGAGGACGGCGAGTTCCGGCCCGACGCCTACATTCCCGCCTATGTGCGCCGCTACCCCTTCGTCTTCGCCAATGACGACGAACAGAAGCGTCTGGTCCTGTGCATCGACCGCGCCGCCCCCTTCGTGGTCGAAGGCGGCGAGACCCCCCTGTTCGAGAACGGCCAGCCCAGCGGCTACGTCAACTTCGGCATGGAGTTCTGCAACAATTTCGAACAGGAGCGCGTGCGCACCGAGTCCTTCGTCGGCCTGCTGAAGGAGCTGGACCTGTTCGAGGTGCGCGAGGCCAACTACACCCCGCGCAACCCCGACGGCTCGGCCGGAACGCCGCAGAAGATCGCCGAATACTTCGCCGTCTCGGAAGACAAGCTGAAGACCCTTCCGGCCGAGAAGCTGGCCGAACTGCGCGACAACGGCGCCCTGGGCCAGATCTACGCCCACCTGGTGTCGCTGCTGGGCTGGGATCGCCTGATCGCCATGGCCCTGACCCGCGCCGCCAAGCAGCAGCCGGTCGCCGCCAACGCCTGATTTTCTGAGGGCCTGACGCGCGTTCGCGCGGCTCGAGGCCCTGGAAAACGCTGAAGGCAGACGCCCCGTCAGGACACTGGCGGGGCGTTTTTTCATCCCCCCCCACAGGGGGAGAAGGCGGCTATCGGCGCGCGACCAGGGCGCGGGTCAGGCAGGAGAAGACCAGGCGGCCCGCCTCGTCCAGCAGATCCTGCTGGGCGATGACGACGCCCTTTTCGTCGCCGACCGGGTCCTTGCCCATGATGGTCAGGCGGCCGCGCAGAAGTTCGCCCGCCGGGGGGCTGCGCAGGAAACGCAGGCCGTCCACCGCCAGGGTCTTGGCGCCCGCCCAGCCGCTGGTGCGGTCGGCGGCCAGACGGCTCCACAGAGCGTAGACCATGGCCTCGGGCGCGCCATAGGCCGTGTCCCAGCCCGGCAGGAAGCGTTCGGCGAACAGGTCCAGCGCCGCCGCATCCACCGCGCAGGCCCCCAGGGGGATGACCTGACCGATCTCGAGATCCTCGAAATGGACGTGCAGCGGCTCGGTCATGGGCGGTCGTTCCTCGATCAGGCCGCCGGCTCCTCCGACACCCGAACCATCAGCTTGCCGTCATGGTCGCCCGTGAACAAGCGGTTCAGCGAACCGACCGCGCCTTCCAGCCCGTCGTCGACGTGGACCTTCCACTGAATCTTCCCATCGGCCAGCCAGGGGCCCATCTCGGCGACCATCTCCGGGGCGCGGTGGGCGTAGTCCAGGACCAGGAAGCCCTTCACGTCCAGGCGGTGGGTGATGATGCGGGCGAAGTTGGGCGAGGGCGGCGTGCGCGTGGCGTTATAGGCCGAGATCAGGCCGCAGACGGCCATGCGGCCGTGCGTTTTCAGCCGGTTCCAGACGGCGATCATGATGTCGCCGCCGACATTCTCGAAATTGAGGTCGATCCCGTCCGGAGCCAGCCGGTCCAGGGCGTCGCCGACGTCCTCGCTCTTGTAATCGACGGCCGCGTCGAAGCCGAGGTCCTCGGTCAGCCAGCGGCACTTCTCGGCCCCGCCGGCGATGCCGATGACGCGGCAGCCGCGCTGCTTGGCCACCTGGCCGGCGATGGAGCCGACCGCCCCCGCCGCCGCCGAGATCACCAGGGTCTCGCCCGCCCTGGCCTTCAACACGTCGGTGACGCCGAAATAGGCGGTCATGCCGGTCATCCCCAGCACGGACAGATTGGCGGTCAGCGGCAGGCCCGGCGCGCGATGGACCGGCCGCAGCCCCGCCTCGGGTACGACGGCGTAGTCGGCCCAGGCGCCCGACAGGGGCGTGACCAGATCGCCTTCCTTGAACCGCTCGCCGCGCGACCGCTCGACCACGCCCAGGGTCAGGCCGCGCATGACGTCGCCCAGGCCCACCGGCGGCAGATAGCCTTCGGAATCATTCATCCAGGTGCGGTTGGTCGGGTCGATCGACAGATAGACGGTGCGGACCAACACCTCCCCGTCCTTCAGCTCGGGCACGACGCTCTCGACCAGCTCCAGGTCGCCGTCCTGGATCAGGCCGCGCGGCCGCTGACGCAGGATCCATTGTCTGTTGCGCAGGCTCATCCGTCGATCTCCTCTGACCGTTTTCTTTCAGGACCCATAGTGACGCCTCCGTCCCGCAGGGCAAGCCGCCCGCCCGCCGACAAAAAAGAAGGCGGTCCATCAGGACCGCCTAGGAGTCGCATCATCGAGAATGAGGCGAGGGCGAAGACCGGCGGTCAGGCCGGCCCGGGGGATGGCCCTCGCATCGGATAACGACGCGCGCCCGACTCGGTTCCCGCCCTCGGCCGACATGGCCCACGCCGGGCGTCGTCGCGGAACGGCCCGGCGGCGGCGACGTTGGCCCTAGAGGTTTCCCGACCGGAACCGGACCCAGACAAGGAGGCGAGCCCGATGGCCCATCAAGACCCGCATTCCCATTCCGCCGACGCCGTGAACACCCATCATGCGGTCGAGGCCCAGTACGTTCGCCAGGGCCGAGGCGGGCGCCGCATCCTGGTGCTGCTGATCGTCTCGGCCGGCGCGGCCGCCGTCCTGCTGCTGGGATGGTGGGCGCTCAACAACAGCCGGCTGCATCGCACCGCCGAAACCACCGGCGCCCTGCCCGCGCCCTCGCCCGTGGTCGAGACGGACCGCGCGGTCCGCCCGGTCGGGCCGGAAGCGGCGCCCCCGCCCGTCGATGCTCCCGCGCCCTCCTGAGGCGAGGATGAACGAAAAAGGGCTCCGCCGCGGCGGAGCCCTGGAAACGCGTCGGACCGGCCGCCCCTCAGGCGGCCTGCTTCTGGCGCGACGGATGGAAGAACAGCGCCTGGCTGATCGCCGCCTTCACCGTCTCCGGCTGGAAGGGCTTGGTGATCAGGAAGGTCGGCTCGGGGCGCTCGCCAGTCAGCAGCCGCTCGGGGAAGGCGGTGATGAAGATGACCGGCACGTCGAACCGCTTGAGGATGTCCTTGACCGCGTCGATGCCCGACGAGCCGTCCGCCAGCTGGATGTCGGCCAGCACCAAGCCGGGCTTGTGGCGCGACACGGCGTCCACGGCCTCGTCATGGGTGGTGGCGGTGCCGGTGACGCGGTGGCCCAGTTCCTTCACCAGGCTTTCGATATCGGCCGAGATGATGGCCTCGTCCTCGATGATCAGGACGTCGGTGGCCAGTTCGGCGTCGATGTCCGACTGGGCCTCGGCGATCAGGCGTTCGACCGTGCGGGGATCGACGGCCAGAATCTGGGCGGCCTCGGACGGAGTGAAGCCCTCCAGGGCGGTCAGCAGAAAGGCTTGGCGCGAGCGCGGCGAAATCCGCATCAGGCGGTGGGCGGCGTCATCCCCCTCGATCGCCGAGCCGTCCTCCAGCTGGGCGCCCGTGGCCGACCAGATGGCGTGGAAGACATGATAGAGGGCGACGCGCGGCGTCATGTCCGACGGCAGCTGGCGCTCGCCCGCGGCCAGCGCTTCCAGGGCCACCCGCACATAGTTGTCGCCCGTGGCCTGGTCGCCGGTCAGCGCGCGGGCGTAGCGGCGGACATAGGGCAGATGAGGCGCAAGTCTGGCCAGAAGGCTCATACGGTTCTTTCCCCGACAATCTCGGCGCCGGACACTTGTTCGGCGCACCAGCCGACCTCAACGTATCAAATGGGCCACGGTTCCCGCGCCTTGCGACAGCTTGAGCATAAAAACGTCCGACGCTAGGAACCGGATGAAGGAGGCGGCGTTTCCTGCTTCTAGAGGCGTTTCAACTGGCTTGGGCGGCAGCCGTAAACTCGATGATCAACACCAAGGACACCCCCGCGCACCCCGACGGGCTCCCGTCGCGCGATCGAGGGCTTGAAGAAGTTCGCCTGCGCCAGCAGGCGATCGGCGTGAAGCTGCGCCATATGTTCGACGAGGTCGTGAACGAACCCGTCCCCGACGAATTCCTGGAGATCCTCAGGCGCGCGGACCAGGCGTCGTCCACCAAGGAGGGACAGTGACCAGCACTCCATCCCGGCCGCCGTCGGCCGACGACGGCGCCTTCAAGGCCGAACTGGTCACCCTGATCCCCCATCTGCGCGCCTTCGCCCGCACGCTGACCGGCGACCCGACCTCGGCCGACGACCTGGCCCAGGAGGCCATGATGAAGGCCTGGGACGCCCGCGCCAGCTATCAGATGGGCACCAATATGAAGGCCTGGACCTTCATGATCCTGCGCAACCAGTTCTATTCCGAGAAGCGACGCTCCTGGCGCCAGACCCAGCTGGACCAGGAAGCCGCCGAACGGACGCTGATCGCCGTCGACGACCCCGAGGCGCCGGTCGCCCTGGATGAGTTGCGCCAGGCGCTGCAGACCCTGCCCGAGGAGCAGCGGGAAGCGTTGATCCTCGTGGGCGCCGGCGGCTTCGCCTATGAGGAGGCGGCCGAGATCTGCCAGTGCGCGGTCGGCACGGTGAAGAGCCGGGTGTCGCGCGCCCGCAAGGCGATTCAGGCCACGCTGGAGCGCGGCGGCTACGCCCGCGACGGAAAGTCCGCCGGGGATGCGATGCGGTCCATCCTGGCCGACGCCGACAGGCTGAGCGGCGCCGGGCGGAGCTAAACATGCTGCGGGTCGGCCGTGCCCTGGGCCGAGCGCTGGGGCGCAAGCTCGGAAGGCCCAGCCTGCAGGGCATCCGCTTCCGACTCGGCCTGGCCATGGCGGTCGCCCTGCTGCCGATCCTGCTGCTCGCCGCCATCCAGACCGAGGCGGGCTTTCGCCAGCAGGCGGCCGAGCGGCGCACCGACCTGCAACTGGCCGCCGACCGCAGCGCCGCCCACGCCCGGAACAGCATCGACAGCGCGGTGGTCCTGCTGGAGGCCCTCGCCCCCGAGGGGATCGGCTTCTATTGCGAGCCCCGCCTGACCGCCCTGGTCGAGCGGTTGGACGGCATCGCCGCCCTGACCCGCTTCAGCGCCACGGGCGAGCCGGTCTGCGCCTCGCGCGGGGCCAAGCCGCCCACAGCCGCCCAGGTCCGCGGGCAGGCCTGGCATCAGCGCTTGCGACAGGGCGAGGAGGTGGTCATGGAGTGGGCGGCCGGCGAACCGGACGCCCTGCTCGTGGCGGTCCGCTCCCAGCGGCCCCTGGGCGCCTTCCAGGGGGCGATGACCGCCATCGTGCCCCTGGCCGCCCTGCAGCCCGACATTCATGACCCAGCCCTGCCCGTCGGCGCCCAGGCGGCGCTGATCGACAGCTCCGGCCAGGTCCTGACGGCCACCGATCCGAGCCCCTTCCGCCTGAGGGACCCCAAGGCCATCGCCGGCTGGGCGCATCGGGCGCGCCTGGGCGACACCGTCCTGTTCGAGGCGAAGGACGCGCGGGGACGCCGCCACGTCTACGCCGGCGCCCCCCTGTCGGGCCGCGACGTCTTCGTCCTTCTGTCCGCCCCCGCGCCGGGGCTTCTGTCCTGGGCGCGCCTGAACCCCTTCGGCACCCTCCTGCTGCCGCTGGCGGCCTGGCTGGCGACCTTCGCCGCGGTCATGCTGCTGTCGGAGCGGATCGTCGTGCGCTGGCTGGGCTATCTGGAGCGGGTCGCCGCCATCTATGCGCGGGGCCGTTTCTCGGTCCGCCCGGTCCAGGCCGAGCACGCCCCCGCCGAAATCCGCGTCCTGGCCCGCACCCTCGGCGCCCTGGGCGACAACATCACCCGGCGCGACCGGGCCCTGCTGGAGGCCTTGGACGAGAAGGACGCGCTGATGCGCGAAATCCACCACCGGGTGAAGAACAACCTGCAGATCATCTCCTCCCTGCTGTCGATGCAGCAGAGGGCGGTGACGGACCCCGGCGCCCGGGCGGCCCTGGGCGACACCCGCCAGCGGATCGCGGCCCTGGCCCTCATCTACCGCATCCTCTACCAGAGCGAGCACGTCCGCGAGGCGGATTCCGAAACCTTCCTGCGCGAGCTGGTCGGCCAGCTGGTCGCCGGCGAGGCCGTGCGCGGCCCCCTGGTGACGACCACCGTCGACGCCGATCCCCTGGTCATCGACCCCGACAAGCTGGCCCCCCTGGCCCTGTGGGTGGTGGAGGCCGTCTCCAACGCCCAGAAGCACGCCTTCGCCGGGCGCGGGGGCGACCTGCAGGTGCGTTTCCGCGTTCAGGGCGACGTCAGCGTGCTGGAGGTGCAGGACGACGGCCCCGGCCTGGCCGACGCCGCCGGGGCGGGGGTGGGCCGCACCCTGATGATCGCCTTCGCCAAGCAGCTGCGCGGCGAAGCCGAGATCGTCGCGGCCCCCGACGGCGGCTCGATCGCCCGCCTGACCTTCGCCACGCCGGAGGCCCGCGGCGCCGCCCAGGTGCGCGAGGTGGCCGCCTTCCGCCTGAGCGGAACCGCACGCCAAGCGTAGCGTTGTCTCCGGGACGGGCGCGAGCCCGAAACCTTCAGGAGCTTTCCCATGCGCAAACTCATCATCCTGGCCGTCGCCGCCGCGGCCCTGACCACCGCCGCCTGCAACACCATCCAGGGCGTCGGCAAGGACACCCAGGCCGCCGGCCAGGCGGTTGAAGGCGCGGCCCGCGACGCCAAGAACTGATCTTTTCCCGACAGGGAAACTGCGCCTGGACCCCGCCGAGAGCATCGCTCGGCGGGGTATTATTTTTTACTGGTGCGGCCGGTCCGGCTTGTTTAGCGTCGCCGCGCCCTATGTCAGGGCCAGGACTTTGAAAAGAACATGCGCGTCGGCTGCCCCCGAGAAATCAAGACCAATGAACATCGCGTCGGCCTGACCCCCGCCGCCGTGCGCGAGTACGCGGCCCACGGCCACACGGTCCTCCTGCAGACCGGCGCCGGGACGGGCGCGGGCTTTTCCGACGCCGACTACGTCAAGGCGGGCGCCCGCATCGCTCCGGACGCCCAGGCCGTCTTCGCCGACAGCGACATGATCGTGAAGGTCAAGGAGCTGCAGCCCGCCGAGTTCGCCCTTCTGAACCCGGGCCACATCCTCTTCACCTATCTGCACCTGGCGCCCGACCCGGAGCAGACCCGAGCCCTGCTGGCCTCCGGCTGCGCCGCCGTGGCCTATGAGACGGTCACCGACCGCAACGACGGCCTGCCCCTGCTGGCGCCCATGTCCGAGGTGGCGGGGCGCATCGCCGTCTTCTCGGCGGCCGAGACCCTGTTGAAGCACAAGGGCGGCATGGGGCTGCTGTTCTGCGGCGTGCCGGGCGTGGCGCCGGCCCGCGTGCTGGTGCTGGGCGGCGGCGTGGTAGGGCTGAACGCCGCACGCATGGCCATGGGCCTGGGCGCCGAGGTGGTGGTTCTGGAACGCTCCATTCCCCGGATGCGCCAGATCGACGAACTGACCGGCGGGCGGGTCGTCACCCGTTATTCCTCCCTGCACGCCATCGAGGAAGAGCTGGTCAAGGCCGATGTGGTGATCGGGGCCGTCCTGGTCCCCGGCGCCGAGGCGCCGACCCTCGTGCGGCGCGAGCAGTTGAAGACGATGAAGCCCGGCAGCGTCCTGATCGACGTGGCCATCGACCAGGGCGGCTGTTTCGAGACCTCCCGCGCGACGACGCACGAGGACCCGACCTATGTCGTCGACGGCGTGGTCCACTACTGCGTCGGCAACATGCCCGGCGCGGCCCCCCGCACCAGCTCCGAGGCCCTGAACAACGCCACCCTGCCCTTCGGCCTGGCCCTGGCCGATCACGGGCTGGACGCCCTGCGCGCCGATCCGCATCTGGCCAGGGGGCTGAACGTGCTGAAGGGCGAGATCACCCACCCCGCCGTGGCCCGGGCCCTGGGCCTGGAATGGCGCGACCCGTTCGGGGTCTGGGCGCGGGATTAGACCGTCAGGGACAGCCCGGCGGCGGGCAAGGCCCGAACGACGTCGTTGATTTCGCGATCCATGCGGGCGACGGCGCGCTCAGCCTCATCGCCCTCGGGCGCGCCGTCGGCCTCGGTCGCCGCCTGACGCGCCAAGGCCCTGATCTGGGCGGCCAAGCGCTTGACCTCGTCCAGCACATCGCGATCGTCCTGTCTTTCACCGCTGCGGCGGGCCGTTTCGCCGATCCGCGTCAGGGCGGCGTCGATCGCCTGCCGGTAGGGATTGGCCGGCTTGGCCGTCGCGTCCTCGGCCGACGCCGCCTCGCCGTTCTGATCTTCCGTCGAAGCGGACAGGGCCGCGTGCTCAGCCTGGCCCGAATCCGCATCGCTCGCAGGTTCCTGTCCCGTCGTCGCGGGCGTTCCCGCCGTGGCGGCCGCGCCCGGATCGAAGGCGGAGCCGCCCGCAGCCGCATAGGCCTTGACCGCCGCCCCCAGTTCCTTAGCCAACTGCGCCGCGATGCGGGCGGCCGCCTTGGGATCGCCGATCATGGCCATCTTCAGCATCTGCAAGCGCGCCTTGATCTGCTCGATCTTCTTCTTCGCCGCCGCCTTCTTCTCTTCGGAAACGTCGCTTGTGCGCCGCTTCAGGCTCTCGACCGCCGCGCGGGCCTCATTCAGCTTCGCCTCGGCGAGGGTTTGGCGGCGCTGTTCGCGCGCCGTCGTCGCGTCCGACGGCGACTCGGTCCTGGCGTTCGCGGGAGCGGGAAACAGGGAGCCGATATTCATGGCCCGACAGCCTCGCCCGTCCGCCCTAACGAGGCGTGAACGTCCGCGAACAGGCTGACGCTCGCCCTTTGGCTCGAGTTTTGGCATAAGCCGGCGATGAAGTTCCTCGATCAGGCCAAGATCTATATTCGCTCCGGCAACGGCGGCGCGGGCTCCGTCTCGTTCCGTCGGGAGAAGTTCATTCCCAACGGCGGGCCCGACGGCGGCGACGGCGGCAAGGGCGGCGACGTCTGGGTCGAGGCGGCCGACGGGCTGAACACCCTGATCGACTTCCGCTACCAGCAGCATTTCAAGGCCCAGACCGGCCACCACGGCCAGGGCCGCCAGATGCACGGCGCCAAGGGCGAGGACGTGGTCCTGCGCGTCCCCGTCGGCACCCAGGTGCTGGACGAGGACAAGGAGACGGTGCTCGTCGACCTGGACGAGGCGGGCATGAAGGTGAAGCTGCTGTCCGGCGGCAACGGCGGCTGGGGCAACACCCGCTTCAAGGGGCCGGTCAACCAGGCCCCGCGCCACGCCAACCCCGGTCAGGAAGGCCAGGAGCGCTGGATCTGGCTGCGGCTGAAGCTGATCGCCGACATCGGCCTGGCGGGCCTGCCCAATGCGGGCAAGTCGACCTTCCTGTCCGCCGTCTCGGCGGCGCGGCCCAAGGTGGCGGACTATCCGTTCACCACCCTGACGCCCAACCTGGGCATGGTGGACCTGAGCCCGTCCGAACGCTTCGTCATCGCCGACATCCCCGGCCTGATCGAGGGCGCCAGCGAGGGCGCAGGCCTCGGCACCCGCTTCCTGGGCCACGTCGAGCGGTCGGCCAGCCTGATCCACCTGATCGACGGCACGCAGGACGACGTTGTCCAGGCCTATCGCATCATTCGCGGCGAGCTGGAGGCCTATGGCGAAGGCCTGGCCGACAAGACCGAGATCCTGGCCCTGAACAAGATCGACGCCCTGACGCCTGAAATTCGCGAAGAAAAGGCGGCGGCGCTGGAGGCGGTCGCGGGCCGTCGCCCCATGCTGGTGTCCGGCGTCTCGGGCGAGGGCGTGACCGAACTGCTGCGCGCCGCCTGGGCCGAGGTGAAGAAGACCCGCGGCGAAGTCTCGGACGAGGGCGAGGACGTCATCCCCGAAACGCCGGGCGGCTGGCAGCCGTAAGAAACGCAGGCTCTCCTCCCCATGCAATGGGGAGGTGGATCGGCGGCGTCGCCGACGAGACGGAGGGGCTTCTTGGTTCCGCCGTCCCTGGCCCCTCCACCCCTTCGTGGTCCCCCTCGCCACACCGTGGGGAGGAAAGCCGAACCGCAGATGACGCCGGCCTTTCCGCCCCCTATGTTCGCGCCATGACCGACGCGACCGCCGACATCCCCGCCCGCCCTCTCACCCAAGACGGGCCGCCCTTGCGGCTGTGGATGATCGACGCCTCGGCCTACATCTTCCGCGCCTATCACGCCCTGCCGCCGCTGACCCGCAAGTCGGACGGCCTGCCGGTGGGCGCGGTTCAGGGCTACTGCAACATGCTGTGGAAGCTGCTGAAGGACATGAAGGGCGAGGACGGGCCGACGCACCTGGTCGCCGTCTTCGACCATTCGGAGAAGACCTTCCGCAACGACCTTTACGACCAGTACAAGGCCCATCGTCCCCCGGCGCCCGAGGATCTGGTCCCGCAGTTCCCGCTGGTGCGCGAGGCGACCAAGGCTTTCGGCGTCCACTGCGTCGAGATGGCCGGTTATGAGGCCGACGACCTGATCGCCACCTATGCCTGCAAGGCGCGCGACGCGGGCGGCGAGGCGGTGATCGTCAGCTCCGACAAGGACCTGATGCAGCTGATCGGCGACGGCGTGGTCATGTACGACCCGATGAAGGACCGCCGCCTGGAGGAAGAGGCGGTGTTCGAGAAGTTCGGCGTCGCGCCCGACAAGGTGGTCGAGGTCCAGGCCCTGATCGGCGACAGCGTCGACAACATCCCCGGCGCCCCCGGCATCGGCCCCAAGACGGCGGCCCAGCTGATCGGCGAATACGGCGACCTGGACACGCTTCTGGCCCGCGCCGGCGAGATCAAGCAGCCCAAGCGCCGCGAGACCCTGATCGCCTTCGCCGACCAGATCCGCCTGTCGCGCGAGCTGGTGACGCTGACCTGCGACGCGCCGATCCCTGAACCCATCGACGACTTCCTGATCCGCGATCCCGACCCCGAGACCCTGTCGGCCTTCCTGGAGATGATGGAGTTCCGGTCGCTGGCCCGCCGGGTCGGCGACGGCAAGGCGCCGCAGAAGGAGGGCTCGGCCTTCACGCGCCAGCCGACGGCCCCCGTGGCCACGCCGCGCTATGGCCAGGCCGAGGTCGCCGCCCCGGCCGAGACCCAGGCCATCGACCGGGACCGCTATGAATGCGTGCAGACCCTGGAAGACCTCGACCGCTGGATCGCGCGGGCCAGGGCGGCGGGCGTGGTCGGTTTCGACACCGAGACGGACGCTCTGTCCTCGACCCACGCCGGACTGTGCGGGGTGTCGCTGGCGGTGGGGCCGAACGCGGCCTGCTACATCCCCCTGACGCATGAGCATGAGCCGACCGGCGACGGCGGCCTGGACTTCGGCGACGGCGGCGACGCCCGCCCGCCGCTGCAACAGATCGACAAGCCGACGGCCCTGGCCCGGCTGAAGGCCCTGCTGGAAGACCCTTCGGTGCTTAAGGTCGGCCAGAACATCAAATACGACCTGGCCGTCATGGATCGCCGGGGGGTGCGCGTGGCCCCGATCGAGGACGTCATGCTGATCTCCTATGTGCTGGAGGGCGGCCTGCACGGCCACGGCATGGACGAACTGTCGCGCCTGCACCTCGGCCACGAGCCGATGACCTTCAAGAGCGTGGCGGGGACCGGCAAGAGCCAGAAGAGCTTCAAGCACGTCGAGCTGAAGCCGGCCGTCTGCTACGCCGCCGAGGACGCGGACGTCACCTTGCGCCTCTATCGCCTGCTGAAGCCGCGCCTGGCGGCCGAGGGCCTGTCGAACGTCTATGAGACGCTGGAGCGCGGGATGCCGCCGGTGCTGGCCGACATGGAGCGGGCCGGGGTGCGGGTCGACCCGGACCGGCTGCGCTCTCTGTCCTCGACCTTCGGCCAGCGCATGGCCGAGCTGGAGGAGGAGGCGCACAAGCTGGCCGGCCGCCCCTTCAACGTCGGCAGCCCGCGCCAGATCGGCGAGATCCTGTTCGGCGAGATGAACCTGCCCGGCGGCAAGAAGACCGCCAGCGGCCAGTGGGGCACCGACGCCAGCGTGCTGGACGAACTGGCCCAGAACCATCCCCTGCCCCGCACCATCCTGGACTGGCGCCAGCTGTCCAAGCTGAAGGGCACCTATACCGACGCCCTGGTCGCGGCCATGGACCCGCAGACGAACCGCGTCCACACCTCCTATCAGCTGGCGGCGGCGACCACGGGGCGTCTGGCCTCCTCCGACCCCAACCTGCAGAACATCCCGATCCGCACCGAGACGGGACGCCAGATCCGCCAGGCCTTCATCGCCTCGCCGGGCCATGTGCTGATCAGCGCCGATTACAGCCAGATCGAGCTGCGTCTGCTGGCCCACATCGGCGACATTCCCGAGCTGAAGCGCGCCTTCAAGGCCGGGCTCGACATCCACGCCGCCACGGCGTCAGAAATGTTCGGCGTGCCGGTCGAGGGCATGCCCGCCGAGACGCGCCGCCGGGCCAAGGCCATCAACTTCGGCATCATCTACGGCATCAGCGCCTTCGGCCTGGCCGCCCAGCTGGGCATCGATCAGGGCGAGGCGGGGGCCTACATCAAGACCTATTTCGAGCGCTTCCCCGGCATCCGCGCCTATATGGACAGGACCAAGGCGCTGGTGAAGGAGCAGGGCTTCGTCACCACCGTCTTCGGGCGGCGCATCCACATCCCGGCCATCCGCTCCAAGTCCGGCGCCGAGCGCCAGTTCGGCGAGCGCGCGGCCATCAACGCCCCGATCCAGGGCGCCGCCGCCGACATCATCCGCCGCGCCATGATCCGCATGCCCGGCGCCCTGGCCGAGGCCGGTCTTCAGACCCGCATGCTGCTGCAGGTCCACGACGAACTGGTGTTCGAGGCCCCCGAGGCCGAGGCCGACCGCGCCGTCGCCGTCATCCGCCGCGTCATGGAAGGCGCCGCCCTGCCCGCCGTCGATCTGAGCGTTCCGCTGGACGTCGAGGCCAAGGCCGCCGGAAACTGGGACGACGCGCACTAACGCCAACCAAGGACGACGACATGAGCCTGGACCCCGACATCCGCGACAACGAAGAAGCCAGGCGCTACGAGCTGGAGGTCGATGGCGAGACCGCCGTGGTCATCTACAACCCCGTGGCGGGCGGGCGGCTCATCACCGAGACCCTCGTGCCGATCCCGCTGGAAGGGCGCGGCGTCGCCAGCCGCATGGCCCGGCACGTGCTGGCCGACCTGAAGGCGAAGGGGCTGCTGGTCCTGCCGACCTGCCCCTTCTTCTCCGGCTATCTGAAGAAGCACCCGGAATACGCCGATCAGGTGCATCCGACCTATCGGGCCCTGCTGGGGCTGTAGGGCGTCGCCTCACGCCCTTCCCTGGCGGGGCCCGCGCCTGCTAGGGCGGGGCGATGAAGTCTTCAGACATCGACGTCCTGATCGTCGGCGCCGGCGCGGCCGGCATGATGTGCGCCATCGAGGCGGGCAGGCGCGGCCGCCGCGTGCGCGTCATCGATCACGCCCGCGCGCCGGGCGAAAAGATCCGCATCTCGGGCGGCGGGCGCTGCAACTTCACCAATCTGGGGACGAGCGGCGCCAACTTCCTGGGCGAGAATCCGCGTTTCGCCCTGTCGGCCCTGCGGCGCTTCACCCCGCACGACTTCATCAGGATGGTCGATCGCCACGGCGTCGCCTGGCACGAGAAAACCCTGGGCCAGCTGTTCTGCGACGACAGCGCCAAGCAGATCATCCGCATGCTGACGGACGAGATGAGGACGGCGGGCGTCGTCCTGTCGCTAGGCGTCGGCGTCAAGGCGGCGGAGCGCGCGGGCGAGCGCTTCCAGGTCGATCTGGACGACGGATCGCGGGTCTCGGCCGCGTCTCTGGTCGTGGCGACCGGCGGCAAGTCCATCCCCAAGATGGGGGCCACCGGCTGGGGCTATGAGGTCGCGCGGCGCTTCGGCCTGCGCGTCACCGACACCCGGCCTGCGCTGGTTCCCCTGACGTTCGAGCCCGGCCTGCTGGAGCAGTTGAAGCCTCTGGCGGGCGTGTCGGTCGACGCCGTGGTGCGGCACAAAGCGCCCAAGGATGCGGGCGCGGGCCGACAGGCCAGGGAAACCGTCTTCCGCGAGGGGCTGCTGTTCACCCATCGCGGCCTGTCGGGGCCCTCGATCCTGCAGATCAGCTCCTACTGGCGCGAGGGCGAGGCGATCACCGTCGATCTGGCGCCCGGCCGCGACGCGGCGGCCGAACTGCTGGCCGCCAAGACCGAGAACGGCAAGCAGGCGGTCCACACCGCCCTGGGCCACGTCGTCCCCCGCCGCCTGGCCGAGGCCCTGTGTGCGCGCGAAGGCCTGTCGGGCAAGCTGGCCGAGGTCGGGGACAAGAAGCTGCGGAGCCTGGCCGAGGCGGTCAACGCCTGGACCGTCAAGCCGGTCGGCTCGGAAGGATACCGCACCGCCGAGGTGACGCTGGGCGGGGTCGACACCGCCGCCCTCGATCAACAGACGATGGAGGCCAAGGCGGTCCCCGGCCTGTTCTTCATCGGCGAGGTCGCGGACGTGACCGGCTGGCTGGGCGGCTACAACTTCCAGTGGGCCTGGTCGTCGGGCTGGGCGGCGGGGCGACACTGCTGATCGCGTGAAAACCGCGCCTGCGGCGACGCGGCGCGTTGTCGCGCGGACGGGCGCTCCCTACCTCTCGTGTTCTGGCGGGACGGGCCCCTCTGACGGCGCTTCGGCGGCGTGATGTCGGACCGCTTCAACGACGAAGAGGATGACGATGCCCCTGCTGATGTGCCCCAACGACAACGCCGCCATGCAGACGCTGGACCGCCACGGCGTTCAGTTCGACATGTGCCCGAGCTGCCGCGGCGTCTGGCTGGATCGGGGCGAACTGGAGAAGCTGATGGCCGCCGCCGCCGACGAAGGCCGCGGCGCGGCGGCGCCCCGCCAGACCCAACCCCAACCCCAGACCCAGCAGCCCTGGGGAAGCCAGCCGACCTATCGCGAGCCGCCGCGTCATCGCGACGACCGCTATGACCACGACCGCCGCCGCGACGACGACTATCACTATCGCAAGAAGAAGAAGCGGCTGGACATCTTCGACATCTTCGACTGACGCTCCCTGAACGGTCAGGCCGCCAGGCCGACCGCCTGCATCAGGGGCCGCAGGGTCTGGACCGCCTGCGGTTCGGCCCCCAGGGCGGCGCGGGTGTCGGGCGCGCGCAGCAGGCGCCGGGCCTCGGCGCGGGCGCGTTCGGCGACCGGCCCGGTCGGCCCGGTCTCGGCCGCCGCCAGGCGCAGCAGCGCCGCCAGCTTCTGGGGGACCGGCGCCGACGCGCGGACGATCTGCGTCATCAGCCGGGCGTCGGCCTCGACCGCGCCGCCGACGATGCCCAGGGCGTCGACGATGGCCTGGGTCTCGCGCTCGGGCAGGCCCGCATTGCGCACCGCCCGCTGCAGGGCGACCAGCGCCAGCAGCCGCTGCCCCGGGGGCGCGGCCTCGCCGGGCGCACGGCCCCGCATCTCGGTCTCGAAACGCAGGGAGGCGACGCAGCCGTCCAGCCAGCGCGCGGCGGCCCGCTTGTTGGCGCCTCCGGTGACGTTTTCGCACAGACGCGTCAGACGCTCCGCCTCGGCCAGGACCGTGGGGCAGTCGGCCACATAGGCGGCGACGAAATCCGCCGCCACCAGGCCGCGCGAGCGTTCGATGAAGGCGGTCTGCACCTCCTCCAGGGTCAACAGCCGTCCCGCCGTGGCCGTCAGCGCCATGGCCAGGGCGCGCAGGATGTCGATCTCGCCGACCGCGTCGCCGGGCCGCAGGCGGCGCTGGCTCCTCAGCTCGCGCAGCACCAGGCGGGCCAGGGCCGCCGCCAGCAGGGGGAACTCGCCCGCCGCCAGCCGCTCGCCCAGCCGCGCGGGCGGGCCTTCGACCGGCGGCGCCAGCAGGGTCAGACGCGGATCGTGCGCCAGGACGGCGTCGACCTCGCGCGGGGCGACCATGCGCACGGCCGCCGCCAGGCCCGCCCCCTGATCCAGGCCGGGGCCGAGAATCTGGGCCAGGCCCGCGCGCGATCCCAGAAGTTCGCACAGGATCTGCTCGACCGAGACGAACACCAGGGCGCGCGGCGCCCCCTCGGGCGGCGCGTCGTCGCAGAGGTCCATCAGCCGCTGCAGCCGCGCCCGCGCCCCGGTCGCGCCCCGCAGAGCCCCCGCCACCGCCCCGCCCATCAGGAAGGCGCGCTCGGGCGCGCCGGCCAGGCCCCGGGCCAGATCGGCGACGGAGCCCGCGTTCAGATCGGCGAACCGCCGGTCGCGACCGGCCTTCAGCAGCCGCTCGATCGCCTGCTCGGCCAGACGCTGATAGTGGCGCATCAACTCGTGGACCGACTGGCCGGGAACGGCCTGGGCCTCGGGCACGGCGATCTTCTGGACGGCGTGCTGCAATTCCACGCCCGAGGCCTCCAGCCGCTCGGCCAGGTCCGGGCGATGCAGCAGCTCGAAGGGCGTCGCCCCCTGGCGGGCCAGCCAGTCCTCCAGGACGCGGCCGATGGTCTCGCGCGCATGGGGCGCATAGAGGTCCTGCACCCCGCGACAGGCGGGTCCGCGCGGCTCGACCGGCGCCGGGCGCCGGCGCTTCAGCTCGGGCGCGCCCCGGGTCAGGATGACGACGCTGGCGAACTCCATGGTCTCGGGGTCGAGCGTCTCCTTGGTGACGCGAACGGCCGCGGCCTGGCGGTCGCGCATCAGGTCCTCGGCGGTCTCGATGGCGCGGCGGCGATCCTCCGTGGCCTGGGACAGCGACCAGTCGTCCGGCGGCGTGCGGCGGATGTAGATTTCGTAGTGGACGGGACCGGCCATGACGCGCTTCGTGGAGAACAGGACGCCCATCCTGCCCGTCCAGGCTTTAAGGCGAGGTTTCGCCTTTTCCCGGCGCGGCTTGAAAGGCAGGGTCGCGCCAACCATTTTGCGGTGGCCGTAAAGTCACCACGAATGCATAGAACGGTTACGCTTGCCGCGCGTTACCGGACAAGGCGGCCGATCAAGCGATCGAACCGCCCGCACTAAGGAGAAGCCCTTGGCTAACATCACCCTGGTCGACGACGACGAGAACATCGTGGCCTCCGTCTCTCTGGCGCTGGAAAGCCACGGCCACAAGGTGACCGCCTATCATGACGGCGCCTCGGGCCTGGAGGCGTTGGAGACCACGCCGCCGGACCTGGCCATCCTGGACGTGAAGATGCCCCGCATGGACGGCATGGAGGTGCTGCGTCGCCTGCGCCAGACCTCCAACCTGCCGGTCATCATGCTGACGTCCAAGGACGAGGAGATCGACGAGATCCTCGGCTTCAACCTCGGCGCCGACGACTACATCCACAAGCCCTTCAGCCAGCGCCTGCTGATCGAGCGGGTGAAGGCCCTGCTGCGCCGCGCGGGCGTGGAAGGCCTGGACCCCGTCGATCCCGCCGCCGCCGAGGCCGGCAAGGCCATCAAGCGCGGCAAGCTGTCGATGGACCCGGCGCGCCACGAATCGACCTGGGACGGCAAACCGGTCAAGCTGACCGTCACCGAGTTCCTGCTGCTGCAGGCCCTGGCCCAGCGTCCTGGCTTCGTGAAGAGCCGCGACAATCTGATGGACGCCGCCTATGACGATCAGGTCTATGTCGACGACCGCACCATCGACAGCCATGTGAAGCGGATGCGAAAGAAGTTCCGCATGGTCGACCCCGAGTTCGACGCTATCGAGACCCTGTATGGCGTCGGATACCGCTACCGCGAGAGCTGAAGCCGAAGACGTCCCGGCGCGGCGCCGATTCCGCTTCGGCGGATCGCGCCTGGGCGGCTTCATCCTGGCCCTCAACCTTCTCAGCCTGCTGATCCTGTTCGGCGGCGCCCTGCTGCTGAACGAGTGGCGGCGGGGCCTGATCGAGGCGCGCCAGGAGTCGCTGGGCGTCCAGGCCGAGCTGCTGGCCAACGTCCTGGGCGAACTGGGCATCACCCAGGGCGACCCCTATCCCATGCTGGACGACCGCGCGGCCGCCCTGTGGCTGCGCGACAACTTCATTCCGGCCGGCCAGCGCGCCCGCCTGTTCGACATGGACGGGATCGAGGTGTCGGACTCCTATCGGGTCAGCGACGCCATTCCGGGCGAGCCCCTTCCGCCCGCCCATCCGGCCGGAACCGCCCTGGCCCCCGGCGAGCCGTCCCCGCGCGAGGAGAAGCGTCTGGCCCGCGCCGACGCGGAGCTGTCGGCCGAGGTCGAGCGCGCCCTGCAGGGGGTGCCGCAGGCCGCCATCCGTCGCAATGAAGAGGGCGAGCGCGTCGTCTCCGTCTCCCTGCCGGTGCGCCATGTGCAGCAGGTCCTGGGCGTGCTGACGCTGGAGGCCGGAGACGTCAACGCCACCCTGGACGCCCAGCGCCGCGCCCTGATGCCCTTCGCCCTGGTCGCCCTGGCGGTGAACCTGCTGGCGTCGCTGGTGCTGCACTTGTTCGTGGCGCGGCCGGTGATGCGGCTGTCGGCGGCGGCGGACCAGGTCCGGCTGCAGCGCGCCCGCGCCATCTCCCTGCCCGATCTCGAGGGCCGCCGCGACGAGATCGGCGACCTGGCCCGCGCCCTGGAGTCGATGACCGACACCCTGTCGACGCGGATGGACGCCATCGAGCGTTTCGCCGCCGACGTCAGCCATGAGATCAAGAACCCCCTGACCTCGATCCGCTCGGCGCTGGAGACCCTGCCCCTGGTCAAGACGGAGGAGCAGAGAGGCCGGCTGACCAATCTGCTGCAGCAGGACGTGCGGCGGCTGGATCGGCTGATCACCGACATCTCCAACGCCTCGCGCCTGGACGCCGAATTGTCGCGCGACCGGCCGCGCGCCATCGAGCTGAACGAACTGCTGAGCGACATCATCGGCGTCTATGACGCCGGGCGGAAGCCGGGCGAGCCGGCGGTGCGCTTCGTCTCGACCGCCGAGAACGCCCGGGTCGTGGGCCGCGACATCCCCCTGGGCCAGGTGTTCCGCAACCTGATCGACAACGCCCGCTCCTTCAGTCCGCCCCACGGCGAGGTGCGGGTGCGCCTGGAGCGCGACGACATCCAGCCCGACCTGCCCCTGCGCATCCTGGTCGAGGACGACGGCCCCGGCATTCCCGCCGAGAATCTGGAGACGGTGTTCGAGCGCTTCTACACCTCGCGGCCCAAGGGCACGGCCTTCGGCGCCAACTCGGGCCTGGGCCTGGCCATCGTGCGCCAGATCATCGACGCCCACGGCGGGCGCGTCCACGCCGAGAACCGCCACGACGCCGACGGCGCCGTGATCGGCGCGCGCTTCGAAGTCCGGCTGCCGACCGGCAAGCGCGCGTGACCCCGCCGCAGCTCCCGTCCCAGCCCCCTTCCCAGCGCCTGGGCCGCCAGCCCCTGCACGCGACCGTCGTCGCCCTGCGCATCGGCGGGGCCTGGCGCGGCGTCCTGATCCAGGGCCGGTCCGGCGCGGGCAAGAGCGACCTGGCCCTGCGGCTGATGCAGGCCGGATGGCGGCTGGTCGGCGACGATTGGGTGGACGTCTTCGCCTGCGAGGGCGCTCTCTACGCCGCCCCGCCCGCGACCATCGCCGGGCGGATGGAGGTGCGCGGCCTGGGCGTGGTCGGCCGCCCCTTCCTGCCCTCGACGCGGATCGCCCTGTCGCTGCATCTGACCCATGAGCCGGTCGAACGGATGCCCGAGGCCGCCCAGGACGTCATCGACGGCGTCGCCGTGCCGCGCCTGGTTCTGGACCCTCGCCCGGCCTCCGCGCCCCTGGTCGTGGCGGCGGCCGTGAACCGCGTCATGAGGGCGGCGCGAGCGCACGACGACGACGCCCTTTGATCCGCGCCGGGATTGCCCTATGACACGAGGCTTGTCGCTCGCCGAGGCGGGCTGGGGATGTCTTTGGTGAAGCCTATATGATCGGGCTGGTGATCGTCACCCACGGGGGCCTGGCCTCTGAATTCCTGTCGGCGATGGAGCATGTGGTGGGGCCGCAGCGCGGCGTCGCCGCCATCTGCATCGGCCCCGAGGACGACATGGAGCGGCGTCGCCGCGACATCGTCGACGCCGCCGCGGCCGTCAATGAGGGCGAGGGCGTCATCCTGCTGACCGACATGTTCGGCGGCACCCCCTCCAACCTGGCCATCTCGGTGATGGAGCAGACCGGCGCCGAGGTGATCGCCGGGCTGAACCTGCCCATGCTGATCAAGCTGGCCAGCGTGCGCGGCCGCGAGACGCTGGAGGCCTGCGTGGCCCACGCCCAGGACGCCGGCCGCAAATACATCTCCGTCGCGTCGTGGGTGCTGGCGGGCGAGAAATGAGCGACGGCGCCCCTTCCGCCCAGGCGACCCTGAACATCTGCAACCAGCGCGGCCTGCACGCCCGCGCCTCGGCCAAATTCGTCAAGCTGGCCTCGGAGTTTCAATCCGAGATCCGGGTGACGCGCGACGGGGTGACGGTGGACGCCCGTTCGATCATGGGTCTTCTGATGCTGGGCGCCGGGATCGGCTGCGGCGTCGAGGTCCAGGCCGAGGGGCCGGACGCGGCCGAGGCCGTCGCCGCCCTCACCGACCTTGTGGCGCGCCGCTTCGACGAGGATCAGTAGTCACGTCCGGCGGCGTGCGGACCACGCCGGCGCATTCGCCCTCCAGCGGCACCCTCACCCCGTCGCCCGAACGATCGGTCCGGTCGCGGAACAGGGCCGCCCGCGCCAGGATGATCAGCGTCACCGGGGTCGTCACGGTGAAGAAGATCGCCGCCAGCAGCTCGACCGGCATGAACCGCCCCTCGGCCGCGGTGAAATAGACCACCGACCCGCCCAGGATCAGGAACATGCCCAGCGTCGCCCCCAGGGTCGGGGCGTGGACCCGCTCATAGAAGGTCCTGAGCCGCACCAGGCCCAGGGCGCCGATGAAGGTCAAGCCCGAACCGGCCAGCACCAGCGCCGCCGCCAGCAAGGCCGCCCAGACCGGGACGTTCGCGGGAAAGCCGGTCATTCGATCACCTCGCCGCGCATCAGGAATTTGGCCAGGGCGACCGAGGAGGTGAAGCCCAGCATGGCGATGATCACCGCCGCATAGAAATACAGATGGCTGCCCGTCCGCACCCCGAAGGCGACGACCAGCAGCATCCCCGCCTGATAGAGGGTGTCCAGACCCAGGATGCGGTCCTGGGCGCGCGGCCCCTTGGCGATGCGCCACACGCCGATCAGGGCCGTCCCGGCCAGGAAGAGCTGCGCCGCGACCAGCGCCCAATAGAAGACGGCGCCGCTCATTCGAAGATCTCCATCAGGCGGCGCTCATAGCGGTTCTTGATGCGCTCCGCCCAGTCGTCGCCCTCCCGCAGGTCGAGGATATGCAGAAGAAGGACGCCGGTCGCGTCCTCGTACTCGACCCAGATGGTGCCGGGGGTGCTGGTGATGACCACCGCCAGCACCGCCAGGCCGTAGCGGTCTCGCATCTCCAGGGGAATGTGCACAAAGCCCGAGACGCGATTCTCACGCGAGGCGTTCAGCCCCAGGACGACCAGGGCCACCTCCCAGTTGGAGCGAATGATGTCGCGCGCCACCACCAGGGCGAAGCTCAACAGGGTCAGCGGCTTTCCGACCCGCACCGACTCGACCTCAAGAACGCGCATGATCTGGGGCGCGGCCAGGGCCATCAGCAGGGCCAGGGCCAGGGACGGCGGCGCGACCGAGCCGCTGAGCAGGACCGAGGCGCCGAACAGGCACAGCGACAGGATGGGGTGAGGCAGGACCGCCCGGATCATGAACCGCCTCCCAGCACCGCGCGGACATAGGCGTCGGGCCGCACCAGCCAGTCGGCGGTGTGGTCGGCATAGGCGAAGCCCGCCTCGCCGAAGATCGCCAGGGCGATGCAGGCCGCCAGCAGGCCGGCGATGGCCACGCCCTCGGCGGCGCCGACCACGACCGCCGGCTCGGCGTCGTCCTCCCGCGCCCACAGGGCCGCCATGCCCAGCCGCGTCAGTCCGATCAGGGCGCCGAGCGAGGCCAGGGAAAGGGCCGCGATCACCCCATAGCCCGCCCAGCCGCCCAGTCCCGACAGGGCGTCCATCATGGCCAGCTTGCCGATGAAGCCCGCCAGCGGCGGCAGGCCCGCCACCATCAGGGTGCAGAGCAGGAAGGCGCCGCCCAGGGCCGCCACCGCCGCCGGGATCACCAGACCGGGCTCGTTCCGCTCCTCGTCGTCGAAGGGATCGACGTATTCATCCTCGAAGACGGCGCGGCCCGAGCGCGCGCCGGGGTCCTGGCCCCGGTTCAGCACCTCGGCCAACATGAACAGGGCGCCGCAGGCCAGGGTCGAGCCGATCAGGTAGAAGACCGCACCGCCCAGGACATCGACGTTTCCGGTGCCGACCGCCGCCAGCACCGTGCCCGAGGAGACGATGACGGCGTAGGCGGCGGCGATCGACAGGTCGCGCGCGGCGATCATGCCGGCCGTGCCGAAGCCGATGGTCGCCAGGCCGCCCAGCAGGATCCACAGCTGGCCGAACCCGGCCGAGGCGCCGCTGTCCGGCGCGAACAGCAGGAAGCTGAGGCGGATGATCACATAGGCGCCGACCTTGGACAGGATGGCGAAGACGGCGGCGGCCGGGGCGCTGGCCGCCGAATAGGTGGTGGTCAGCCAGAAGCCCAGCGGCCACATGGCGCACTTGGTCAGGAAGGCCACGCCCAGGATGGCGGCGCCGACGTGGAACAGGCCCCTGTCCGCCTCGGCGATCTGGGGGATGCGCACGGCCAGGTCGGCCATGTTGAGCGTGCCGGTCACGCCGTAGATCAGGCTGACCCCGATCAGGAACAGCATGGAGGCCGTCAGGTTGACGGCGATATAGGCCAGGCCCGCGCGGATGCGCGCCTCGCCCGAGCCGTGCAGCGCCAGGCCGTAGGAGGCCGCCAGCATGATCTCGAAGAAGACGAACAGATTGAACAGATCGCCCGTCAGGAAGGCCCCGTTCACCCCCATGACCAGCAACAGGAACAGGGCGTGGAAACGCGGCCCCGCCCGATCCCATCGCGCCAGGGCGAAGATCATGGAACAGGCGCCCAGCACGCTGGTCAGGGCGACCATCAGGGTCGACAGGCGATCGGCCACCAGGACGATGCCGAACGGCGCCGGCCAGTCGCCCAGCTGATAGACGCGGGCGGTGTCGCCCCCGCCGGTCGCCCCGGTCGCGCTCTCGTGCAGCAGGGCCAGGGCCATGGCCAGGATGGCGGCCATGGCGAACAGGCTGAGGCCGCCCTTGAGCAGGCGGCGGCGCTCGTCGAACAGCAGCATGGCCGCGGCGATGACCATGGGCAGGACGATCGGCCCGATGATCAGATGTTCCTGCCAGTCGGTCATTCGGACAACTCCCGGCCGTCGACATGATCGCTGCCGGTCTCGCCGCGCGAGGCCAGCAGCACCACCAGGAACAGGGCCGTCAGGGCGAAGCTGATGACGATGGCCGTCAGCACCAGGGCCTGGGGCGTGGGATCGGCGTAGAGAGCCGGGTCCTCGGCCCCCTTGGCGGTGATCGGCGGCGCGCCCGACCGCAGGCGCCCCATGGAGAAGATGAACAGATTGACCGCATAGGAGACCAGGGACAGGCCGATGATGACCTGGAAGGTGCGCGGGCGCAGCATCAGCCACACCCCCGAGGCGGTCAGGACGCCGATGGCCAGGGCCAGGACGATCTGGGTCATTGCGCCCCTCCCTTCTGTTCGGCGTCCGCCTCGGCCTCGGCCTCCTCTATGCGCGCGCGGCGCAGCGACTGGTGGGCCAGGGCGACCAGCACCAGCACCGTGGCGCCGACCACCAGCACCACCACGCCCAGGTCGAACAGGACGGCGCTGGCCAGGGGCGCGCGGCCCAGCAGCGGCAGGTCGGCGTACTGGAAATAGGTGGTCAGGAAGGGCTGACCGAAGATCCAGCCCACGGCGCCGCTGGTCGCGGCGATCAACAGGCCGACGCCGATCCAGATGATCGGGCGGATCTCCAGCCGCTCCTCCACCCAGCGGGCGCCGGAGGCCATGTACTGCAGGATGAAGGCGATCGACAGCGCCACGCCCGCCGCGAAGCCCCCGCCCGGCAGGTCGTGCCCGCGCAGGAACAGGTGGACCGCCAGAAGGATGATGAAGGGAAACAGCCAGCGCATCACCACGCCGGGGATCATCATGGTGTCGCTGAGGGTGTCGCCCTCGCTGCGGCCCTCGCGGGCGCGGTCCGAGGCGTCCTGGACCCGCTTCTGCATCGGCTGGGACAGGCTGTCGCTGGCCGGGCGGAAGCGGCGCAGCAGGGCCAGCACCGTCAGGCCGACGACGCCCAGGACGGTGATCTCGCCGAAGGTGTCGAAGGCGCGGAAATCGACCAGGATGACGTTGACGACGTTGCGGCCGCCCGCCTCCTCATAGGCCTTCTCGACGAAGAAGCGCGACACGCCCTCGACCGGCGGACGCACCATGACGGCCCAGGCCACCAGGGCCGCCCCGGCCCCGGCGCAGATGGCGATCACCCGGTCCAGCCGGCGACGCCAGCGCGCGCGGCGCTGCTCGGACTCGGTCACATTGACGTCGGCCAGACGCTTGGGCAGCCACCGCAGCCCCAGCAGCAGCAGCACCGTCGTCACCACCTCGACCACCAGCTGCGTCAGGGCCAGGTCGGGCGCCGACAGCCAGACGAAGGTCAGGCAGCTGGCCAGGCCCGCCCCGCCCATCAGGATGACGGCGGCCAGGCGGTGATACTTGGCTTGCCAGGCGGCGGCGAGGGCGCAGGCGCCCCCCGCCAGCCACAGGGCCGCGAAGGCCAGGTTGTGCGCCTGGGGCAGGCGGAACTCCGGCCAGGTCAGGACGAAGCCGCCCGACGCCGCCACGGCCGCCGACAGCAGGGCCGTCAGCAGGATCAGGCGCAGCTGCGGCTGCAGGCGGCGCGCGCCCAGCCAGCGCACGATCCACTGCGACAGGTCCATCAGCATGACCTGGGAGCGCTCGAACAGATAGCCGCCGTTCAGCCGCTTCATGCCCCAGGGGCCGCCGCGCGGATTGGCGTTCAGCGCCTTGCCGAACACGACATAGAGGCCGACGCCGCCCGCCATGGCGATGACGCTGAGCAGCAGCGGCAGGTTGAAGCCGTGCCACAGGGCCAGGCTGTAATAGGGCAGGTCGAAGCCCAGCATGGTCACGGCGGCGCTGCGCAGGAAGGGGCCGACGGTGACGGCGGGGAAGACCCCGACCAGCAGACACAGGGCCACCAGCACCTCGACCGGACGCCGCATCCAGGCGGGCGGCTCGTGCGGGACGCGGTCCAGCTCGGTCGGCGGCGGGCCGAAGAAGGTCGTATGGATGAAACGCAGCGAATACAGGACGCTGAAGGCGCTGGCCAGGGTCGCCAGCACCGGCAGGGCCTGGTTCAGCGCCGAGGTCTGGGTGCTGGCCAGGGCCTCGGCCAGGAACATCTCCTTGGACAGGAAGCCGTTCAGCAGGGGCACGCCCGCCATGGCGGCGGCGGCGACCATGGCCAGGGTGGCGGTGATCGGCATGAAGCGGATCAGGCCGCTGAGCTTGCGCATGTCGCGCGACCCGGC
>JAFKFS010000056.1 GCA_017308115.1 Bordetella sp.
CTCTAGGTAAGCCCACCACCCGGCGCGCCTGTCACCAGGCGCGCCGTTTCACCCTATGTCGCGGAGATTGCGATGAGACCGGATGTCGAGGCCATGAAGGCCGACATCGAGCAGAGCGTCGCTCTGCTCAGGAGGCGACTTTGACTGGGATGTCGCTCTAAGAAAGCTCGATGAGCTGAACGCGCGGGTCGAGGACCCGACCCTGTGGGACAATCCCGAACAGGCCCAGGCCGTCAGCCGCGAGCGCTCGCGCCTGGAAGCCCAGGTCAGCGCCGTCAAGGAAATGGAGCAGGGTCTCGAGGACGGGATCATGCTGGCCGACATGGCCGACGAAGAGGGCGACGAAGCCACCCTCGAGGAGGCGCGCCAGCAGTTGAAGGCGATCAAGGAACGCGCCGCCCGCGCCGAGCTTGAAGCCCTCTTGTCCGGCGAGGCGGACGGCAACGACGCCTATCTGGAAATCAACTCCGGCGCCGGCGGCACCGAGTCCAACGACTGGGCCGGCATGTTGATGCGAATGTACAGCCGCTGGGCCCGCGCCCACGGCTATGAGGTCACGATCGAGGCCGAGGAACAGGGCGAGCAGGCGGGCATCAAGTCGGCCACCCTGCAGATCGCCGGCCCCAACGCCTATGGCTGGCTGAAGTCGGAATCGGGCGTGCATCGTCTGGTCCGCATCAGCCCCTATGACGCGGCGGCCAAGCGCCACACCAGCTTCGCCTCCATCGGGGTGTCGCCGGTCGTGGACGACACGATCGAGATCGACATCAACCCGGCCGACGTGCGCACCGACACCTATCGCGCGTCCGGCGCGGGGGGGCAGCACATCAACAAGACCGACTCCGCCGTCCGCCTGACCCACATCCCGACCAATACGGTCGTGGCCTGCCAGGCCGGGCGTTCGCAGCACCAGAACCGCGAACAGGCCTGGAAGATGCTGCGCGCGCGCCTGTACGAACTGGAGCTCCAGAAACGCGAGGCCGCGGCCCAGGCCCTGGCCGACGCCAAGACCGACATCGGCTGGGGGCACCAGATCCGCTCCTACGTCCTGCAGCCGTACCAGATGGTGAAGGACCTGCGCACCGAGGTCGAAACCTCGGACACCCAGGGCGTTCTGGACGGCGACCTGGACCCGTTCATGGGCGCCGCGCTGGCGGCCCGCGTGGGCGAGACCCGCGAGAGCTGATCGCGTCGGCGGGTCCATGAACACAAAAGGGCGGCCTTAGCGGCCGCCCTTTCTCGTTCTCGCGGTCCGGGTCGATCAGACGGCGGGCTTGGCGTCCGTCTTGGCGGGTGCGGGCTTTTCGCTCGGGGCGGGAGCTTCCAGCATATGGGCGCCCGGCGTGTCGCGCTTGGCCTGGGTGCAGCGGCCCTGGAACCAGGCGCCCTGTTCGATGGACAACTGCTCCTGGGTGATGTCGCCCTCCACGCGCGAGGTGGCGAACAGCTTGACCTGCTTGGCGACGATGGCACCCGAGACGCGGCCGCGCACCTCCAGGATGTCGGCGTGGACCGTGCCCTCGACCGCGCCGCCTTCGCCGATCACCACGCGGACCACGCGGATGTCGCCCTTCAGCGAGCCGTCGACCTGAAGCTCGCCCGCGCCCGAGATGTTGCCCTCGTATTTCACCCCCGCCGACAGGGTCGACAGGCTGGAGGATCGCGCGGCTGGGCGCGCGGGCTCGGGCGTCCGCGCGGGCGCGGCGTCGGCCGGAGCGGCTGAGGCGGGCGTCGGCTTGGCCGGCTCGGGCGGCGTCGGAATGCCCAACCCGCTCGAGGGGTTGTTGTCGAAGGGTTTGTTCTTGTTGAACATCTATACTCTCCGCGTCACGCCGGACGACCGGCGCGGTCAATGTCAGCCCCTGAGGATGTAATCCCTGGCGACACTTAGGGGGGGCTGAGACGGAGAGGTCAAGCGGGGCTTTCGAACCCCGCTCGCCGATCAGAGGGCCTCGACGGCGGCCAGCACCTCTTCGGCGTGACCCTTCACCTTGACGTTCCGCCAGACGCGGCGAACCACGCCTTGCCCATCGATCAGGAAGGTGGCGCGCTCAATGCCCATATATTCGCGGCCGTAGAGCTTCTTCTGAACCCACACGCCCCAGCCTTCCGTGACCGCGCCGTCCTCGTCCGAGCCGAGCACGACCTTCAGGTCATGCTTGGCCTTGAAGCGGTCCAGCTTCTTCACCGCATCGCGCGACACGCCGATGACCACGGCGTTCGCCGCTGCGAACCGGTCGATCAGGGCGGAGAAATCCTGCCCCTCGGTCGTGCAGCCGGGCGTGTCGGCCTTGGGGTAGAAGTAGAGGACGACGTTCTTGCCCTTCAGCCCGTCCAGCGACACGCGCCCGTCGCCGTCGGTGGCCAGATCGAAAGCCGGGGCGGGGGTGTTTTCGGTGATGTGGGTCACAGGTCTCTCTCATTTCCGCTCGTCCCCGCGCACGCGGGGATCCAGTTCGATGCATCCTTGAGCCCAGCCAATCGCACCCTGTCAAACAGGTCGAGCCAGTCGGGATTGGCTTCTTCGATCAGGTGGAGCTTCCAGCGCCGTCTCCACTTCTTCATCTGACGTTCGCGCCGAAAGGCTTCGTCACGCGAGCCATGCGTCTCGAACCAGACCAAACGGGTCACGCCGTGCTGGGCCGTGAAGCCGCCGAACGCGCCCGCCTTGTGCTGGCTGATGCGGGCGATCAAATCATCGGTCGAGCCGATATAGAGCGTGCCGTTGCGCTGGCTGGCCACGATATAGACGTAGAAGGCCACGGTTGAGCACGCTCCATCTGGATCCCCGCGTGCGCGGGGATGAGCGGGGGAGTTGTTACACCGGCCGCACCAGCACCAGCTTCTTCTTGCCGGCGCCGAGTTTCAGCACGCCGTCCGCATTCAGGTCGGCCTCTTCGATCAGGCGGGCGCCGTCGTTGACGACCGCGTCGTTCAGGCGCAGGCCGCCGCCCTGGGCCAGGCGGCGCGCCTCGCCGTTGGAGGCGCTGAGGCCTGCCTTGGTCGTGACGGCGGCGATCATGGCGCCGATCACCTCGTCGCGCGGCAGTTCGACCGTGGGCAGGTCGGCCGACAACTGGCCCTTCTCGAAGGCGGCCTCGGCGGCGGCGCGGGCGGCCTGGGCGGCTTCCGCGCCGTGCAGCATGGAGGTGGTCGCGTCGGCCAGCGCCTTCTTGGCGTCGTTGATCTCGGCGCCTTGAAGCGCCTCATAACGCTCGATCTGATCCAGCGGCAGGTCGGTGAACAGGCGCATGAAGCGGCCCACGTCGCCGTCCTCGGTGTTGCGCCAGTACTGCCAGTAGTCGAACGGCGACAGGGCGTCGGCGTTCAGCCACACGGCCCCGCCGACCGTCTTGCCCATCTTCTGGCCCGAGGCGGTGGACAGCAGCGGCGTGGTCAGGCCGAAGGCGGCCTTGTGGTCCACCTTGCGGGTCAGTTCGACGCCGTTGATGATGTTGCCCCACTGGT
>JAFKFS010000029.1 GCA_017308115.1 Bordetella sp.
CTCGATCCGCAGCGCCAGTTCGCGCGGGTCGAAGGGCTTGGACATATAGTCGTCGGCCCCGCGCGACAGGCCCTCGATCCGGTCGTCCGGATCGCCCTTGGCCGTCAGCAGCAGCACCGGCGTCTTGGACAGGGCCGCCTGGCTGCGGATCCAGGTGGTCAGGTCGAAGCCGCTCTCGCCCGGCATCATCACGTCCAGCACGATCAGGTCGAACTCGATCAGCTCGACCATGCGACGCGCCGCGCCTGCGTGCGCGGCCCCGGTGACGCGATAGCCCTCGCGGCTCAGGAACTCCTTGAGCAGTTCGCGGATGCGGTCGTCGTCGTCGACGACCAGGACGTGCCGTCCGCTGCCGGCGGGGGCGACGGGGCCGGACCGGCCGCCCGGGCGAGGGTCGATCATGCTCATTGCGATTCTCCTCGCGATGCGCCGTTGACGCTGGCGCGCGACAGGCGTCTAACCGATTTCGTTGCGCGGGAGACGTTATTCAATGGCCTTCGTTCCTTTCGACGATCGTGACGGCTGGATCTGGTTTGACGGCGAGTTCGTCCCCTGGCGGGAGGCGAAGACGCACGTTCTGACCCATGGCCTTCACTACGGCTCGTCGGTGTTCGAGGGTGAGCGTATGTATGGCGGTGAAATCTTCAAGCTGACAGCCCATAGCCAGCGCCTGAAGCGTTCGGCCGAACTGCTCGACTTCGAGATTCCCTATAGCGTGGCCGAGATCGACGCCGCCTGCAAGGAAACCTGCGCGCGCAACGGCCTGATCGACTGCTACATCCGCCCGGTCGCCTATCTGGGGGCCGAGCAACTGAGCGTTTCGGCCAGGAACAGCCAGGTCCACCTGGCGATCGCCGCCTGGGAATGGCCCAGCTATTTCGACCCCGAGGTCAAGAAGAAGGGCATCGCCCTGGAGTGGGCCAAATGGCGCCGCCCCGACCCGGCCACGGCGCCGTCCACGGCCAAGGCGGCGGGCCTCTACATGATCTGCACCATGTCCAAGACCGCGGCCGAGAAGCGCGGCTTCGCGGACGCCCTGATGCTGGACTGGCGCGGCTATGTGGCCGAGGCCACCGGCGCCAACGTCTTCTTCGTCAGGGACGGGGTCCTGCACACGCCGCGCGTCGACCACATCCTGGACGGCATCACGCGCCAGACGGTGATCGAAATGGCGAAGGCGCGCGGGGTCGAGGTCGTGGTGCGCGACATCCTGCCCGAAGAACTGGCGGACTTTTCCGAATGCTTCCTGACCGGCTCGGCGGCCGAGGTGACCCCGGTGGGCCAGGTCGGCGACTATCGCTTCACGCCCGGCGAACTGTCGCTGAGCCTGATGGACGACTACGGCAAGCTGGTGCGGGGCGAACTGTAAGCCCCTCTCCCGGCGGGAGAGGGTTTTCCATTGCCTCTTGCCAGCCGCGCGCCGCTGTCGTTGATGCGGACTGAAGAAGCCGGCTCCCCTAGCGCCGGTCGCGGAGCCGCCGTTTCATGTTCAGCCTCCTGAACCTCCAGAGCCTGCTCGGCCTGGTCGTCATCGTCGCCGTCTGCTGGGCGGTCTCCGAGAACCGCCGCGCCTTTCCGTGGCGGTTGGCGATCGGGGCCGTGCTGGTGCAGGCGGCTCTGGTGCTGGCGACCTTCGCCATTCCCGGCTCCCAGGTGGTGCTGGACGGCGTCAACAACGCGGTGAAGGGGTTGGAGCTGGCGACCGAGGAGGGGACCAGATTCGTCTTCGGCTATCTGGCGGGCGGGGATCAGCCCTACGCCGTGGCCAATGAGGGCGCCCTGTTCACCTTCGCCTTCAAGGTGCTGCCGCTGATCCTGGTGATCTCGGCCCTGTCGGCCCTGCTGTGGCACTGGAAGATCCTGAAGTGGATCACCCTGGCGTTCGGCTTCCTGTTCCAGCGGACCATGGGCCTGGGCGGGGCCTCGGCCCTGGCGGTGGCGGCCAACGTCTTCCTGGGCATGATCGAAAGCCCCATCGTCATCCGCGCCTATCTGGACAAGCTGACCCGGTCGGAGCTGTTCCTGATGATGGTGGTGGGGCTGGCCACCGTCGCCGGTTCGACCATGGTGGCCTATGCGACCATTCTGGCGCCGGTGCTCAGCAATGCGGCGGGGCATGTGCTGGTGGCCTCCAGCGTCTCGGCCCCGGCGGGGGTTCTGCTGGCCCGCGTCATCATCCCCGAAAAGCCCGGCGAGGGCGGGGCGGTGGCCGACTACAACTCGGCCTTGAAATACGACAGCGCCGTCGATGCCATCGTCAAGGGCACGTCCGACGGCCTGATGGTGGTGCTCAACATCTCGGCCGTGCTGATCGTCTTCGTGGCCCTGGTGGCCCTGGCCAACGTCATCCTGGGCGGCTTCGTCATCGCCGGAGAGCCGCTGACGGTCGAGCGCATCCTGGGCGTGCTGTTCGCGCCCGTGGCCTGGCTGACCGGGGTGGAGTGGGCCGAGGCGTCGAAGGCGGGCTGGCTGCTGGGGGTCAAGCTGACCCTGACCGAGTTCGTCGCCTTCATCGAACTGGGCAAGGTCCCGGCCGCCGAGATGAGCGAGCGCACCCGGATGCTGATGACCTATGCCCTGTGCGGCTTCGCCAACATCGGCTCGGTCGGGATCACCGTCACCGGCCTGTCGGTGCTGATGCCCGAGCGGCGCGAAGAGGTGCTGGGCATGGTGTGGAAGGCGCTGCTGGCGGGATTCCTGGCGACCCTGATGACGGCCTGCATCGTCGGGGCCTTGCCCGCCGCCGTCTTCGCCTAGTAGCGTCCCGGGTCAGCCGAAGGGAACCCTCTGATGAAGCTCTATGAAAGCCGTCGCGCGCCCAATCCGCGCCGCGTCCGCTGGGTCATGGCCGAGAAGGGCGTGACCGACGTCGAACTGGTCGAGATCGAGCTTCTGGCGGGCGAGCACCGCACACCGGCCTATCGCGCCAAGTTCGGCGTGCCGCACGTCCCGGCGCTGGAGCTGGACGACGGGACCTGCCTGACGGAATCCATCGCCATCTGCCGCTACCTGGAGGCCCTGCACCCCGAGCCGAACCTGTTCGGCCGCGATCCGAAAGAGCAGGCCATCATCGAGATGTGGATGCGCCGGTGCGAGATGTATCTGGCCAATCCGATGATGCTGAACGTGCGCTTCACCCATCCGGCCTTGGCCGCGCTGGAGGCGCCCCAGCCCCAGGTCGCCGAATACAACCGCCTGGGCGCCGAGCGGTTCATGAAGACGCTGGACCGGCATCTGGCGGAGCATGAGTTCATCGCCGCCGACCGCTTCACCATCGCCGACATCGTCGGCGCCGTGGGTCTGGATTTCGCCCGCCTGGTCAAATACCGCCCGCCCGAGGAGCTGACGCATCTGGCCCGCTGGCTGGAGGCCTGTCGCGCCCGTCCGGCGGCGGCGGCGGGGATGTGAGCCTGCCTTGCGGACGCTGACGACGCCGGATCGTTGGCTGGCCCTGCTGCTGGCCGCCCTGGCGGGCTATGTCGACAGCCTGGGCTTCCTGCATCTGGGCGGGGTGTTCGTCTCCTTCATGAGCGGCAACACCACCCGCCTGGCCGTCAGCCTGGCCGAGGGGCGGTGGCCGGCGGCGGGCGCGGTGGCGGGCGTGCTCGGGCTGTTCGTGCTGGGCGCCATGCTCGGCGCCCTGGTCGCGGGCGGGGAGGGGGCGCGCTCGCGCAGCCGGGTTCTGGCGCTGGAGGCGGCGTTGCTGGCGGGCGCCGCCGTCGCGGCCGGGGCGGGCTTCGCGCCCCTGGCGATCGGCCTGATGGTCCTGGCCATGGCGGTCGAGAACTCGGTCTTCCTGCGCGACGGCGAGGTCGGGGTCAGCCTGACCTATATGACTGGAGCCCTGGTCAAGACGGGCCATGCCCTGGCCGCCGCCCTGCGCGGCGGCGACCCCTGGGCGTTCCGGCCCTATGCGGCGCTCTGGGCGGGGCTGGCCGGGGGCGCGATGACGGGGGCGTTCGTCTACGGCCGCCTGGGGCTGATCGCCCTGTGGCCGGCGGCGGCCGTCGCCCTGGTCCTGGCGCTCGCGGTGCGGTTCAACCGCGCGGCGTGAATTTCCGGATCACGCCGGAAAAGGTCATCAGCAGGCGCTCGCCCGTGGTGATCTGGCCGCGCACGAAGATCAGGCTCTTGCCCGCCTTCGTCACCTGGCCGGTCGCCTCGATCAACTCGCCGACATAGGCGCCGTCGATGAAGGTGGAGTCCAGTTGCACGGTCACGCCCGAGGCGCCTTCCATCTCCTGATAGGCGAGCTGGAACATGGCGATGTCGGCGAAGGTCATCAGGCAGCCGCCGTGCATCCGGCCGCCGAAATTCATGTGCTTCTGCTCGGCGCGGAAGGCGCAGCGCATCGAGCCGTCCGGGTCGGGCCGGCGATAGAAGGGGCCGACGGTGGAATCGAAGGTCGTCCCCGACACCTCATAGGTCTCCCAGCCCGCAAACTCGCCTTCCGAAACTGTGATCCTGCCGACCATGCCGATTACGCCTTCTTTCTGATCTCGCGGTGCAGCATATAGCCCCTATGAGCGATCCAATCGAAGCGGCCATTTTCGAAAAACTGGCCAAGGCCGATCCCAAGAACGTCGGCGGCAAGAGCATCGAACCGGCCGATGTGGCCAAGGAACTGCAGCCCGAGCAGTGGCAGCGGATGCTGCCCAAGGTGAAGGCGACGGCGCTGGGCCTGATGCGTCAGGGCCGGCTGACCATCACCAAGAAGGGCAAGCCGGTCGATCCCAACGCCTTCCGAGGCGTGATCCGTCTGCGCCTCCCGACCGAGGCGGAGACGGCCGCGGCCCTCGCGGCGCTGCCGCCGGTCGAAGCGTCGGATGACGATTTCGACTGATCCGGACGCCGGCCTGGACGAGGTCCTGGCCGACATCCGCGCCTGCCGGGCGTGCCTGGGACTGCTGCCGCATACGCCGCGTCCGGTGGTCATGGTCGCGCCCGAAACCCGGCTGCTGATCTGCGGCCAGGCGCCGGGGCGGCGCGTGCATGAAAGCGGCCTGCCGTTCACCGATCCGTCCGGGGTTCGCCTGCGCGACTGGATGGGGGTGGACGAGGCGACCTTCTACGGCGACCCGCGCATCGGCGTGGCGGCCCAGGCCTTCTGTTTTCCCGGCACCGATCCCAAGGGCGGCGACTATCCCCCGCCGCGCCGCTGCGCCGAGCTGTGGAGGCCGCGCCTGCTGGCCGAACTGCCGAAGGTCGAACTGACCCTGCTGGTCGGCGGTTATGCGCAGGCCTGGGCGCTGGGCGCGGCGGTCCAAGCGAACATGACCGAGACGGTCCGCGGCTGGCGCGACTATGCGCCTGCTGTCCTGCCCCTGCCGCATCCGTCCTGGCGCAATACGGCCTGGCTGAAGAGGAACCCCTGGTTCGAGGCGGAGGTTCTGCCCTACCTTCGAGAGCGGGTGAGGGAGATATTGGCGTGACCCAAAGTGTTTTCCTTCTCCCCTCGAGGGAGAAGGTGGGCGCCGGAGGCGCTCGGATGAGGGGGCTCTATCGGCGCTTCAGACGGTTGATGGTCAGGGTGCGGCCGACAGCCCCCTCATCCGTCTTGCTTCGCAAGCCACCTTCTCCCTCGAGGGGAGAAGGAAGGGGAGTCATCGCCGCCGCGCTCCTCTCTCTCGCCCTCGCCGCCTGCGCCACGCCGCACGTGCAGCCGCCCCTGACGCCGCCCGCCGGTTTCAACGGGCCGCGCATCGAGGCGGGAACCCTGGGGCGCGGCGCCTTCGTGGTGCAGGACGGGGCGCGGCTGCCCTATCTGCGCTGGAGCCCGCAAGGACAGGCGCCCTGGGCGGTCATCGTCGCCCTGCACGGCTTCAACGACCACTACGCCTCCTTCCGCTTCGCCGGGCCGTGGTGGGCGCAGCGCGGCATCGAGACCTGGGCCTATGACCAGCGCGGCTTCGGCCTGGCCCCCAACCGGGGCGAGTTCGCGGCCGAAAGCCTGACCAGCCAGGACCTGCGCACCATCGTCGCCCTGGTCCGGGCCGAGCGGCCGGGCGCCCTGATCGTGGTGGCGGGCGAGAGCATGGGCGGCTCCTCGGCCATCGCCGCCTTCGGCTCCGACGCGCCGCCCGACGCCGATCGGGTGGTGCTGCTGGCGCCCGGCGTCTGGGGCTGGTCAAGCCAGGGCGCCGTCAACCGCGCAGGGCTATGGGCCGCCGCCCGCTTGATGGGCGCCCGCCGGGTCGAGCCGCCGTCCTTCGCGGTGCGCGACATCCGCGCCTCGGACAATACGCTTGAGCTGATCCGCAACGGCCGCGACCCCCTGTCGATCCTGTCGACGCGGTTCGATTCCCTGTACGGCCTGGTCGATCTGATGGAGACGGCGAGCCGGCGTCTGGGCCGGGTCGAGACGCCGACCCTGCTGCTGTACGGCGCCCACGATCAGATCATCACCAAACGGCCGATGCGCCGCGCCCTGGAACAGGCGGGCGAGCGGCCGAACCTGACGACCGGCTACTACGCCGACGGCTGGCACATCCTGAACCGCGACCTTCAGGCCGAGACCGTCTTCGCCGACGTCGAAGCCTGGCTGCGCGATCCGGCCCGGCCCCTGCCGTCCGGCGCGCCGCCCGTGCTGCCTGCCCTCGAGGCTGATCCGAAGGCGCGCTGAGGCGGAGAAGGTTCGGATATCCGGGAGGAATTCCGCAGTCCGACCGGAACTGGCGGCGTCGACACGGCGATGCTTGCCGTTCGTCGGCGAGGCGCGTATGTCCTTCCGCACAAAAAAGTACCCCAGGAAAGGCCTGTCATGGGCATGACGCTGTTTGATTCTCCTTCTTTCGCGAACCATGAAGGCGTCCACGCCTTTTATGACGAGAAAACCGGCCTGAAGGCGATTGTCGCTGTGCACTCGACCGCGCGCGGCCCGGCCGTGGGCGGCACCCGCATGTGGAACTACGCCACCGCCGCCGATGCGCTGGAAGACGTGCTGCGCCTGTCCAAGGGCATGAGCTACAAGAACGCCGTCGCGGACCTGGAGATGGGCGGCGGCAAGTCGGTCATCATCGGCGACAGCCGCACCCAGAAGTCGCCTGAGCTGTTCCATGCCTTCGGCCGTTATCTGAACGGCCTGGGCGGCCGCTACTACGCCGCCGAGGACGTCGGCACCTCGGTCGAGGACATCGCCGAAGCCCGCAAGGTCACCGAATACGTCCTGGGCCTGAAGGACGGCCCGGAAGCCTCGGGCGATCCCAGCCCGGTCACGGCCGAGGGCGTGTTCCGCTCGAACCTGGTCGTCGCGCGCCGCCTGTTCAAGCAGGACGACATGACCGGCCTGACCGTCGCCGTCCAGGGCGTGGGTCACGTCGGCGCCTATCTGGCCGAGAAGCTGCACAAGGCCGGCGCCAAGCTGATCATCACCGACGTCAACCAGGCCAACCTGGAGGCAGTCGCCGCCAGGACCGGCGCCGAGATCGTCGCCCCGGACGCTATCTATGACGTCGCCGCCGACATCTACGCCCCGTGCGCCCTGGGCGCGACGCTGAACCCCCAGACGCTGGACCGCCTGAAGGTCAAGGCCGTGTGCGGCGCCGCCAACAACCAGCTGGCCACCGCCGACATCGGCGACGAACTGTTCAAGCGCGGCGTCCTGTATGCGCCCGACTACGTCGTCAACGGCGGCGGCATCATCAACGTCGCCTCGGAAATGAACGCGCGCCAGACCGGCGGCGCCTATGACGCCTCGTGGGTCGAGGGCAAGCTGTCGCGCCTGATGGAGACCTTTGAGGAGATCCTCGAGCGTTCGGCCGCCGAGAACAGGCCGACCCATCTGATCGCCGACGCCATCGCCGAGGCCCGCATCCAGGCCGCCGCCGACGAGAAGGCGGCCGCCCAGAAGGTCTGAAGGTTCCGAAGGTCTGATCGATCTTCGACAGCTTAGCCCGTCTCCTTCGTGAGGCGGGCGGGCGCCTGGGGGCGCTGAAAGGGGGTGCGGGGCGTGATGGTCCCGCAGCCCCTTTTTCTTGCCCCGCTTCCGGCCGGCGAGGGCGGCGTCGGCCGGAAGCGGGGCATTGGGATTCCCCAAGTCTTTAACGCCTCTTAACGCCGCATTTACCATCCAGGCGGCAGTTTCTGCCTAGCGGGTTCGGTTCGTCCCGCGTGTGCAGGGGCGATGGCGCGTGGGCGGCTTCACGGAGGCTTTGAAAAGGTTCGGCATCGGACGCTTGGCCGCCATCCTGGGCGTGGCCGCGGGCGTGGCCGCCGTCCTGGTCGCCGTCATGCTGCGCGTGGACCAGGCGCCGGACGCCTTGCTCTATTCCAACCTCGACCTGCGCGAAGCGTCCGAGATCAGCTCCGCCCTGGACCAGGCGGGCATCAAATACTCCTCCAAGGGCGACGGCTCGACCATCTTCGTCAGCCGCGACGAGGTGGGCACGGCGCGCCTGATGCTGGCGGGCAAGGGGCTCGTGACCTCGGGCAGCGTCGGCTACGAGATCTTCGACAACCAGTCGGTGCTGGGCCAGACGGAGTTCCAGCAGAATCTGAACGAGCAGCGCGCCCTGCAGGGCGAGCTGTCGCGCACCATCATGTCGATGCGCGGCATCTCCTCCGCCCGCGTCCACATCACCATGCCCCGGCGCGAGATGTTCCAGGCCGCCGCCATCGACCCGACCGCCGCCGTGGTGGTGGGCCTGTCGGGCCGCGATCTGACGGCCGATCAGGTGCGCGCCATCCGCAACGTCGTCGCCTCGTCCGTGCCGAACCTGAAGCCCGAAAAGGTCACGGTGACGGACCAGGCCAACCGCACCCTGGCGGCAGGGTCCGAGGACACCGGCTTCACCTCGGCCACCGCCGAGGCGGCCAAGGCCTCGACCGAGGCCCAGATGCAGGCCCGCATCAAGGACATCGTCGAGGGCGTGGTCGGCGCGGGGGCCGCGCGCGTCCAGGTCACGGCCGACATCGACCACAGCCGCTCGACCACCCAGGAGCAGAAGTTCGACCCGGACGGCCAGGTCGTCCGCTCGACCTCGACCAACGGCAGCCAGTCGCAGGACACGACCGGCCAGGCCGACGGCGGCGTCACCGCGACCAACAACATTCCCGGCGGCGAGGCGCCGAATACGACGCCGATCGGTTCGACCAACTCGGAAAACACCGAGACGACCAACTACGAAATCTCCAACACCACGACGACGACGGTGAAGGAGCCCGGGGAGGTCAAGAAGCTGTCGGTCTCGGTCGCGGTCGACGGCAAATACACCCCCGCCGCCGGCGGCAAGGGCGAGCCGACCTACGCCGCCCGCACGCCCGAGGAAGTGCAGCAGATCAAGGCCCTGGTCGCCGCCGCCGTCGGCATCGACGAGACGCGCGGCGACAAGCTGGAGGTGGTCAACGTCCGCTTCAACCGCGAGCCCTCGGCCGCGCCGGGCGAGGAGAAGGGATCGTCGCTGTTCGCCTTCGACAAGAACGACATCATGCGCGGGATCGAACTGCTGATCCTGGTGGTGACGGGTTTCGTCCTCGTCTTCTTCGTCCTGCGCCCGCTGCTGAAGGCGGCGACCGGACCTGGCGGCGCGCCGGTCGTCGTGGGGGCCAACGGCATTCCCGTCACGGCTGTGGACGCCCAGGTGGTCGGCGGCGTCCTGCCGGGCGGCGGGGCGCCGATGCTGGCCGGACCCAGCGACATGGAGCAGCGCATCGACATCGCCCGCATCGAGGGGCAGGTGAAGGCGTCCTCCATCAAGAAGGTCGCCGATTTCGTCGACAGCCATCCAGAGGAATCCACGGCGATCCTGCGCGCCTGGATGCATGAAAGCTGATGGCGGCGCGTTTGATGTCGAAGGGCGCGGCGGTCGATGACGCCAACAAGCTGACGGGGCCGGAAAAGGCCGCCGTCGTTCTGCTGTCTCTGGGCGAGGAGCACACCGCCCTGTGGCAGCAGCTCGACGATGAGGAGATCAAGGAGGTCTCCCAGGCCATGGCGAGCCTGGGCAGCGTCACCGCCGCCGTGGTCGAGGCGGTGCTGGTCGAATTCGTCTCCGGCATCGGCGGGTCGGGCTCGCTGATGGGCTCTTATGAGCAGACGCAGCGTCTGCTGTCCTCCTTCATGCCCGGCGAACGGGTCGAGGCCCTGATGGAGGAGATTCGCGGTCCGGCCGGCCGCACCATGTGGGACAAGCTCGGCAATGTGAACGAGGCCGTGCTCGCCAACTATCTGAAGAACGAATATCCGCAGACGGTGGCGGTGGTCCTGTCGAAGATCAAGCCGGACCACGCCTCGCGGGTGCTGACCTCCCTGCCCGAGGACTTCGCCCTGGAGTGCGTCCAGAGGATGCTGCGCATGGAGCCGGTGCAGCGCGACATCCTCGACAAGATCGAACAGACCTTGCGCGCCGAGTTCATGTCCAACCTCGCGCGGACCTCGAAGCGCGACAGCCATGAGCTGATGGCCGACATCTTCAACAGCTTCGACCGCCAGACCGAGGCCCGCTTCATCGGCGCCCTGGAGGAACGCAACCGCGACGCGGCCGAGCGCATCCGCGCCCTGATGTTCGTGTTCGAGGACCTGTCGCGTCTCGACCCCGGCGGGGTGCAGACCCTGTTGCGCGCGGTCGAGAAGGATCAGCTGGGCCTGGCGCTGAAGGGCGCCTCGGACGCCCTGCGCGAAATGTTCTTCTCCAACATGTCCGAGCGCGCCTCGAAGATCATGCGCGAGGACATGGATTCCATGGGGCCTGTCCGCCTCAAGGACGTCGACAACGCCCAGATGGCCATGGTCCAGGTGGCCAAGGATCTGGCGGCGCGCGGCGAGATCATGCTGGCCGGCCAGGGCGGCGACGACGAGTTGATCTACTGACATGACCGCGATTCCCTCCAACGCCAGACCTTTCGCCTTCGACACTGAATTCGGGGCCGACGGCGCCGTGGTGCGCGCTTCGACCTGGAGGCCGGTCAAGCGGTCATTCGCCCCGGCCGAGGTCGAGGCCCTGGTGGCCCAGGCCCGGCTGGAGGCCCGCCAGCAGGCCCTGGCCGAAGCCGAGGCTCTGCGCGCCGACGCCCTGTCGATCCTGGCGCAAACGGTGTCCCAGGCGGCGACGGCCCTGCGCGGCGTGGCCGAGGCGCACCGGCGCGAGTCCGCCGAACTGGCGCTGGCGGCCGCCCGGGTCATGGCTTCGGCCGCCTTCGACCGTTTCCCGCGCCGTCCTCTGGAGGCCGCCATCGAGGCCCTGGGGCAGGAGATGGACGCCACGCCGCGCCTCCTGATCCGCGCCTCGGGCCTGGATGAGGACGGCCGCGCCCAGATCGAGGCTCTTTGCGCCCAGGCGGGGTTCTCCGGCCTGGTGGTGTTCCGCGACGAGCCGCACCGGCCCGCCGCCGCCTTCGCCCTGGAATGGGCCGACGGCCGCGCCGAGTTCGATCCCGCCGAGGCGGAAGGCCGCGTGGCCGCCGCCCTCGACGCCGCCCTGGCCGCCGAAGCCGGCCACGCCGAGCCGTCGCCCCTGGAAGGCGACGCCCATGACAGGAGGGGCTTCTGATGGCCACCGACGATCTTTCGCTCGAGGAATTCGGCGAATCCACCGCACTGAACCTGGCCGACGAGGGCGGCGAGAAATCGGCCGCCGACCTGGCGCCCGTCTTCGACGTGCCGGTCAACATCTCGGCCGTTCTGGGCAAGGCGCACATGTCGGTCGCCCAGCTGCTGAAGCTCAACAAGGGCTCGGTGCTGGAGCTCGACCGCAAGGTCGGCGAGGCGATCGACATCTTCGTCAACAACCGCCTGGTGGCGCGCGGCGAGGTCGTCGTCGTCGAGGACCGCCTGGGCGTGACCATGACGGAAATCATCAAGACCGAGGACAAGGGCGCCTGATCGGCCGCCTCGTCATCGACAGGATTTGAAGGAGTAGGGCGATGCGTCTTCTGGTGGTGGGCCGGCTCAGCGGGCAACTGGCGACGGCGGTGAAGATGGCCATGGCGCACGGCGCCAAGGTCCAGCACGTCGAACGCGCCGATCAGGCGACCGAGCAACTGCGCCGGGGGCAGGGCGCGGACCTGCTGATGGTCGACTACCGCATCGACATCGCCGCCCTGATCGCCGCCAACGACGCCGAGCGCATCCATGTGCCGGTCGTGGCCTGCGGCGTCGACGCCGACGCCAAGGAGGCGGCCGACGCCATCCGCGCGGGGGCCAAGGAGTTCATCCCCCTGCCGCCCGAGGCGGACCTGATCGCCGCCGTCCTGTCCGCCGTGGCCGACGACGAGCGGCCGATGATCTCGGCCGACCCGGCGATGAAGTCGGTGATCCAGCTGGCCGACCAGGTGGCGCGCTCGGAGGCCTCCATCCTGATCACCGGCGAAAGCGGCGTCGGCAAGGAGGTGATGGCGCGCTATCTGCACACCCACTCGCGCCGCGCCGACAAGGCCTTCATCAGCGTCAACTGCGCCGCCATTCCCGACAACCTGCTGGAGTCCGAGCTGTTCGGCCACGAGAAGGGGGCCTTCACCGGCGCCGTGGCCCGCCGCATCGGCAAGTTCGAGGAGGCCGACGGCGGCACCCTGCTGCTGGACGAAATCAGCGAGATGGACGCCCGGCTTCAGGCCAAGCTGCTGCGCGCCATCCAGGAGCGGGTGATCGACCGCGTCGGCGGGTCCAAGCCCGTGCCGGTCAACATCCGCATCATCGCCACCTCCAACCGCGACCTGGCCAAGGCCGTGGCCGAGGGGACCTTCCGCGAAGACCTGCTGTACCGGCTGAACGTGGTGAACCTGCGCCTGCCGTCCTTGCGCGAACGTCCGGGCGACATCGCCGTCCTGGCCGATCACTTCGTCAAGAAGTACGCCGCCGCCAACGGCGTGCCGCCGCGCGCCATCGGACCCGAAGCCAGGCGCGCCCTGGTCGGCCACCGCTGGCCCGGCAACGTGCGCGAGCTGGAGAACGCCATGCACCGCGCCGTCCTGCTGGCGGCGGTGACGGAGATCGACGTCGACGCCATCCGTCTGCCGGACGGCCGTCCTCTGCTGGGCGGGGAGGGGGCTCAGGCCGCGCCCGCCGCCTCGGCCTATGACGCGGGCGTGGCCGGTCAGGCGGCCCAGCTAGCCGACGCCGTGACCCGCAGCTTCGTCGGTCAGACGGTGGCCGAGATGGAGAAGACCCTGATCCTGGACACGCTCAGCCACTGCCTGGGCAACCGCACCCATGCGGCGACGATCCTGGGCATCTCCATCCGCACCCTGCGCAACAAGCTGAACGAATACGCCGACGCGGGCACGCCGATCCCGGCGCCTCAGTCCGGCGTCGCGGCCGCTTACGGCGCGGCGGGCTGATCCGATGCGCGCGGACCGTCGCACCCTGCTGATCGGCGCGGGGGCTCTGGCTCTGGGAGCCTGTGCGCGGCCGACAGAGCCTGCGGCGTCCGAACCGGCCGTGTTCGACCTGGACCTGTCGGCGCTGGAGGCCCGCCACGGCGGCCGTCTGGGCGTCTCGGCCGCGACCGAGGGCCAGCGCGCCGCCTGGCGCGGCGACGAACGGTTCGTCTATTGCTCGACCTTCAAGATGTATCTGGCGGCGGCGACCCTGCTGCGCGTCCAGGCGGGGCAGGAACGGCTGGACCGGGCGATCCCGGTGACGCAGGCCGACATGATCTCCCACGCCCCGGTCACGGAACCGGCGGTCGGTTCGACCTTGACGATCGAGCAGTTGATGAAGGGGACGGTCGAGGTCAGCGACAACCCCGCCGCCAACATCCTGATCCGCGAAATGGGCGGGCTGGAGCCCTTCCGCGCCTTCTATCGCGGCATCGGCGATGACAGCACGCGCGTCGACCGGCTCGAGCCCGAGATGAATCGGGAGGACGGCGACAAGGACACCATCACGCCCGATCAGTCGGTGCGGAACATCCAGCGTCTTCTCGTTGCGGCCGACACGCCGCTGAGCCCGGCGTCGAAGGCCCTGCTGATGCGCTGGCTGATCGATACGCCGACGGGCCAGGGGCGGATCAAGGCGGGCGTCCCCGCCGGCTGGACTGTGGCGCACAAGACCGGCACCGGCGGCTATGGCCCGACCAACGACATCGGCCTGATCCTGCCGCCGAACGGGCCCGCTATCGCCATCGCGGTCTATTTCCACGCCACGAAGGAATCGACCGACGCCCAGCGCGAGATGGTGATCGCCGATGCGACCCGGCAGGCGCTCAAGGCGCTGGGGCATGGTTGAGACCCGGCGAATCCTGTCATCAGGCGCCATGAGCTGCGCTCGTCGTCATGGCTGACGCGCCGATCCTGATGAAGGACGGCCTGGCGCGCCCCACCGGGCGCGACGCGCTCGGCTGGCTGCTGCGCGGCGAGGTGGGCATGGCGGTCGGCGTCATCGCCGTCATCATGCTGCTGATCGTGCCGATCCCGAAGATGCTTCTGGATCTGCTGCTGGCGATCTCGCTGGTGTCCAGCGTGCTGATCCTGATGACGGCCGTGATGATGAAGCGGCCGCTGGACTTCGCCATCTTCCCGACGGTGCTGCTGGTCTCGACGCTGTACCGGCTGGGGCTGAACCTGGCCTCGACGCGGCTGATCCTTAGCCACGGCCAGGAAGGCCACGACAGCGCCGGCAAGATCATCCAGGCCTTCGGCGAGCTGATGATGGGAGGCAACTTCATCATCGGGGTGATCATCTTCGCCATTCTGCTGGTGGTGAACTTCGTGGTCATCACCAAGGGCGCGACCCGGATCGCCGAGGTCTCGGCCCGCTTCACCCTGGACTCCATGCCGGGCAAGCAGATGGCCATCGACGCCGACCTGTCGGCGGGCCTGATCAACGAGGACCAGGCCAAGCTGCGCCGCAAGGAGCTGGAGCAGGAATCGACCTTCTTCGGCGCCATGGACGGCGCCTCCAAATTCGTGCGCGGCGACGCCGTGGCGGGCCTGATCATCACCTTCATCAATGTGATCGGCGGCCTGCTGATCGGGGTGCTGCAGCACGGCATGCCGGCCATGGACGCCGCCAACACCTATGTGCAGCTGACCGTCGGCGACGGCCTGGTGACTCAGATTCCGGCCATCATCGTTTCGGTCGCGGCGGGCTTCCTGGTGACCAAGGCCGGGGTCGAGGGCTCGGCCGACAAGGCGTTCGTCACCCAGCTGGCCACCAATCCGGTGTCCCTGGGCGTGGTGTCGGGCACGGCGGGGCTGATCGGCCTGATTCCGGGGATGCCGTTGCTGCCTTTCGCGGCGCTGGCGCTGGGCACGGGGTTCATGGCCTGGAGGCTGGGCCGCGACCGGCTGAAGCCGCCGCCCGCCGAGCCTGTCGACCTCAAGCCCAAGGAGGACGTCGAGGAGCCGATCGCCACCGCCCTGACCATCGACGAGGTGAAGATCGAACTGGGCTACGCCCTGCTGGCCCTGATCAACGATCTGGAGGGGCGGCGCCTGACGGACCAGATCCGCGCCCTGCGCCGTTCGCTGGCCCAGGAGTACGGCTTCGTCATGCCCAGCGTGCGCATCCTGGACAACATGCGCCTGTCCAATCAGGGCTACGCCATCCGCATCAAGGAGATGGACGCCGGCTCGGGCGAGGTGCGCCTGGGCTCGCTGATGGCCATGGACCCGGCGGGGCGTCAGGTCGAACTGCCTGGCGAACACACGCGCGAGCCCGCCTTCGGCCTGCCCGCCACCTGGATCGACGAGTCCCTGCGCGAAGAGGCGACCTTCCGCGGCTACACCATCGTCGATCCCTCCACGGTGCTGACGACGCATCTGACCGAAATCCTCAAGGAGAACATGGCCGAGCTGCTCTCCTACGCCGAGGTGCAGAAGCTGCTGAAGGAGCTGAAGGGCGAGGAGCAGAAGCTGGTCGAGGAACTGATCCCCTCGGTCGTCACCGTCACCACCCTGCAAAGGGTGCTGCAAAGCCTGCTGCGCGAGAAGGTCTCTATCCGCGACCTGCCCGCCATCCTGGAAGGCCTGGCCGAGGCGGCGCCCCACACCACCAGCGTCGCCACCCTGGTCGAGCATGTCCGCAGCCGCCTGGCGCGTCAGCTGTGCTGGCAGAACAAGGCCGACGACGGCGCCCTGCCCATCGTCACCCTGTCGCCGGAGTGGGAGCAGGCCTTCGCCGAGAGCCTGGTCGGGCCGGGCGAGGACAAGCAGCTGGCCATGGCGCCCAGCAAGCTTCAGGATTTCATCCGCGCCGTCCGCGACGTGTTCGAGCGCGCCGCCATGACGGGCGAGAATCCGGTCCTGCTGACCGGCCCCCAGGCGCGCCCCTATGTCCGTTCGATCATCGAACGCTTCCGGGGACAGACGGTGGTGATGAGCCAGAACGAGATTCACCCCAAGGCCCGCCTCAGGACCGTCGGAACGGTCTAGGTCGGCGCGGGTTAATGGCTGGACACGGCCCCGGCGGCCAATAAGGTTCGCAGCATGAAACGCATTCGGCCGGCCCTGCGCACCTTCGGAACCTTCCTGCGCACCCCGACCCTCAGCCGCTCCATCATCGCTCTTCTGGCCCTGGCGCTGCTGCTGCTGCTGGCGGTCAATACGGCGACGCTGGTGATGATCCAGCGCACCTCCCGCTACAACGACACGGTCGATCACAGCCAGCAGGTGCGTCTGGCGGCGAAGGACACGGTGATGCTGCTCGCCGATGCGGAGACGGGCCAGCGCGGCTTCATGCTGACGGCGCGGGCCGAATATCTGAGCGTGCACGACAACGCCGTCGCCAGGCTGCCGGGGGTTCTGGATCGCCTGGAGACCCTGGTGCGGAATGACCCCGAGTCCTCGGCCCGCGTGGCCAAGGTCAAGCGGATGGCCCGCGATCGGCTGGCCCTGATGGACGAAACCATCGACCTGACCCGGACGGGCCGCATCGGCGAGGCGGTGTCGCGCATTCGCGGCGGCCAGGGCAAGGCGCTGACGGACGCCATGCGGGTCGAACTGGCCGCCATCGACGCCATCGAGGCGCGACGCCTGGCCGAACGCACCCGCCAGTCGGAATGGGCCCAGGCGGTGACCGTGGCGGTCAACGCCCTGGCCGGGCTGCTGATCCTGGTTCTGGCGGGGATCAGCGTCTGGATGGTGCGCCGCTATGTGGCTGAGATCGAGGCGGCGCATTTCGAACTGGACCGGGTCAATGCGGGGCTGGAGAACGAGGTGCGCGCCCGCACGGCCGAACTGACCCGGGCCAATGAGGAGATTCAGCGCTTCGCCTATATCGTCAGCCACGATCTGCGCGCGCCCCTGGTCAACGTCATGGGCTACACCTCCGAACTGGAGCAGGTGGCCAGGATGGCGGACGAGCAGCTGACGGCGTTCGAGACGGCCCGGCCCGGCGCGGTGGACCCCGAGGCCCTGCGCGCCGTGCGCGAGGACGCGCCCGAGGCGGTGGGCTTCATCCGCACCTCGACGGCCAAGATGGATCGCTTGATCAACGCCATCCTGCGTCTGTCGCGCGAAGGGCGACGCGCCCTGGCGCCCGAACCGCTGGACATGACCCGTCTGGTCCGCTCCATCGCCGACACCGTCCACCACCAGGTCGCCGAGGCGGGCGGCGAGATCGTGGTCGGGCCTCTGCCGGTGCTGGAGAGCGACCGCCTGGCGGTGGAGCAGATATTCGGCAATCTGATCGACAACGGAGTGAAGTATCAGCAGCCCGACCGCCCCGTCCGCGTCGAGATTCAGGGGCAGGCGCTGCCCGACGGCTGGGTCGAGTATCGCGTCATCGACAACGGCCGGGGCGTCTCGCCCAAGGACCATGAGCGGATTTTCGAACTCTTCCGCCGCTCGGGCAAGCAGGACAGGCCGGGCGAGGGGCTGGGCCTGGCCTTCGTGCGCAACATCGTGCGGCGTCTCGGAGGCTCGATCGAGATCGAATCAGAACTGGGCCAGGGGTCGACTTTCCACCTGAAATTTCCGAAACATCTGCCTATGCTGGTCGACTACCAAGGAGAACGCCTGTGAGCCACTCCGTGAAGATCGTCATGGTCGAGGACGACCTGGGGCACGCCAAGCTCATCGAGAAGAACATCCGGCGCGCCAACATCGCCAACGACATCGTCCATTTCGATCACGGAGAGGCGGCGCTGGACTATCTGTTCAGCGACGAGGTCCGCCAAGAGGGGCCCCTGCTGATCCTCCTGGACCTGAACCTGCCGGAAATGTCGGGCGCCTACATCCTGGAGAAGGTCAAGTCGGACGAGAATCTGCGGCGCACGCCCGTCGTCGTGCTGACCACCACGGACGACAAGGCCGAGATCCAGCGCTGCTACGACCTGGGCTGCAACGTCTACATCACCAAGCCGGTGGACTATGAGGCCTTCGCCGGCGCCATCCGCCAGCTGGGTCTGTTCCTGTCGGTCATGCAGGCGCCCGAGTTCTGACGCCGTGACGGAACCGGGGGCCGCCATCCGTCTCTTGTACATCGACGACGACCGCGGCTTGTCGCGGCTGGTCCAGAAGGAGCTCGGGCGTCACGGCTACGAGGTCGTCTGCGCGCCCGACGCCGACACCGGCTATGAGACGTTGAAGGCGGGCCGCTTCGACGTCTGCGCCCTGGACCACTACATGCCCGGCCGCGAAGGGCTGGACGTCCTGCCCGACATCCTGGCCCTGCCGACCCCGCCGCCGGTGGTCTATGTCACGGGAGCCCAGGACGGTCGCATCGCCGTGGCCGCCCTGCGCGCCGGGGCCGCCGACTATGTCATCAAGGACGTGTCCGAGGACTTCACCGCCCTGCTGCGCTCGGCGATCGAGGACGCCCTGCTGCGCCGCCGCCTGGAGCGCGAGAACGAACTGGCGCAAGAGGAGGTCCGCCGGGCGCGCGACCGCGCCGAGGCCCTGCTGCGTGAAGTGAACCACCGCGTCGGCAATTCCCTGCAGCTGGTCTCCAGCTTCATTTCGCTGCAACTGCGCCAACTCGCCGACGAGGGCGCGCGCGACGCCCTGCGCGAGGCCCAGGTCCGCATCGAGGCCGTGGCCCATGTCCATCGCCGCCTCTACACCTCGGCCGACGTCGAGCGGGTGCAGATGGACGACTATCTCGTCGGTCTGGTCGAGGAGCTGGGCAAGTCCATCGGCCCCGACGGCGGCGGGCCGCGGCTGGCCCTGCGTGCCGAGTCGCTGCAGGTGACGACCGATCAGGCGGTCTCCCTGGGGGTCATCGTCACCGAACTGGTCACCAACGCCGTCAAATACGCCTATGAGCCCGGCGCGCCGGGCGAGATCCGGGTCATTCTGGAGCGGCTGGAGGACGGGCGCCGCGCTCTGCTGACGGTCGAGGACGACGGGCCGGGCCTGGGCGACGGCCAGCCCAAGGGCACGGGCCTGGGCTCGAAGATCATCTCGGCCATGGCCGGGGGGCTGCGTTCGGCGATCGAGGTCGATCCCTCCCATCATGGCGTGCGGGCCCGCCTGACGTTCGATCTCTGACGGCGCTTTGGGGGTTCCGTCCGGCGGGACGGCGGGTTTAAGCTCCGCGAGATGAAGCTTCAGTTCGGCACGGCCCGCCCGGGGCTCGACTACATCCACCGCCCCGCCGTCTTCGGCATCGCCGAGCGCGACGGCCGCCTGGCCTGCGTGCGCATCGATCGTGGCGACGGCGCCGCCTATTTCGACCTGCCCGGCGGCGCCCTGGACGGCGAGGAGAAGGAACAGCAGGCCCTGGTGCGCGAGTTCGCCGAGGAGACCGGCCTGATCGTCCAGCCGGTCGATCGCGTGACCGAGGCGGGACAGTATTTCCTCAAGTCGGACGGCACGCCGGTCAACAACGTCGGCGGCGTCTGGGTCGTCAGCGTGACCGGCGCCGACCCTGCGGCCAAGCAGGAGGCCGATCATGAACTGGTCTGGCTGGAGCCGATGCGCGCCCTGTTCAGCCTGCGCCACGAGGCGCACAGCTGGGCCGTCGCCCGCTGGCTGCGCGACCGTCACGCCGCCGCCTCGGAACCCGGCTGAACAGAAAGAGTTGTTTTCCCTGAGAGGCCGCCAGTCCCGGCGGCCCGCCACAGGGAGCTCCCCATGCCCGACCACGACCGCATCGAAGGCGCCGCCAAGAACATCGGCGGCAAGATCAAGGAAGCCGCCGGCAAGCTGACCGGCGATGAAAAACTGAAAGCCGAAGGTCGCGCCGACCAGGTCGCGGGCAAGGTCCAGAACGCCGTTGGCGGCGTCAAGGACGCGCTGAAGGGCGACAAGGCCTGATTTCGTCCTGACCGCCGCCCTTTCTGGGCGGCGGTCGCGGCCACAGTCCTGCCGAAATCTGTTTTAAGTATCGTCGTCATGTCAGTGCTGCCGGGGGGCAAGCAGATGTGGTCGCGTCGATCGATCTTGTTAGGGGCTGCAGGGGCGGGCGTAGCGCGTGCGACGCCTGTTTGGCCGCAAGAGGCGCTGTCGAATGACGAACTCTTCTTCAGCGAAGGCCGCTATCTGCCCACCTATCTGGACCTGAAGGCCAGGTCCGAAGCTGGCGACGAGGCCGCGCGCCAGATGCTCAGCCAGTTCGCGTCCTTTCTGGGCGATGAGGGGACCGCCGTTGGTCTGGACGAACGGCCGCCTCGGCCGTCAGTCGTTCCGCCGGATCTTGACGGCGCCGTGGCCCGCGATGCGATCGAGGCCATTACCGAGGCCGCCCGCGACACCCGCATCGTCATCCTGAATGAAGCGCACAATATTTCCGGACACCGCGCCTTTGCCGCGCGGGTCATGCGGGCGCTGCGCCCACTGGGCTATGACTGGTTCGCCGCCGAGACCTTCACTCAACCTCAGCCTGTGCCGCTTGTCCGGATCGGCGCCTATGCGAAGGGCGCGCCCTTCTTGGCCAGCTACGGCTACTACACCCACGATCCGGTTTTTGCAGAGATGGTGCGCGAGGCGGCCCGGCTCGGTTACCGCTTCTCGGACTATGAACAGCGCTTCGACCAAAGGGCCCCCGAGGGCGCGGACAGCGCAGCGCAGATCGCGGCGCGTGAAGAGGCGCAGGCCGACAACCTGATCGCCAACATCCTGTCGGCCCACCCCGAGGCGCGCGTTTTCGTCTTCGTCGGCTACAGTCACGCGATGGAGACCGAAGGACGGGGCGGCTTATGGTTCGCCGCGCGTCTCAAGGCCAAGACGGGCATCGATCCGCTGACCATTGAGCAGTCGATGAACTGGCCCGCGATCGCGCCTCAGAACGATGCCCCGCACGTGGCCTCTGTCCTGGCCCGTTTTGCGCCGGACAACTCGATTGTAGTCTCAAAGGACGGCGAGAGCGTCGCCACGCCCAACTATGCTGGAAAGATGGACCTGTCGGTCTTCCATCCGCGCATGACGCCTGTGGCGGGGCGACCGGGATGGCTGGCGGCGGATCCCGAGCGGCGGCGCGTGACGGTCAAGGTTCCGCCGCTGGACGAGCAGGTGCTCATTCAGGCCCTGTCGATGGCGGAAGCCACGGCCGGTCCGCCGTCGGATCACTATCTGCTGCCGCCCGGCGTGTCGGAGGCGACTTTCTTCCTGCACCCCGGTCGCTATTTTTTCCGCCAGGAGACCGTAGCGGGCATCCAGCCCGCGTTCGGCGCTCTCAGCGTCGACTAGCGCGCCAGCGTTCGCATCGCCCGCTCCAGGCCGTCCAGCGTCAGGGGGAACATGCGGTGCTCCATCGCCTCGCCGATCAGGCTGACCGAGGGGGTGTAAGACCAGTGCCGTTCGGGGACGGGGTTGAGCCAGACGGACTTGCCCCACTGTTCGCGGGCGCGTTTCAGCCAGACGGCGCCCGCCTCCTCGTTCCAGTGTTCGACCGAGCCGCCGGGCATGGTCACCTCATAGGGCGACATGGTCGCGTCGCCGACGAAGATGGCGCGCCAGTCGCCGGGGTATTTGTGGATCAGGTCCCAGGTCGGGATGCGTTCCGTGTGGCGACGGCTGTTGTCCTTCCACACCCCTTCGTACAGGCAGTTGTGGAAGTAGAAGAACTCCAGGTTCTTGAACTCGGTGCGCGCGGCCGAGAACAGCTCCTCGCACAGCCGGATATGGCCGTCCATGGAGCCGCCGACGTCCAGGAACAGCAACACCTTGATCGTGTTGCGCCGCTCGGGCCGCATGTGGATGTCCAGCCAGCCCTGACGCGCCGTGCCGTCGATGGTGCCGTCGATGTCCAGTTCCTCGGCCGCGCCCTCGCGGGCGAAACGGCGCAGGCGGCGCAGCGCCACCTTGATGTTGCGCGTGCCCAGTTCGACCGTGTCGTCCAGGTTCCTGTACTCGCGCCTTTCCCAGACCTTGACCGCGCGGCCGTGTCGGCCGGGCCCGCCGATGCGCACGCCCTCGGGGTTGTAGCCGCCGTGGCCGAAGGGGCTGGTTCCGCCCGTGCCGATCCATTTGCTGCCGCCCGAATGGCGCTCCTTCTGCTCCTCGAGGCGCTGCTTCAGCGTCTCCATCAGCGCCTCGAAGCCGCCCAGGGCCTCGATCTGGGCCTTCTCCTCGTCGGTCAGGTATTTCTCGGTCAGCAGCCGCAGCCAGTCCTCGGGGATGTCGGCGGCGATCTCTTCGCCGGGGCCGACGCCCTCCAGCCCCTTGAACACCTTGGCGAACACCTGGTCGAAGCGGTCGTAGTGTTTCTCGTCCTTGACCAGGACGGCGCGCGACAGGTGGTAGAAGGCCTCGACGTCGCGCCCCGCCACGCCCTTGTCCATGGCCTCCATCAGATGGAGCCATTCCTTGAGCGACACGGGCACCTTGGCCTCGCGCAGGGCGGTGAAGAAGGGCAGGAGCATGGGCTGAGACTGGCCCCTGCCTAGCCGCGCCGCAAGATGAACTCGTCGTCCATCCAGGCGCCGACCGGATACTGATACTCGCCCGCCTTCTCGAAGCCGTAGGCGGCGTAGAGCTTCTGGGCCTTCTCATTGCCGCTCCAGACGCCGATCCACAGGGGACCGTCGGTGTGGGCCTCCATCCACTCCAAGGCGACCTTCAGCAGCTGGGTGCCCAAGCCCAGGCCCTGCGCCGGCTTGCCGACGTAGAGGCGACGCAGTTCGGCGTGGCTGGCGCGGCCGTCGGGGTGGGGCAGGGTGTTCGGGCCGGCGTTGGCGAAGGCCAGAAGTTCGCCGTCGCGCTCGGCCACCCACCAGGCGGCGCCCGGCTCGGCCAGCTTCTTGGTGATGGCCTCGGTGTTGAAGCCGGCGTCCAGGAAGGCGGTCAGGTCCGCGACCGGATAGGGGATGCCGAAGCCGGTGACGAAGGTGTCGATGAAGGTCTGGCGTCCCAGCACGGCCAGGGCGGCGGCGTCATCGGGGCGGGCGGGACGGATCACAGGCTGGCTCATTCCCCGACGCATAGCGCCGGGCGCGGGCCGGGTGAAGGCGCGCCGGGCCGCCCTGCGTCCGATTCATCGCGGCCTTGTCGTCTTTGCGTGGTTGCAGGGGCGGGCGGCGGAAGCTACCACCCTTGTCCAAGGTGCGCCGTCCGCGGCCCACGCCATGCTGAGATCGGGAGGTAAAGGGACGCCAGGGCCTTGGTTTTACAGGCTGATCCCATGCTATGACTTCTCCCGCCCTCATGACTCATTCCGAATCCGCCTCTCAGACGCCGGTCGCGGCGGCCCCCGTCGCCGAGCCGGGGAGCGCCCATGGCGCCATCATCCTGGCCCGTCACGGCGAGCCGGCCCTGTCGCGCAAATGCATGATCACGGCGGACCAGTACCGCGACTGGTGGGGCCGCTATGAGATCGGCGGCCTGCGCGCGGGGCAGACGCCGCCTCAGGCCTTGCTGACCGCCGCCGAAGGGGCGGGGGCCATCTACGCCTCGACCCGACGCCGCGCCCAGGAAACCGCCCGCGCCGTGGCGTCGGGCCGCGATGTGCTGGTGGACGCCCTGTTCATCGAGGCGCCCCTGCCGCCGCCGCGCTTTCCGTCCTGGATCAGGCTGTCGCCGCGCTACTGGGGCGTGATCTCGCGGGTCTGGTGGCACGTCTTCAATCATCACGAGGGCCAGGAGACCCGCGCCGAGGCCGAGGTCCGCGCCGATCAGGCCGCGCGCGTCCTGATCGCCCGCGCGTCGGAGGGGCACGACGTCCTGGTGCTGGCGCACGGCTATTTCAACCATATGGTGGGCCAGCGCCTGAAGGCGCACGGCTGGCGTCTGGCGCACAACCAGGGCTTCAAATACTGGTCCCAGCGCCGTTTCGTGAAGCGCTGACGTCGCGGCCTCAGGAAGGCCGTTGAAGCGGGGCGCGCGCCTCTCTAGGTTGCGCCCATCATGACCGACGCATCCGTTTCCCCCGCCGTGCCCGCCGATCTCAGCTTCGAGGACGCCCTGTCGCGTCTGGAGGGCATCGTTTCGCGTCTGGAATCGGGTCAGGCGCCGCTCGAGGAATCCATCGCCCTGTATGAAGAGGGCGCGCGGCTGAAGGCCCACTGCGAGGCGCGGCTGAAGGCCGCCCAGCTGCGGGTCGAGAAGATCGTCGTCGGCGCCGACGGCCAGGCCAGGGGCGTCGAACCGGCCGAGTTCGGCTGATGTCCGCCCCCGACGCCGCGACCATCGCGCCGCAGATCGGCTTCGACGACTTCATGAAGATCGACGTGCGCGTCGGCCGGATCATCAAGGCCGAGCCTTTTCCCGAGGCGCGCAAGCCCGCCTACAAGCTGACCATCGACTTCGGCGACGCCATCGGGGTCAGGAAGTCCTCGGCCCAGATCACCCATCACTACACCCTGGACCAGTTGGACGGCCGCAAGGTCGCCGCCGTCGTCAACTTCCCTCCGCGCCAGATCGGGCCGGTGATGTCCGAGGTGCTGACGCTGGGCTTCCCCGACGCCGAGGGGAACGTCGTCCTGGTCGGCGTCGACCGCGACCTGCCGCTGGGCGGGAGGCTGTTTTGACCATGCTCGCCGCCAACTCGCCCGAGCAGGCCGTCCTCGACCGGGTGGCCGAGATCGCCGATGTGGTCACCGTCGCCCTGGACCGCCTTCTGCCGCGCGTCGACGGACCCGAGGCGCGGCTGACCGAGGCCATGCGCTATGCCGCGCTCGGACCGGGCAAGCGGCTGCGTCCCTTCTTCGCCATCGAGGCGGGGCGGATGCTGGACGTCGAGGAATGCGCCGTCTTGCGCGCCGCCTGCGCCCTGGAATGCGTCCACGCCTATTCCCTGGTGCATGACGACCTGCCGGCGATGGACGACGACGACGTGCGGCGCGGCCGTCCGACCCTGCACATCGCCTATGACGAGGCGACGGCCATCCTGGCCGGGGACGCCCTGCAGACGGCGGCCTTCGACATCATCCTGGACGAGGAGACGCACGACGATCCGGCCGTGCGGTGCGAACTGGCGCGGCGCCTGTCCTTCGCTTCGGGCGCGCGCGGCATGGCGGGCGGCCAGATGATCGACCTGATGGGGGTGCGCGACGACCTGGGCGGGGTGGCGCGGATGCAGCGCCTGAAGACCGGCGCCCTGTTCGCCTACGCCTTCGAGATCCCTCTGATCGTCGCTGACGCCAATGAGGCGGCGTGGCACGCCCTGACCAGCTTCGCCCACGACATCGGCCTGGCCTATCAGATCGTGGACGATGTTCTGGACGCCGAAGGCTCGGCCGAGGAGATGGGCAAGGCGGCCGGCGGCAAGGACGCGGCCCTGGGCAAGACCAATTTCGTCACCCTGCTGGGCGTCGATGCGGCGCGGCAGAGGGTCGCGCATCTGGCCGATCAGGCCCGCTCGCACCTTGACCTGTTCGGTCATGAGGCCGAAATCCTCAAGGCCAGCGTGGACTTTGTGCTCAAGCGCCGGTCCTGATAGGAAACGCGCCCGCCCTCAGCGGGTTACTGTTTGACGCTCCGTCGTCTGAAGGCCCCCGATCCCCATGCCCCACACCCCGCTTCTCGACACCGTCAAGTTTCCCGCCGACACGCGGGGCTTCGACATTCCCCAGCTGAAACAGCTGGCGGAAGAGGTGCGGGCCGAGACCATCGACGCCGTCTCCGTGACTGGCGGGCACCTGGGCGCGGGTCTGGGCGTGGTCGAGCTGACGGTCGCCCTGCACCACGTGTTCGAGACGCCGGACGACATCCTGATCTGGGACGTCGGCCACCAGTGCTATCCGCACAAGATCCTGACCGGGCGGCGCGACCGCATCCGCACCCTGCGCCAGGGCGGCGGCCTGTCGGGCTTCACCAAGCGGTCGGAGAGCGAATACGACCCCTTCGGCGCGGCCCACGCCTCGACCTCCATCTCGGCGGCGCTGGGCTTCGCCGCCGCGCGCGACGCCAAGGGCGGGACCAACCGCGTCGTGGCCGTCATCGGCGACGGCTCCATGTCGGCGGGCATGGCCTATGAGGCGATGAACAACGCCGCCGAGGCCACCCACGGCCAGCTGATGGTCGTGCTGAACGACAACGACATGTCGATCGCCCCGCCGGTCGGCGGCATGAGCGCCTATCTGGCCAAGCAGGTTTCGGGCGGCGCCTATCAGAACATCCGCAAGGTCGGAAAGAAGTTCGTCGACCACATGCCGCGCCCCTTCCGCGACGCGGCGCGCAAGGCCGAGGAGTACGCTCGCGGCATGATCGTGGGCGGCACCTTCTTCGAGGAGCTGGGCTTCTACTACATCGGGCCGATCGACGGCCACGACATGGAGAACCTGGTCCCCATCCTGAAGAACGCCGCCGCCATCACCGACCGCCCGGTGCTGGTCCATGTCGTCACCCAGAAGGGCAAGGGCTACGCCCCGGCCGAGAGCAGCGCCGACAAGCTGCACGCCGTGGTCAAGTTCGACGTGGTGTCGGGCAAGCAGGCCAAGGCCGTCTCCAACGCCCCCAGCTACACCAAGGTGTTCGGGACCGAGCTGATCAAGCACGCGACGAACGACCCGAGCATCGTCGCCATCACCGCCGCCATGCCGTCCGGCACGGGGCTGGACCTGTTCGGTCAGGCTTTCCCGGAGCGCACCTTCGACGTCGGCATCGCCGAGCAGCACGCTGTGACCTTCGCCGCCGGCCTGGCCGCCGACGGGATGAAGCCGGTCTGCGCCCTGTATTCGACCTTCCTTCAGCGCGGCTATGATCAGGTCGTGCACGATGTGGCGATCCAGTCCCTGCCGGTGCGCTTCGCCATGGACCGGGCCGGTCTGGTCGGCGCCGACGGCGCGACCCACGCCGGGTCATTCGACATCGGCTACATGGGCGCCCTGCCGGGCATGGTGCTGATGGCGGCTGCGGACGAGGCCGAGCTGGCGGCGATGATCTCGACGTCCCTGGCCATCGACGACCGGCCCAGCGCCTTCCGCTATCCGCGCGGCGAGGGCGTGGGCGTCGACATCCCCGAAGGGGCCGCCCCGCTGGAGATCGGCAAGGGCCGCATCGTGCGCGAAGGGACCTCGGTCGCCATCCTGTCGCTGGGCACCCGCCTGCAGGAATCGTTGAAGGCGGCCGATATGCTGGCCGCCAGGGGCGTCTCGGCCACGGTCGCCGACGCCCGCTTCGCCAAGCCGCTGGACGCCGATCTGATCCTGCGACTCGCGCGCGAGCACGAGGCCCTGATCACGGTCGAAGAGGGCGCCATGGGCGGCTTCGGCGCCTTCGTGCTGCAACTGCTGGCCGAGAAGGGCGCGCTGGACGCGGGGTTGAAAATCCGCACCTTGCACCTGCCCGATATCTTCCAGGATCAGGACAAGCCCGAGGTCATGTACGCCCAGGCCGGCCTGAACGCCGAACACATCGCCGCCGCCGCCGTGACCGCCCTGGGCGTCGACGCCAGCCGGGCTGTGCGGGCGTAGAATAAGTTTCCTTCTCCCCTTGTGGGAGAAGGTGGTCCGCCAGGACCGGATGAGGGGTGGCGGCGCGGCGACCAGCCGGTTTCGCTGGAGTTTGGACGGTCGAGGAGGGTGCGAGCCCCCCCCTCATCCGAGCGCCTCCGGCGCCCACCTTCTCCCACAAGGGGAGAAGGAAGGCTGAGTTTTTTACAGCACCCCGATCATGCTTGCCACCAGCGGGTGGCGCACGATGTCGCGCTCGGCCAGGCGGACGACGGCGATCTCGGGCACGGCTTCCAGGCGGTCCGCGATATCCGATAGGCCCGAGACGCCGGGCAGCAGGTCCGACTGGTGCGGGTCGCCCGTGACCACCATGGTCGAGTGCCAGCCCAGCCGGGTCAGCAGCATCTTCAACTGGACGTAGGTGCAGTTCTGCGCCTCGTCCACGACGATGAAGGCGTTGTTCAGGGTGCGGCCGCGCATGTAGCCGATGGGGGCGATCTCGATCAGGCCCTCGGCCATCAGGGCCTTGACCCGCTTCATGCTGAGCCGGTCCGACAGGGCGTCGTAGAGCGGCCGCAGATAGGGGGCCAGCTTGTCCTCCATGTCGCCGGGCAGGAAGCCGATCGATTCCCCGGCCTCGACCGCCGGGCGGCTCAGGACTATGCGGCCGACCTTGCCCGCCTCCAGCGCCTCGACCGCCTTGGCGACCGCCAGATAGGTCTTGCCGGTGCCCGCTGGGCCCAGCGCCAGCACCAGGTTGGCGTGGTCGATCGCCTCCATCAGCTCGGCCTGGCCGTCGGACTTGGGCTTCAGCGTCTTCATATAGCCCTGGTCCCGCTCGTCGTTCGAGGGCAGGGGCGACCAGCCGCCGACGCGGGCCGGCAATCGCCGCACCTTGGCGTCCTGAATGAATTCGGGCGAATCCAGCACGCCTTCGCGCAGCTGACGCTTGATGGCCGATCGTTTGCTCATGGACGCCTCCAGGGCATGAAAAAAGGCGAGCCCGGCAGGGTCTCGCCTCGGTCGTCGGTGGGGGAGGTGGGGGCCGAAGCCGCAGGGCCGTCCCGAACGGTCGCGGGGTCTTCGCCGCAGCAGTTGCGTCGCCGTCCCCGAACTGGTCGCGAACACGCCAAGCGTATTCTCCAGCGTCTGACCGGACCGGGCTTGATCCGGCTTCGGATCCGGGGGCGAATGGGGCCTGCCGAATCGCATCAACAGACTGATGCTAACGTGGTTTCCGAAGGGTTAAAGCCTTCATTTCGATAAGGATAGGCGGTGTACGGATGAGTGTTTACAGCCTGGAAGACAGCAAGCCCCAGCTGCCGCCCGAGGGCGAATACTGGATCGCTCCCGGCGCGACTGTTCTAGGGAATGTGATTCTGCATCCGGGCGCCAGCGTCTGGTTCAACGCGGTCCTGCGCGGGGATAACGATCCCATCGTCATCGGGGCCGACAGCAATATTCAGGACGGCAGCATCCTGCACACCGACGTCGGCTCGCCCTTGACCATCGGCGCGGGCGTGACGGTGGGGCACAAGGTGATGCTGCACGGGTGCGAGATCGGCGAAAACAGCCTGATCGGCATCGGCGCCGTGATCCTGAACGGGGCGCGCATCGGAAAAAATTGCCTGATCGGCGCCAACGCCCTGATCACCGAGGGCAAGGTGATCCCCGACAACAGCCTGGTCATGGGCCAGCCCGGCAAGGTGGTGCGGGAATTGGATGAGGGCCAGATCGAGGGGTTGCGGATGTCGGCGCGCCACTATGTGCAGAACTGGCGTCGTTATGCGACGGGCCTGAAGCGCCTCGGCTGAGCGGCCGCACCACAATGGCACGGCTCACAATGGGACAGGCTGGGCGAGGAACGGGGCGAATTGGCGCAAACTCGCGTCACAGGGGATGAAACCGCCCAATGTCGGACGTCTGAAACGGCCCGACGCTTGCATCGGTCCTGTCGACGATCAATGCAGGAGTCCGATCCCATGCGGATAGGGATTACGAAAATGCTGGCGGGCGCCGTAGCCTTCATCGGGCTGATGGCGATCGCCGATGCGGCGGCCGCAGGTTGCGGGACGGGCGGCTGTCAGGCGCCTCCGGCGCCCACGCCGCCTATCATGCCCCCCGTGACGATTCCCGGCGGCGGGAGCGGCGGCGGCGGTCACAGCGGCGGCGGCGGGAGCGGTTGCGGTTCGAGCGGCTGTCAGCCGCCTCGCCCGCCGGTGACCTCGCCCTGCGGCGGGGGCGGGTGCCTGCCGCCCGCGCCGCCTGCCTGCTGCGGCTCGGGCGGGGGCAATGTGAACGTCAATGTGAACGTGAACACCAACGTCAACACCAACACCAACGGCTCGGCGCGCGCCTGGGCGGGTTCGCGCTCGGGTTCGACGATCATCGTCGGCGGCGGAGGCGGCGCCTATTTCAATGTCGACCAGCCCTATCCGACGACGATTCAGGGCCTGAACGTCCAGGGCGGCATGCAGATGGCGCGGGTGCCCTTCACCGCCACGCGCCGCATCGAGAAGCAGGTCGTGCTGCAGGCCTCCTGCATCGACGACCGCAACGTGCCGCATCCCGCGTCCCAGGTGACGCCCGGTCGCGACGTCAGCAACGGCTATGACGGCGAACTGTATCGCTGCCTGGCGGGCACCAAGCTGCAGTGGACGGTCAGCGACGCCGAAGGCGCTCCGGGCGAGACCCTGCTGTGCAACAAGCGCGAGGCGCTGTGGCACGGCGCGGGCGGTCGTCTGGAATGCCGTCCCGAGAAGGCCGCGCGCGACTGCAACGAGCGTTCGCTGCTGCGCCGCTACGGCGCGGGCGTGAAGGTCCTGACCATGATCCGCGAAGAGACCTACACCGAGTATCGCGAGGAAATGGTCGAGGGCGCGGCGACGACCGGCATGATCATGATGGACGGCGGCGTCGGCGGCCGGGTTTTCTGAACCGGCTGTTCAGCCTGGCGACAGACGCAGGCGTCTAGGGTCGGGCATCGACTCTCCGTCGATAGGCCAAACGACTGGGCCCCGTTCCTTCCGGAACGGGGCCCTTTCTTCGTCATTGAGGCGCGTTGACCGAGACGACCTCGGCCTTCCACGCCGTGTCCGGCTTCAGATACCGACGGGCGGCCGCCTGGATGTCGGCGGCGGTGAAGGATTCCAGATCGCTGATGTGCGTCCTGATCTGTTCCACCGAAGCGGGCCTGGCGGCCAGATCCTCCAGCTGACCCAGCCAGTATTCGTTGCCGGCCTGGCTGCGGCGCAGGGATTCGATCACCGGCAGGCGGGCGCGGTTCAGCTCGTCCTCGCTGACCGGCGTGTCGCGCAGGTCTGCGATGATGGCGTCCACGGCGGCGAAGAAGGCGCCGAATTTGTCGGGCGCCGTGTCGGCCGTGATCGAGATCGAGCCGAAATCCCTGAACACGTCGGAGGCCGAGGCGCGGACGCTTGGCGAATAGGCCAGGGCCTGCTTTTCGCGGATTTCGTCCATGACGCGCAGCTTCAGCACCTCGGCCAGGATGGCGGCCTTGCGGGACTCGGTGCGGTCGTCGACGGCGTCGGTGGTCGGCCAGGCGATGTAGGCCAGGCCCTGCTCCGCCGGACCGGCGTGGGTCAGCCTGATCGGCTGGGCCGTCGGCGCCGGGAAGCGGCGCTGGTCCGAACCGGCCAGCGGCCGGGCGGCCGGGGCGCGGGCGGGCAGGGCGGCGAAGGTCGAGGCGACCGAGGCGACGGCGTCCTCGACCTTGACGTCGCCGACCATGACGATGTCGATCGGGCCGGAGGACAGGCCCTGAACCACGCCCTGTTTCAGCTCGTCCAGGGTGAAGGCGGCGATCTCGGCCGGCGAGGGCATGGATTCGCGCTTGTCGCCGCTGGCGAGCAGGCCGCTGGCCTGCAGGCTGAAGGCGCCGCCGGGCGTGGCCATCTGCTGGGCCATGAGCTGCGGCAGGACGGCCTTGATCTGCTCGAACGGGGCCGGGCGCAGGCCCGGATCAGTCAGATAGGCGGCCAGCACCTGCATCTGCAACTGCAGGTCGGCCGGGCGGGTGGCGCCCGACAGCTGATAGGCGTCGCCGTCGATGCTGAATCCGGCGCCGTAGATCTTGCCGGTCAGGACGCGGTTCAGCTCGTCCGCCGTCAGCTTGCCCAGGCCGCCGGCCGTGAAGACCATGGGGGCGAGGGACTGGGACGTGAACCGATCCGAAGGCAGGCCCATTTCGCCGATGCCGGTACGGACCGAGATCAGGATCTGCTGGTCCTTGAAGGTCGTCGGCTTGACCGTCAGGCGCACGCCGTTGGGGAAGGCGACGACGGTGGCGCCGACGGCGGCGACCTCTGTGCTCGAGGCCGGCGTGGCGGCGGGGCCGAAGTCGGCGTAGGGCCATTCCAGGGCGGCCTGTTCGGCGGGAGCGGTCACGGGCGTCGCGCGGCTGGCCTCCAGCAGGGCGGTGACGCCCGCCTCGCCGCCTTCGATCGGCTCAGGCGTGATAACCAGGGCCAGCGGTCCCTGGCCCTCGAAGGCGCGCTTGACCTCCGCGCTGACCTGTTCGGCCTTGAGGTCCTTCACCGCCGCCTCGAACAGGGCGAGGTTGGCGGCGGGCGAGGAGAAGACCTTGTCGTCGTTGACGGCGCCCAGCAGGGCGTTGGCCAGGGCCGGGGTGCTGCGCGTGGCGGCGGCGGCGACGGCGTTTTCGAGCGCGGTGCGGCTGTTGGCGATCTCGCGGTCCAGTTCGATCTGGGAGACGCCGAACTGCACCAGGCGGCGCTGTTCCTGCTCGATGGTCTCCAGCGCGCGCTTGAGGCCGCCGGGGTTGAAGGCGGCCGAGACGGTGCCGAGATCCAGCGTCTTGAACAGCGACCCCTGGCCGCCGCCGGCGCCGATGAAGGGCGGATTGTCGGCGCGGGCCAGTTCGCCCAGGCGGCGGTTCAGCACCGCCAGGCCCAGGTTCTGCAGCAGGGCGTCGCGGCGCTCCGCCGCCGTGTCGGGATCGAGGTCGGGGTTGCGAATCCAGTTCAGCTGGACCGAGGACTGCACGCCCGGCTCGACCAGGATGCGGGTCTCAGGCCGGCGCGGGGCGACCTGTCCCAGATCGGGCTCGGGGCCGTCGGCGGCCTTGGGCGTCCAGTCCGAGAAGGTCGCCTTGATCTTGGCTTCCATCTGATCGACGTCGAAGTCGCCGACCGCGACCATGGTGGCGCGCTCAGGCCGGTAATAGGCTTCGTAGAATTCGACGAAGCGCTCGCGCGGGGCGCTGCGGATGATGCTGAGGTCGCCGATGGGCAGTCGGTTCGACAGCCGCTGGCCCGGCGCCAGCAGCGCGATCTGCGCCTTCAGGGAGCGCAGGGCGGGGGTGTTGCGCAGCCGCTCCTCGCCCTCGATCACGCCGCGCTCGGCGTCGATGTCCTCGGCCTTCATCAGGGCTTCGGAGACCTGTTCGCGCATGATGCGCAGCGAGGTGTCCACCGTCTCGTCGTTGGTGCGCGGCAGCTCTAGCGTATAGGCGGTCTGGTCGAAGCTGGTGAAGGCGTTGGTGTCGGCGCCGAAGGCCAGGCCCAGACGCTCCAGAATCCGCAGCAGCTCGTTCTCGGGCACGTTCGTCGTGCCGTTGAAGGCCATGTGCTCCATGAAGTGGGCCAGGCCCAGCTGGTCGTCGTTCTCCATCAGGGACCCGGCCGCGATCCGCAGGCGCAGCGACGCCTGACCCGGCGGGGTGGCGTTCCTCATGATGGCGTAGCGCATCCCGTTGGGCAGGACGCCGAAGCGCACGGCCGCGTCGGCCGGAATGTCGCTGGTCGCCTGGGCCCAGGGCTTGGAAGAGGGCGTGTTCTGCGCTGCGGCGGCCGCAGGCGGCGTCGCCGCAAGGGCGGGAAGGGCCGCGCCGCCCAACAGGGCGAGGCTGGAGGCGGCAAGCAGAAGCAGGCGGCGAGGGGATCGCATTCAGTGGTCTCCGCGACGTGCCAGCGGGCGGCCTCCGGGACGGACGGCGGCCCTGCACGTGATGACAGGCGCGAAGCCTCTTCAGCCTCGCGCCTGTTCACGGTGACAAAGGAACTTGACTACCTCAAGTTACCGAAAGTTAATTCACGGACGGGTCACGTAGAAGGTGGCCGTGTTCCCGACCGCGTTCGACCCGGCCACGACATTGCGTCCCCAGCCGTTCACCGTGGTGGCCGCCGTCGCGCGAACCTCGCCCGTATTGGTCTGGCTGTTGCGCGCGTTCAGATCGCCCCCGCAGGTCGAGCAGGCGAAGCCGGTGACGGCGTTGCCCGCGGCGTTGGCGCCGACATAGGCGTCATAACCGTTCTGGCCCGTGAAGCCGGCGCTGGCGGTGACGCCCCCGGTGTTCATCTGGGTGTTGTCGATGCTGACGTAGATGTCGTTGTTACCGGCATGGACCTCGTTGCCCACGGCCTCGGCCGTCGAATAGGCGGCGCCGAAGTCATAGGAGCTGACCTCCGCGCGCGACAGGACCTCGGCCTCGTTCTGCTGTCCGATGTCCACGACCAGCGAACCGCCCTGGTTGGAGAAGGCGGCCTGGTTGGAGACGGCGCGGCTGCGCCCGGCGATGTCCCAGGCGTTGCCGGCCCACACGCCGGTCCAGGCGGTGACGCCCGAGCCGGAGGCGCTCTGTCTCACCGACAGCGCCTGGTGCGAATTGGGCGTCGAGGAGGCCTGCACGGCGTTGGCCGAGGCCTGGCTGGTGAAGACGGCCTGGGCCGGGGCGTAAGTGAAGCGGGCCTCGTTCTCGGCGTAGATTTCGCCGGTCGAGGTCTGGTTCGTGCGACCGGTGACGGCGCCGCGCTGCTCGCCCGTGCCGGCGGCGCCCAGGGCCACGGTGTTGCCGATGGCGTCGGCCGACACATGGCCGCCGTAGTTCAGGCGGGCGCCGGTTTCCTCGATCCGGCTGCGGGCCGTGACGTTGCCGTCCAGATTCTGGCCGGCGTCGACGTCGATGCCGGTGTTCACGGCGGTCCCGGCCAGGTAGTTGCCCCGCGCCTGGGTCGCGCTGTTCACATAGCCGGTGTCGCCGTGCAGGGTCAGGGAGGTCTCCGCCACGGCGGCGGCCTGCATGTCCTGCGCCGAGCGGACGTCGGCGGCGCGCCCCTCGGCCCCGCCGGACAGGGCGTTGCCCATGGCGGCGTTCGAGACGGCGATGTTGTCGCTGACGTTGACGACGTTCAGGCGCTGGCCGCTGATGACATCGCCCAGGTTGAGCTGTTCATTCAGGACCAGGCCTCGGTCTTGGGCGGAAGCCTCAGCGGCCGCCGCCACGCACAGCGCTGTCGCGGCGATCGTGCCAGCGAGACGGGTCGGCGCGAGTTTGGCCATTGTTCGTGTCCGTGTTTGCATAAGCGGGATAGTAGCCGCCGGTCGGTCCGACCGGGCTGTCGGCCAGCGGGTCGTTGGCGGGGTTGAGGCAGATTTCGGGGCCGGGGGCGCCGTACAGATTGGCCATGAACTCGACCGTGGCGCGCTCGACCAGGGCGCGGACCGCCAGCTGGACCGGCTCCAGGCCGCTGGACCCGGCCGAGATGTCGAAGACGTTGCCGTTCAAGAAGTCGAACACGCCCGCCGACACTTCGCGGCCGACGATCTGCTTCTGATAGGAGACGACGTCCACGACCTCGAGGGTGGTGGTCTGCACCAGGCGCAGGTCGATCGCGACGTTCATCACGAAGACCTTGCCGGTGATCAGGCCCGAGCCGCCGTTCTGCTCCACCTCGCCGCCGGCGATGTCGAAGCCGCCCGAGCGGATGTTGTAGTTCACCTCGGTGATGCCGCCGACCACATAGAAGTCGGAGCCCGGCACCTGGCCGGCCAGGATGCGGCGGAAGGCGGCGTCCTGGGCCCCGCCGTTCGGCACGTCGTCGCCGATCAGCTTGTTGTTGGCGTAGCGCAGCTCCAGTTCGGACACGGAGGTGTCGTAACGCTCGACGATACGGGCGCCGGCCTTGGCCAGGGCGGTGTTGGCCATCAGGGACGCGCCCTGGGTGATCTGGCGGCCGCCGTCCGAGGAGATGGACCCGGTGTAGTCGCTGATCCGGCCCACCGCCATGCGCGGCGAGGGCAGGTTGTAGCGACGCGCATAGTCGGCCAGGCAATACAGCGCGGTCGAATAGGGCGTCGGGTTCGACGTCACCGGGGCGTTGCCGATGGGCTTGGCGTATTGGCCCGAGGAACCGGCGCTGGTGCTGACGCAACCGCCCAGCAGGGCGGCGGCGGCGGCGACGCTGCCGAGGGCTCGCACGGGCGAGCGGCGGATGGCGGAGATTTTCATGGACGGGGCCCGTTCAGGGTGGTGCTGGCGTTGATGTTGCCGGTGTTGGTCTGGGTGGAGTTGACGACGACCGTGTTGCGGTTGCCCTGGACGACCACATTCAGGTTGTTGCCGATGGCGGTGGCGCCGCCGATGTTGGTTCCGGATCCGACGCCGCCGCTGAGATAGCTGGACGAGGAGCCGCTATCGCTGCGCGAATAGGCGCTGCCGTTCTGCTGGATGAGGCCGTCGACGACCAGCCGGTTGCCGTTGGCGTCGCGGGTGGTGCCGCTGCTGGCCTGCGCCGTGGTGTAGCGCGAGCCGCCGTAGCCGGCCTGGAACTGGCCCGCGCCGGCCGAGCCGGACGTCTGGGCGGCGGCCGAGCCGGCGGGCAGGGCCGCCAGCACGACGGCGACGGCCGCAGCGGTCAGGGGTGTCAGTCTATGAGACGGCATCAGGCGCTCCCGAAAACTTCTGGAATGGCCTACGCAATGACCGTGCCAGTTCGTTTCAGTCTCGGAATGGCGCAGAACAGCGTCTTGAGATCGGGTGCGACTGGCCTCATCAAGGGCGAATGTCCCAATCTGACGCCCGATCGCCGCGGCCGCCGCGCGAAAAGATCTTCAACGCGCCCTTCCTTCCCCTGCTGGTCGCAGCATCCATGCCGGTGCTCTTCTATCTGCAGGAGCGGCTTCCCGATCAGGGACTCTCCATGGCCTTCGTCCCGGCGGACCTGTGGCGCGGACAGTGGACGGGGCTGTTCACCTCCATGCTGCTGCACGGCGGTTGGGCCCATGTGACCATGAACGCGGTCGGGGCCCTGGCCTTCGGCGCGCCGGTGGGGAGGCTGATGGAGCGCGGGCCGGGGCCGCTGGTCTTCATTCTCTTCTATATAGGGGCGGGCGTCGTGGCGGCGCTGGGCTATGGCCTGCTGCATCCGGCCAGCGCCTCGCCTCTGGTCGGGGCCTCGGGCGCGGTCTTCGGCCTGATCGGCGCCGCGACGCGGCTGATGGGCGGGCATGGGCGCGTCCTGCCGCTGTTTAACCCCATGGTTCTGCGCGCCTCGGCCGCCTGGATGGCGGTGAACCTGATCGTAGGTCTGATCGGCCTGGCGCCGGGAGCGCAGGGCGCGCGCATCGCCTGGGAGGCGCACGCCGTCGGCTTCCTGTTCGGCGTCCTGGCCATCGGCCCCCTGGGCGGGTGGTTCGCCGCACGCCGTGATTTGCCTATGAACGGCGTCTGAGCGAACCTGTCCGCCTTGCGGCCCGTCCGCCAAGCGCGGACGACGGCCTGCCCATAAGGAGGAAGTCGCCATGCTGGTCGCCGAGATTCTCAAGGGCAAGGGAGACGCGGTCTTCACCCTGGCGCCGGACGCCTCGCTGAACGAGGCCTGCGCCGAGTTGCAGCGCCGCCAGGTCGGAGCCCTGATCGTCTGCGAGGCCGACAGGGTGAGGGGCGTGCTGTCTGAACGCGACATCGTGCGGGCGATCGCCCGCGACGGCGCCCAGGCGCTGGAGCGTCCCGTCGCCCAGTATATGACGAGCGAGGTGGTCTTCGCCGATCCGGCCGAAACGGTCGAGGCGCTGATGGCGCGCATGACGGCCCGCCGAATCCGACACCTGCCGGTGCTTATGGACCAGCGGCTGAGCGGGGTCGTCTCGATCGGCGACGTGGTCAAATGCCAGATCGCCGAGGCGACGCAGGAAGCCGAGAGCCTGCGCACCTATATAGCGGCGGGGTAGGGCGAGGGCCGTCCTGTGCATAAGCGCCCGATCTGTGGATAGATCGGAAAAGCGGCTTTTGCCTGTTGCCCTGCGAGAAGGCGGTTCGTATATGGCCGCCTCGCTCGGAGACGGGCTGGCCCGGCGGGCTTCGGAGACAAGGTTTTCGGGGTTTTGTCTGGGGCGGGTGTTTGAAAAAGCATCTTGCCTCGGTTGTCTGGATCGGTTAGTTTCCGCGCTTCAATC
>JAFKFS010000030.1 GCA_017308115.1 Bordetella sp.
CGCCCGTGGCGGCGCCGTCGGTGACGATCTCCTTCATCGCCGACTGCAGATAGTTCTGCGCGCCCATCAGCTTTATCAGGCTGTGCTGGTTTTCGAGGAAGTCGATGTGCTCCTCGGTGTCGGCCAGGATCTTCAGCAGCAGGTCGCGGCTGACGTAGTCGCGGGCCTCCTCGCATTGGGTCAGGGCGTCGCGGGTGGCGGCGCGGCTGTCGATCTCCAGCTGCAGGTCGGCGCCCAGGCATTCGATCGGGTCCTCGCCGACCTTCAGCTTGTGCAGGTCCTGCAGGTTCGGCAGGCCGTCCAGGAAGAGGATGCGCTTGATCAGCATGTCGGCGTGCTTCATCTCGCCGATCGATTCCTCGTAGATCACATGGCCCAGGTGGGCCAGGCCCCAGCTCTCGAACATGCGGGCGTGCAGGAAGTACTGGTTCACCGCCGTCAGTTCGTTGGTCAGCACCGCGTTGAGAGTGCGGATGATCGCGGGATCGCCCTTCATGGTCGTCGTCCTTCAAAAAGCGGCGGCGGAGACGACCTCGACGCAAGGCCGAGCCCCCTGACCGCCCGTGACGACATTCATATCACGGCTTTGCAGCCGCTGATTATTTGCGAGTTCTTATCACTGCATTGATAATGCGAGTGAAATCCGCTTTCAAAAACCGCCTATTCGGCGGCGATGGCGAAGGCGGCCTGGGTTTCCTGGATCATCTGGCGCATTTCGCACACGCATTTGGCGCACTGGGGCGCGCACTGGTGGCTGGCGAAGATGTCCTTGGGACGGCAGGCGCCCGCCTCTATGGCCTGGGCGACATCGCGCTGGCGAAGACCGTTACAGTTGCAGACGTACAAGGCGAGACACCCGGAACACTGAGAATGGCTCGCTATAGCATCTCTTAAGGCGGGTGCAAATCATTCGCACGCACATGCGACATTGACGACGATGGCGCCGGAGGGCAGGGCAGCGTCATGGCTCGTCAACCGCAAATTCCCGCCCGTCCGCCCTGTCGGCTGTACCTGATCACCCCGGTCGCCGTCCCGGACCTGGAGGCCTTCGCCGCCGAGCTGGAGGCCGCCCTGTCGGCCGGGGACTGCGCCGCCCTGCAGATCCGGCTGAAGGAGGCTTCGGACGACGAGATCCGCGCGGCGGTGGCGCGGCTGAAGCCGATCTGCCAGGCGCATGACGTGGCCCTGATCCTCAACGACCGGCCGGACCTGGCGCGGGCGACGGGCTGCGACGGGGTGCATCTGGGCCAGGAGGACGCCGCCCTGGCCGAGGCGCGGCGCATCCTGGGGCCGGACGCCATGATCGGCGTCACCTGCCACGACAGCCGCCATCTGGCGATGGAGGCGGCCGAGGGGGGCGCCGACTACGTCGCCTTCGGCGCCTTTTTCCCGACCCGGACCAAGGACGTGGCGCATGACGCCGAGCCGGACATCCTGACCATCTGGCAGGAGACGATGGAGATTCCCTGCGTCGCCATCGGCGGGATCACGGCCGAGAACGCCGGGGGGCTGGCGGCGGCGGGCGCGGACTTCGTGGCGGTCAGCGCCGGCGTCTGGGCCCATCCTCAGGGGCCGGCGGCGGCGATGCGGGCGTTCGACGCGGCTCTTCAAGAGGCTTCCAAGGCCGTCGTCTGACTTCAGAGGATGTTTAGGAAGCTCGGGCAGTCTGCCAGGCCAGTGTCGCCTTGTGGACCCGATCATGACGATGAGCCGCGCGCTCAACAGGACTGAAGCCGTCGTGGAGCGGTCGGACCCGGCGTCCGCCGCCCGCCCGGCTTCACAGGCCGACGTCGCCTTTTTCCGACAGCCCCTGCTGCCGATCCTGACCGCTGTCGGGGTGACGGTGCTGGTGGTCCTGGCGATCAGCTTCGCCCGCGCCAACGGCGTCGTCGCGGCCCTGTGGGGGGCGGGGGGGCTGGCGCTGGGGCTGTGGCTGCGCGGCGGCCGCGGGATGGCCTATGACTGCGGTTTCGCCGTCCTGATCACGGCGGGCGTCCTGACCGGCGAGTTTCTGAGCGGCAACGGGCCGACCCTGGCCTTGCTGTTCACCGTGGCCAATCTGCTGGAGATCGTCCTGGCGGTGGTCTTGACGCGCCGCCTGGTGACCGGGCTGAACATCGACAGCGTCGAAGGGCTGGCGCGCTTTCTGATGGTCTGCGCCCTGGCGCCGATCCCGTCCGCCCTTCTGAGCGGGGCGGCCCTGGACGTGATGATCGGCGCCGATCCGCTGACCTCGCTGCGCACCTGGTGGAGCGCCCACGCCCTGGGGTTCGTCGTGCTGGGCGTGTTCAGCCTGACCCTGCGCCGCAAGCATATGAAGATACTGCGCCAGCCCGCCCGCCTGGCCGAGGGCGTGGCGCTGAGCGCCCTGATCATGGGCGCCTGCTACGCCATCTTCTCGCAGCTCAGCCTGCCCTACGGCTTCCTGCTGTTGCCGCTGCTCGTTCTCATTGCGGTGCGGTTCCGCGTGGTCGGCGTCGCCTGGGCCCTGATGATCGTCTCGGTCATGGCCATCGGCGGGACCATGGCCGGACACGGGCCCTATCACGCCTTCGACGCCGACCAGCGGGCCATGCTGGGCCAGCTTCTGGTGCTGCTGGGCTATATGCCCATCCTCATGGTCGCCGCCCTGCTGGAGGAGCGCGACCGCCTGACCGAAAGGGCCCGCGAGGGAAGGCTTCGCGCCGAGCGCGCCTCGGCGGCCAAGTCCCGTCTGCTGGCCAATGTGGCCCATGAGATCAAGAGCCCGATCGGCGGCGTCATCGGCATCGGCGAACTGTGGGCGGGCGGGCACCTGGGCGCGACCACGCCCAACCAGGTCGAGATGGCGCAGATGCTGGTCAAGACGGCCCGGCAGGTCGAGGCCCTGACGCACGACCTGCTCGACGTGGCGCGGGCCGAGGCGGGCGCGGTCAAGGTCGACCTGAGGCCCACGGACGTCACCGGCGTGCTGGAGGACGTGCGCCGCGGCCTGCTGCTGAACCCCGATGCGGCGGCGCTGAAGATCGACGTCGTGGCCGTCGGCGACCATCTGGTGGCGCGCGCCGATTCCCAGCGCCTGGCCCAGGTGGTGGGCAATCTGGCGAACAACGCCGTCAAGTACGGCGCGGCGGGCGGCCTGGTCGTCCTGCGCGCGTGCTGGAACGGGGATCGCGTGCGCATCGAGATCATCGATCGGGGGCCGGGGCTGTCGGCCGAGAAGCAGGCGCAGTTGTTCGAGCCCTTCAACCGCCTGGGCCTGGAGCGTTCGGCCATCGAGGGGCACGGCGTCGGCCTGACCCTGGCCAAGCGGCTGGTCGAGATGCAGGGCGGAGAGATCGGCGTGATCTCGTCGCCGGGACAGGGCGCCGCCTTCTGGGTGGAGTTGCCCGGCGCCTGAGCGACGCGGCCGAGATGGCCGCTTGACCCGGCGCGGCCCTGGCCGCCAATGTCGCCGCCATGAAAGCCGTCGTCGCCGTCCTGTCGCTTGTCGCCCCGCTTGCCGCCGTCGCCACGCCCGTTCTCGCCCAGCAGGATCCGGCAGAGCGCGCCCGCATCGAGGAGCTGACGCGCCGGTTGAACGGCGCGCCGCCCGCGCCGCAGAGACCGTCGCCGCCGGAACGCGATCAGCCCGATCGACCGTCCGTCGCCCCGCGTCAGGACCCGGCTGAACGGGCGCGGATCGAGGAACTGACCCGCCGACTGAACGGCGCCCCGGCCCCAACGACGCCGGCCCTAACGACGCCGGCCCCCGCGGCACCGGCTTCGGCCCCGCCTTCATCCCCGGCCCCCGCGCCGCGCCCTCAGGCTCAGCCGGCCGGGCCGGTCCCGCAGCCGGCGCCCGCCGCCGCGCCCCAGCCGCAGGCCGCGTCTCCGGCCCGGCCCGCTCCGGCGTCCGGGGCGCCCCTTCGCCGGACCGCCCCGGCGGCCACGCCCGCGCCTCAGGGCCTGAACGCGGATGCGCAGGCGGCCCTGCCGTTCCGCATCGACCTGCCGCCGGGGTTCGAACTGGTCGAAGGCCGCGCGGCCCCGGGCGCCCGCGTCTATTCGGCGCGCAGGGCGGGCAAGACCTATCTGATGATCTACGCCGGGCCGTCGTCGCAATTCCCCATCTATGACGGAGATCATGTGACCGTCGGCGGCCGCGTCTCGGTGGTGACGACCTATGGTCAGCGCCGCGTCGCCATGGAGCACCTGTTCCAGCGTTCGGTCGAGCCGGCCGAGATCCATGTCTGGCTGATGGCTCAGGACGGCCCCGACCGTGACGAGGCCGAGCGCATCGCCCAGACCGTGGACCCCCGGTAGGGCCTAGTTTTCGGACCAGACCGCCAGGTCGTTGCCGGACGGATCGCGGAAGTGGAAGCGCCGTCCGCCGGGGAAGGCGAAGATGGCGTGCGTGATCCGGCCGCCCGCCGCCTCGACCCTGGCCTGCATCGCCTCCAGGTCGCGGGCGTAGAGGACGGGCAGGGGCTTGGGCGTCATGGCGTCGGGCGTGAAGCCGCCGTCCAGCCCCTCGCTGAAGGCGGCGTAGTCCGGGCCGTAGTCCTGGAAGGTCCAGCCGAACGCCCGGCTGTAGAAGGCCTTGTGAGCCGCCAAATCGGTCGCCGGCAGTTCGAGATAGTCCAGCTTGCCGTCTTCGCGCATGGCGACTCTCCCAGAGAAATGGAGAAGGACGCTTGCACGACGGCCGACTCTGCGCAAACCTGCAAATGGTTCGCAAATGCAGGAGTCGGCCCATGATCGTCCTGAGCGCCGGATGCGCCTCCCTGGCCTCGCTGATGCAGCGGGATGCGGACGGACGACGCGGGCCTGAAACGAAACGGGCGCCGATCGAATCCGACCGACGCCCGCATCTGATTTCAATGAACGGCGGCGATCAGCGCGCCGTCTGGGTCTCGCCCGCGCGCCAGACGCGATAGCGCACCTCGACGTCCGAGGGGGTGTAGACCACCACCGGCAGGCGCGAGTTGTAGCGGATCAGCGGCTGTTCGGCGGTGGTGACGAAGGCCTGCCGCTCCGAGCCGGGCGGGCAGCCCATCAGGGTGCTGGCCGCGTTCCCCAGGGCGGGCAGGACATAGTAGTCGTAGCCCCAGCCCTCGGCCGTGCGGGTCTGCAGCTGACCGCCGAAGACCTGCCGGTTGCAGTCCACCGTCTTCGTCTTGCCGAGGATCAGTTCGACCTTCAGCGCATCTTCGTCCGCCTGGGCGGGCAGGTTGATGACGTGGCGGGTCTGGCCCGCGGCGGCGGGGGGAAAGGCCTTGAGGTCGGAGTTCCCGGCCTGGCCGGTCACGGCGTCGTTCGAGGTCATGGCGCCTTCAGCCTGGGCGGTGGCGCAGGCGGCCAGGCTGAGGGCGGCGACGCCGGCGAAGAGAAAGGAGGGGAGTTTCAAGGGGAGGTCTCCACAGTCGGTAAGCGTGACCGCCGACAACGCCGCAGCGTCAGACCAGTTCCACCGCCATGGCCACGGCCTCGCCGCCGCCGATGCACAGGGAGGCCACGCCCTTCTTGCCGCCGCGCGCCTGAAGCGCTGCCAGCAGGGTGGACAGGATGCGCGCGCCCGACGCCCCGATGGGGTGGCCCAGCGCCGTGGCGCCGCCGTTGACGTTCAGCCTGGCGCGGTCGATGCCCAGCTCCTGCTGGGCGATCATGGCGACGACGGCGAAGGCCTCGTTGACCTCCCACAGGTCGACGTCCTCGACCGACCAGCCGGCCTTCTCCAGGGCCTTGCGCATGGCCGGGACGGGGGCGGTGGTGAACAGGCCCGGCTCATGGGCGTGGGCGGCGTGGGCGACCACGCGGGCGACGATGGGCAGGCCCAGGGCCCTGGCGGTGCTTTCGCGCGTCATGACCATGGCGGCCGCGCCGTCGGAGATGGAGCTGGCGTTGGCGGCGGTGATCGCCCCGTCCTTGACGAAGGCGGGCTTCAGCGTCGGAATCTTGGCCGGATCGGCCTTGCCGGGCTGTTCGTCCTCGCTGACCGTGACCGGGCCCTTGCGGGTGGCGACCTCGACCGGGACGATCTCGGCCTTGAAGGCGCCCGAGGCGATGGCGTTCTTGGCGCGGGTCAGGCTTTCGATGGCGTATTCGTCCATCTGTTCGCGGGTGAACTGATACTGGGCCGCCGCGTCCTCGGCGAAGACGCCCATGGCCTTGCCGGGAGAATAGGCGTCCTCCAGCCCGTCCATCATCATGGAATCGACGATGACGTCGTGGCCGATGCGGGCGCCGCCGCGATGCTTGGTCATCAGATAGGGGGCGCCGGTCATCGACTCCATGCCGCCCGCGACGATGACCTCGGCCGTGCCGGCCAGCAGGGCGTCGTGCGCCATCATGGCCGATTGCAGGCCCGAGCCGCACATCTTGTTCACCGTCGTCGCCTCGACGTGCTTGCCGAGACCCGCGCCGATCGCCGCCTGACGCGCCGGGGCCTGGCCCAGGCCTGCGGGAAGGACGCAGCCCATGAAGATCTGCTCGACCTTTTCAGGCGCGACGCCCGCGCGCTCGACGGCGGCCTTCACCGCCGCGGCGCCCAGGTCGGTGGCCTTGACCGTGGACAGGGCGCCCTGGAAGCCGCCCATGGGCGTGCGGGCGAAGGAGCAGATGACGACGGGATCGGCGGCGGTCATGGCGTGCGTGTCCGTGTGTGAATCGTTGCGACGGGGATTAGGGGAGGCGAAGGCCCGCTGGCAAGCGGCGCCTCACAGCAGCTTGCGCCTCTGGCGGGCCAAGGCGAGGGGGCGGCCGTCGGCCCCCCAGGCGGTCGCCTCGTCCACCGACCAGCCCAGGCCGTGATCCAGCAGCCGATATTCGAAGAAGGCCCAGCCGTCCGGCGCGCTGTCCGGGGTCGGATCGCTCAGGACGTCATAGCGCAGGTCGACCGTCGTCATCATCGGCGGCGCCTTGAAGGCCGTCCAGACGGGCGGATAGAGGGCGTCCAGCAGGTAGCACATTCGCAGTTCGTCCAGCGGCGCGCCGTCCTTGACCCGCATCCACAACCGCTCGACCACCGGCCTGCCCTCGTTGCCGCCCAGGATGTTGGGGCCGTTCTCAAAGCGATAGTCGACGTGCTGGGAGAAGCGCGGGGCCATCGGCCCGCTGATGCCCGGCGCGTCCTTCAGGCTGTCCAGCGACGGCGGCGGCGCCAGCAGGGGCGTCAGCGGCTCAGGCGTCGGACCGTCGGCGCCGTAGGTGGCGCAGGCGTGGTGGGTCAGCTTCGAGCCCTGCCCGCCCTCGACCGCGGCATAGGCGACGTTGCGGCCGCCGCGCAGCAGGCGCGGGCGGAAATGGATGGGCCGGCCGTAGCGGGCGGCGGCGAGATACTGGACCGTCAGGCTGCGCAGCGGCGCCTCGATCCCCAGCCCCTGACGCATGGCCCCGGCGCACAGGGCCGCCAGCAGGCCGCCGAAGGGAAAGCCCGCCTCGGGCGGGGCGCTGATCGGTCCGTTGGAGAATTCGCCGGACAGATGGGCGGCCAGGACGTCGCCGTCCTCGGCTCCGTCCTCGGGCGTCAGGCGGAAGGCGGCGCGGATCAGGTCAGGCTCGGTCATGAACTCGGAATCGAAAAGCGGAGGCGGAGCCTGTGACGGCGCCGCCTCCGAGTCGAGGGAGGGAAACGGCCGGGGAGCGGCCGTGTCCGTTGCAAATAGAAACCTACCAACTCCGTCGCGATTGGCAACCCTTGTCAAAAGCCTGACGCGAGGTCACTTTCCCGCCATGGGACGCACCGCCGACTATTCGCGCCAGAGCTGCTCGGTCGCCGCCACCCTCGAGGTGATCGGCGATCCATGGACCATGCTGGTCATCCGCGACGCCTTCAACGGGGTCAGCCGTTTCGAGCAGTGGCAGGAGCGGCTGGGCGTGGCGCGCAACGTCCTGGCCGCGCGCCTCAAGTCCCTGGTGCATCACGGGGTGTTGGAGCCGCGCCTCTATTCCGAGCGTCCGCCGCGCAACGAATACGTCCTCACCGCCAAGGGCAAGGATCTGTACGCCGTCCTGATCACCCTGCACGCCTGGGGGGAGAAGCATGTCTATGGCGACGAGGAATCGGGCATCGTCCTGCGCCACAAGACCTGCGGCCACGACCTGAAGCCCCGCATCGCCTGCGGTTGCTGCAATGAGATGGTCCGCCCGCGCGAGGTGGAGGTGGTCTTCACCGAGAACCGTCCCACCGTCGGCCAGATGATGCCCAAGGACGAGGTGGCCTGAACCGGCGTCAGACCGCCACGGCGGTCGTCGAGCGGATGAAGCCGCCGCCCAGCACGCGGTCGGGATCGGCCGGGTCGTAGAGGACGCAGGCCTGGCCGGGCGCGACGCCTTCCTCGCCCTGATCGAACACCACCTGAACTTCGCCGTCCGCGCCGCCTTCGGGCCGGGAGGCGCTGGAGGCGGGGATGAAGGCGAGGCGGGCGGGGGACGGTTGACGGGTCGAGCGGACGCGGGCCAGGACCGGGGCGCCGTCGCGGGCGGCTTCCTCGATCGTGGCCTGGTCGCCCAGCCAGTTGGTTTCCTCCAGCGTCAGGCGCGCGGTCAGCAGGGCTTCGCGCGGGCCGACGATGACGCGGCGTGCATCGGGGTCCAGCCTGACCACGAACAGGGGCTCGCCCACGGCGACGTTCAGCCCCCGGCGCTGGCCGATGGTGTAGTCGGTGATGCCCGAGTGGCGGCCCAGAACCCGGCCGTCCATGTGGACGATGTCCCCGGCCTCGCGCCCCTGCGGCCGCAGACGGTCGATCAGGGTGCGATAGTCGCCGGTCGGCACAAAACAGATGTCCTGGCTGTCCGGCTTGGAGGCGATGCGCAAGCCCAGCGATGCGGCGACGCCCCGCACCTGGGGCTTTTCCAGGTCGGCCAGGGGAAAGCGCAGATAATCCAGCTGATCCTGCGTCGTGGCGAACAGGAAGTAGGACTGGTCGCGTGAGTGATCGACCGCCTTCCTCATCTGCGAGCGGTTGCCGTGCGTGGCGCGGCGGACGTAGTGGCCGGTGGCCATGGCCTCGGCGCCCAGGTCGCGGGCGACGTCCAGCAGGTCGCGGAACTTCACCGTCTGATTGCAGCGGATGCAGGGGACCGGCGTCTGGCCCTTCAGATAGGAATCCGCGAACTGGTCGATCACCGCGTCCTTGAAGCGGTTTTCATAGTCGAGGACGTAGTGGGGGATGCCGATCAGGTCGGCGGCCAGGCGGGCGTCGTGGATGTCCTGGCCGGCGCAGCAGGCGCCCTTCTTCTTCAGCGCCTCGCCGTGGTCGTAGAGCTGCAGGGTCACGCCCACCACGTCATAGCCCGCCTTGTGCAGCAGGGCGGCGACGACGGTGGAATCCACCCCGCCGGACATGGCGGCGACCACGCGCGCGCCCTGCGGCAGGCCGACGGCCTGTCGCACGCTCTCGATCGCGGCGTCCATGTCGGCGGACGACATGGGGGCGATGTCGGGAACGGGGCACAGGATGTCGTCGGTCAGGGCGTCCATGGTCATCGCCGCCATTTAGGCCCTAAGGCGCGCGATTTCGAGGCCTGGCCCGACGAAGACGCGCGATGGGCGATTGCCCCTTCGCCTTCGCTCCGGTCTTTTGCTCGGGTCAAGCTCGACGACGACGGCGTTGCGGCTCCAATGAAAAAGACCGCCTCCGTTCAGAAGCGGCCCCTAATCATGCGTTCAGGCGAAAAACCTAGTCGCGATAGCTCTGGATGCGCGTGGTGCGCAGGCCCTGCATGCCCCATTTGTCGATGGCCTTTTGCCAGGCCAGGAATTCCTCGGCCGTCAGACGATATTTGGCCAGGGCGTCCTCCAGGCTGATCAGCCCGCCGCGCACGGCGGCCACGACCTCGGCCTTGCGGCGGATGACCCAGCGGTTCGTGTCCGACGGCGGAAGATCGCGCAGGGTCAGCGGCGTGCCTGTCGGCCCGACCACGTACTGTTCGCCGTTATTGTTCAGGCGTCGCTCTTGCAGCATGGGCTTTAAGCCTCTCTCACCACCACCATGGACGCGCAGGCTAGGGCCCCGCCCGCTAAGGGGCGTTTAAGCGTCGTGGTGAAGGAATGGCTAAGACGCATCCGGCCGGTCCGGCGCCTTCTGCGCCGGCTAAAGGAAGGATTCATCGAGTCTAACGAGACCTTGCTCATGGATTCCGGTTGGCCGATCAGCGCTTGATGTTGATCAGCTCCGCCAGCATCTCATCGGCGGTGGTGATGATCTTCGAAGAGGCGGAATAGGCGCGCTGGGTGGTGATCAGGCCGGTGAACTCGGTCGACAGGTCGACGGTCGAGGCCTCCAGCTGCTGGGAGCCCAGCAGGCCCGTGCCGCCCGTGCCCGGCGCCTTCAGGTTGAAGGTGCCCGAGCTCTGGCTGACGCGGAAGGCGTTGCCCGAGACCTCCGTCAGGCTGTCGGCGCTGGGGAAGGTGGCCAGGGCCACCTGGGCGATCTTGCGCATGACCCCGTTGTCGAAGATGGCGGTGACGAAGCCGCTCTCGTCGATCTTCACCTCGGTCAGATTGCCGAAGGCCGTGCCGTTCGTATAGGTCGCCTGGATGATGGAGGTGCTGTCGTACTGGGTCAGCCCGCCGGCGGCCGCGTTCAGGTCGAAGGCGATGGTCTGAGCGGCGATGCCGAGGGAGGGCGCCCAGGCGCCGTCCGCACCGGCCGTGACGCCGTCCGAGGAGCCCAGCGACAGGCTGGCCGTGGCCGGATCGTCGAACAGCCCCGTTCCGGCGGCCCAGCCCTGCATCTTGGCGACATCCAGGCGGCCGTCCTGAGTGAAGGCCAGAAGCCCCGATTTCAGCAGGCCGTCGGCGTTGGTGACGTCGCCGACGGGGGCGCGGATTTCAGCATACCACTCGTTCGCCGTGGCGCTCTTCAGCAGGGAGACCGTGATGTTGCGCTGGCCGCCCTTGGAGTCCGAGACCGGAATGGTGATCTCGAAGTCCGGCTTGACCCCCGTGGCGGGATCGTTGGCGTACATCGACATCGAATTGGTGGTGGCGTCATAGGCGGTCACGCCGGTGGGCGGCGGGACCTGGGCGGCTTCGTTGACGGCCTGGCTCGACTTCAGGTTGGCGTTCAGGCTGACGCGGGTGGTTGGTTCCGCCGCGCCGCCCACCGAGCCGACGTTGATGGTGCGCAGACGGTTCATGTCCGACGGGTCGACGTTGACCGTGCCGTTCGCATCGACCGGCCAGCCCTGGAGATAGAAGTTGGACGTGTTCTTCAGATAGCCCAGGTCGTCGATGGTGAACGCCCCCGCCCGCGTGAAGAGGCGCGCGTCCGCCGAAGTCAGGTTCTCGGCCTTTTCCGTCACAACGAAGAAGCCGGCGCCGTCGATGGCCAGGTCCGTGCCGGAGGTCGTGCGCTGCAGCTGGCCCGCCTGGCTGATGAAGTGGCGGGCGCTGGCCATGACGCCGCCGGCCGAATAGGAGGCGCCGGCCGTCTGGGCGTTGACCACGGTGGCGAATTCCGTCGAGACGCGCTTGTAGCCGACGGTGTTCACATTGGCGATGTTCTGGGAAATGGTCGAAAGGGCCGCCGCGTTCGCGGCCAGGCCGGACACGCCGGCCATCATGGCGCCGTTGATGCTCATGGCTGGGGTTCCTTACGAGGCAATGGGTTGGAAGGAGGGGAGCCGAGAGGCGCGCATCACGCATTCCCCTCGACGGGATCGGTCGAAGCGGCGGCGGTCTTCTGCTCTTCCAGCGCGATCAGGCTGGAGACGGGCATGATCGACTTGCCGATGATGACGTAGGGCGTGCTGTCGTACATCTCGACGCCGGTGACGCGGCCGCGGATCAGGACCTGGCTGTCGATGGCCCCGCCCGCGCCGTCCTTGGCCACGACCTTCAGCGTATAGACGCCGCCGTCGTCGACCTGGCCGCCGCCGGTGGTCTTTCCGTCCCAGGTGAAGTCGTGCAGGCCGTTGGTCTTGTCCGGCGCCGCGCCGCTCCACACCACCTTGCCCGAGGAGTCCAGAACCTGAAGCGTGGCGTCGGTCGCGTTGGCGGCCAGTTCGTAGCTCCAGCTGGCTGCTCCGTCCTCGAAACGGGTGGCGGACCAGATGGCTGTGGCGTCCTTGCCGATGTAGGCGGCCGCCCCGGTCAGGCCGTCGCCCTGCTGGGCCGACAGCAGGCTGGTCAGCAGGTCGTTGGTCAGCAGCTGCTGCTCGACGCCGGCCATCTGGGTCAGCTGGGCGGTGAACTCGTTGGAGTCGACCGGCGACAGCGGGTCCTGATTCCTGAGCTGGGTGGTCAGCAGCGACAGGAAGGTCTGGAAGTTGGAGGCCAGCATCTGGCCTCCGGTGTTGACCCGAGACGCGGCGTTGGTGGTGGAGACGGCGTCAACCATCGTCAGACCTTCAGATCGACGCGGTCAGGCGTCAGGGAAAGGGATGTCCAGGCGCCCGGCGCCGGAAGGACGGAATCCGCCTCGGCCGCCACGCGCGCGGCGCCGAGGAAGGCGCGACGGTCGGGCTCGCGTTCGAAGCCGCCGCCGCCGAAGCCGGACGACGGATCGCGCTGGGCGAACTCCAGGTCGTCGGGCGACAGCTGCAGGCCCGCGTCCAGAAGCTGGCGGCGCAGTTCGTCGGCGCGGGCGCGCAGGTCGGCCGCCGCCGCCGGATTGTCGAAGGCCAGACGCGCGGTGACCTGGCCGTCGGACTCGATCTCAAGACTGACGTCGACCCGGCCCAGGCCCTCGGGAGTCAGGGCCATGTCGAAGCGGGTCGAGCGGCCGTCCAGCTTCTTGATGATCTGGGCGGCGATCTGGGCCGTGGTCTCGACCGTGGCGCGCGACAGCTGGGACAGGCCCAGGTCGCGCTGCGCGCCCGGGGTCTGATCCAGCGGCTGGCCGGGGATCTGGCCCGTGGTCTGGGACGCCGTCCCGTCGAGGGCTTCCGGCGGCGGCGCGGCGGCCTTTGAATCGGCCGAGGACGCGGCGAGGGCGGCCGCCGCGATCGACGACGGCGGGCCGCCGGATCGTGCGGCGTTCGCCCCGGCGTCGGCGGCGAGGGCGGGGGCGTCAGGCGAGGCGGCGCGTCCGGCCGCGGTCGCCTCGGAATCCGCCTCGGTCGAGGCCGCCGCGGCCTGGATCGCCTCTCGGGCCGAGGCCAGGCGCTCGCCCGCGCCGGATCGGAAGCCCGTCACGCCCAGAGGGGCGGCGTCGGGTCGGGGAAGGGGAGGCGTTTCGAGGCGCGAAGTCGCCGGGGCGGGCGAGGCGCCGGCCCGGCCCTCCCCCTCGCCCTCGCCCTCGCCGGGCGCGGAGTCGGACGAGGCGTCTGACTGCGCAGGGGCGGCGGGCGCGACCGGGGGCGCGACGGGAGCCGAGACAGAGGCCGCCCCAGGGGCCGCCACGGGGGCGTCGCCCCCCGCGGAGCTCCCGGCCAAGGGGGCGGCCGGGGACGGCTGCGGGGCGAGGGCGGCCTCGGCCGTGGCGCGCAGATCGACCGGATCGGCCTCGAGGACGGCGCCTTCCGTTACAGGCGTCGTCGGGTCGGCGGACGTCTGGGGCGCCGGTTCCTGCGTCGGGGGGGGCGGAGGCGGGGCGAACCAGATGGCCGGGGGCGGACCTGCGGCGGCCTCATCCTCCGGAAGTTCGGCCGGCGCGGCGGTCTCCGGGACTTCGGCGACCGGGTCCGCCGGGGATGCGGCCGCCGCCTCTTCCCTGAGCATCAGGCCCGCGAAGACGGCGCCGTCGGCCGCCGCCTCTGCGGAGGCGTCGAGGCTCCCGCCGCCGGGAGCGGCGGGCGTCAGGACGGACATGAGGCTGACGGCGGACATGCGGGGCGCAGGCGCTTTCTGTCGATGAGGGACGGCGCCTGCTGCGCCCGGATCATTCGGCAGAGCCTCCGCAAACCTCGGGCCAAGCTTGGGGGTGTCAGTCAAGGTGCTGAAATTATTATGTATTGTATCCTGTTCGGGCGGCGGCCTCGGCGTGCGGCGCCGGGCGCTTCTTGCCGCGCTCGCCGCTTTTTGCCGGGCGCGGGCAGCGCCGTCGGACTTGGCCCGCCGCTTGCCTCCCTTACAGACGAACGCACAGGGGCCGAAAGCCGATGTCTAGGAAAATCAAGAGGATGGTCCGAAGACCCGCTCAATCCGCCGGGCAAGATTTGCGCGGTCGCCTGCAAGGCTTGCCGAGAGGCCTGCGGTCCGTTCGCTTCAGGTCGGGAGGCTTCTGATGTCCCTCAGCTCGATCATGAACATCGCCACCTCGGGCATGAGCGCGGCCCAGACGCAGCTGCGGGTGGTGTCGGACAACATCTCCAACGTCAACACGCCCGGCTATGTCCGCAAGATCGCCGACCAGCAGTCCTGGGCCAGCCAGGGCGTCGGCGCGGGGGTGGAGGTCTCTCGCATCCGCCTGGCCACGGATCGCTTTCTTCAGGCCGCCAGCCTGACCGCCGGGGCCGACGCGGGCCGACAGACGGTGCGCTATGAACTCTATGAGCGCATCCAGTCGATATTCGGCGACCCGGGCGCGGACAGCGGATTCTTCTCCCAGATCGACACCGCCTTCGCCGCCTTCGCGACGTCGGCGGAGAATGCGACCTCCAATCCGGCCCGTCAGGACGCCATCTGGAAGACCCAGGCCCTGTTCGACGAGGGCGCCCGCATCAGCGCCCAGATCCAGTCGGTGCGCGAAGACGCCGACGCCCGCATCAAGAGCGCGGTCGATACGGCCAACAGCCTGCTGGAGCAGATCGAGAAGCTGAATGTCGAGATCGCCAAGGCGGCGGTGGTCAACGCCGATTCCTCGGGCGCCCAGACCGCCCAGGCGGCCCTGATCGATCAGCTGTCGGGCCTGATGGACGTGCGCATCACCACCCGCGCCGTCGGCGGGGTGGAGATCCGCACCGGGGCCGGAATCCTGCTGGCGGGCCAGGGCGCGGCCAGGCTTGAGTACACGCGCGCGGGCGCCGTCTCGTCCGAGACGGTCTTCAACGAGGTCATGGTCATCGAGCCGCCCGCCGGAAAGGCGCGCGCCCTGGCGGAGGGCCTCGGCTCGGGCGAGATCAAGGGCCTGCTGGAGCTGCGCGACGGCGAGGCCCCGGCCACGGCCGAGCGCCTGGCGGAACTGATGTCGCGGCTGGCCGACGAGTTGAACCGGGCGCACAACGCCTCCTCGGCGGCGCCGCCGCCCAACAGCCTGACCGGGCGTAATGTCGGCCAGTCGCTGGAGACGGCGTTGGCGGGCTTCACCGGCCGGACCTCCATCGTCATCACCGACGGCCAGGGCGTGGCGCTGCAGAAGATCGACCTGGACCTGGCGACGCTGGACCCCGCGACCTTCCTGGCTGATCTGAACACCCAGCTGGGCGCCAACGGCAGCGCCAGCTTCGTCGACGGACGGCTGAAGATTCAGGGCGCGACCGGGACGGGCGTGGTGATCGTGGACGATCCCGCCGCGCCCTCCGGCAAGGGCGGGCGGGGCTTCTCGCACTTCTTCGGCCTGAACGACCTGATCACCAGCGACCAGCCGGCGACCTATGAAACCGGCATGACCGGCGCGTCGCAGCACGGCTTCACGCCCGGCGAGACGATCACCTTCCGCTTCAGCGACGCGACGGGCGCCAAGCTGCGCGACATCGCGGTGGCGGTCCCCGCAGGCGGGGACATGACCAGCCTGCTGGCCGCGCTGAACGATCCGATGACGGGCGCCGGGCGGATGGGGACGTTCAGCCTCAGCTCGACGGGCGAGATGACCTTCACCCCGCGTCCCGGCTCGGGCGCCGCCCTGTCGGTGCTTCAGGATCGCACGACCCAGGTTCCTTCGGGCGTTTCCATGAGCGAGCTGTTCGGCCTGGGCGGGACGCGCGCCTCGCGGGCGGATTCCTTCTCGATCAGGGCCGACATCGCGGGCAACCCGGCCCTGATGGCCTTCGCCCAGGCGGACGCCACGGCGGGCGTGGGCGCGGCGGTGGTGAGCCAGAACGACGCGCGCGGCGCGCGGCTGCTGGCCAGCGCGGGCGAGAACACGACGACCTTCGCGGCGGCGGGCGGGGCGGCGGGCGGCTCCATGTCCCTGTCGCGCTACGCCTCCGAGCTGTCGGGCGAGATCGGCAGCCGCGCGGCCATGGCCAAGAACAACGCCTCCAGCGCCACGGCCCTGGCCAAGGAGGCCACGGCGCGCCGGACCTCGATCGAAGGCGTCAATCTGGACGAGGAGCTGGTGCTGATGACCACCTATCAGCAAGCCTTCAACGCTTCGGCCCGCATGATTCAGGCGGCCAAGGACATGTACGACACCCTGCTGGGGATGGTGCAATGACCCGAGTCTCGACCTATGGAAGCTATCAGGCGGCCCTGCTGGACCTGATGTCGGCCCAGTCGCGCGCCAATGCGGCCCAGACGAAGGTGAACACCGAGAAGAACGCCACGGACCTGGTGGGCTTCGGCCGGGGCTCGGAGACGGTCAGCGCGCTGAAGTCCAGCCAGACCCGCATCCAGACCTTCATCGACACCGGCAAGACCGTCGCCGACCGGCTGGAGACGCAGGACCTGGCCATGGGCCGGGTCGCCGACGCATCGACGGCGGCGCGCCAGGCCATCGCCGACGCCATCGCCGCCGGGCGGATGGATACCTTGATGGAGTCCCTGGAAAGCCTGTTCATGGAGGCCCAGGACGGGCTGAACATGAAGCATCAGGGCAAGTATCTGTTCGGCGGCGGGATCATCGATCAGGCGCCGGTGGACCTGCCCGAGATTCCCGGACAGCCGGGCGCGACCATGATGGCCAAGCTGGCGGCCCTGCCCGACGAAAGCGCCGCCTTCCGCAACGACCAGCTGAAGCAGTCTTCCTGGCTGGACGAGAACGTGTCGATGAACACGGGCTTCCTGGCGGACGCCATGGGCGCCGAGTTGTTCGCCGTCTTCCGCGATATCCAGCTGGCCCATGAGGCGACGCCGCTGACGGGGCAGATGACCGACGCGCAGAAGGCGTTCCTGACCACCCAGATGGGCCGTTTCGAAACGGCGGCCAAGAACATGGTGGACGTTCAGGCGATCAACGGCGGGATGCAGAGCCGGGTCGAGCGCCTGCTGGAGTCCCAGGAGTCGCGCAAGATTTCGGTCGACACCATCCTGTCCGGAAAGACCGACGCCAACATGGCCGAGGCGGTCGTCGAGCTTGAAATGGCCCAGGTCGCCCTGCAGGCCTCGGCCCAGGTGGTCAGCCAGCTGCGCCAGGTCTCCCTGCTGGACTATCTGCGCTAAGGGTCCGCCTTGCGCCGAGACTGAACGAAAACCGCCCGACGACGTTCACCAAGCCACGCCGTGAGGGGGAGGGTTTGGCTTGCGTCCAGCGAAGCCGGTGAAGATCGAGACTTGTCATCAGCCGTTGACGCGGATCGAAAAGCATAGCTTTAACCGCCGTAGGCGTGCAGGCGGGCCTGTGTCAGTGTCAAACTCATGAATCGGGCGGACTTTCAGATCGAGGATCACCAGGACGGCCAGACGCGGCTGCGGCTGGCCGGCGACTGGTCGACCGTGTCCGTCGGCCGCCTGGGCGACCGGCTGAAAGCCGAGCTGGACGGCCGCCCGGTCACGACGCTGGATCTGGACGCGCTGGGCCGTTTCGACACCGCCGGCGCCCTGGCCGTGGCCCAGGCCATGAGCCGCCCCATCCCCGAATCCGCCTGGTCGGCGCGGCCCGAGGCGGGACGCCTGTACCGCATGGTGGCCAAGCTGGACTGCATGACGGCCGAGCCGCCGCGTCGTTCGGCCGCCCTGACGCGCGGCTTCGCCAAGGTCGGGCGCGGCGTCTATGATTTCGGCGCCGAGGCCATGCTGTCCCTGGCCTTCCTGGGCCGGTTGATGGCCGCCGTGGTGACGGCCCTGAAGTATCCCGGCCGCATCCGCTGGGCCGCCTGGTTCAGCCAGGCCGAGCGCACCGGCCTGGACGCCATCCCCATCGTCGTGGTGACCAACTTCTTCATCGGGGCCGTGGTGGCCTTCATCGGGGTGGACCTGCTGACCCAGTTCGGGGCGGGGGTCTTCGCGGTGCAGCTGATCGGCGTCGCCGTCTTCCGCGAGTTCGCCGTGGTCATCACCGCCGTGTTGCTGGCGGGCCGTTCGGCCTCGTCCTTCGCCGCCGAGATCGGCTCCATGCGCATGACGCAGGAAGTCGACGCCATGCGGGTGATGGGCGTCGATCCGTTCCAGGCCCTGGTGATTCCGCGCCTGGCGGCCCTGTTGGTCATGCTGCCGCTGCTGACCTTCCTGGCCATGGTCGGCGGCCTGTTGGGCGGTCTTCTGGTGTCGTGGAGCCAGCTGAACCTGGGGCCGGCCTTCTTCTTCCAGCGGCTGCTCGAGGACGGCTATATGCCGACGCACATGATGGTGGGCCTGATCAAGGCGCCGGTCTTCGCCCTGGTGGTCGCGGCCATCGGCTGCCGTCAGGGGATGTCCGTGGCGGGCGACGTCGAGAGCCTGGGCCGCCGGGTGACGGCGGCGGTGGTGCAGGCCATCTTCGCCATCATCCTGCTGGACGCCGTCTTCGCCCTGATCTTCATCGAGTTGGACATATGACGGGCGAGGCGCGAAAGGCCGACGACGGCGAGCCGATCATTCAGGTGCGCGGCCTGCTCAGCCAGTTCGGCGAGCGGGTCATCCACCAGGACCTGGACCTGGACGTGATGCGCGGCGAGGTGCTGGGCGTCGTCGGCGGGTCGGGCACGGGCAAGACGGTGCTGCTGAACTCCATCATCGGCCTGAAGGAGCCTGAGGGCGGGCAGGTGAGCCTGTTCGGGCAGGACCGCGCGACCATGACCAAGGAAGAGGCCGCCGCGGTCGAGCGGCGCACCGGCGTGCTGTTCCAGCAGGGGGCGCTGTTCTCCGCCCTGACGGTTCTGGACAATGTGGCCTCGCCCCTGGTCGAACATACCAAACTGTCCAAGGCCACGATCCGGGAGCTGGCCGAGATGAAGGTGGCCATGGTCGGTCTGAAGCCCGAGGCCCTCTATCTGAAGCCGGCGGAGCTGTCGGGCGGGATGCGCAAGCGGGTCGGCCTGGCCCGCGCCCTGGCGCTGGACCCCGAACTGGTCTTCCTGGACGAGCCGACGGCGGGCCTGGACCCCATCGGGGCGGCGGCGTTCGACGACCTGATCCGTCAGTTGTCGGACGATCTGGGGCTGACGGTCTTCATGATCACCCACGACCTCGACAGTCTTTACGCCATCTGCGACGAGGTCGCCGTCCTGGCGGACAAGCATGTGGTGGCCAAGGCGCCGGTCGCCGAGCTGGAGCGCTCGGACCACCCTTGGATCAAGGAATACTTCCTGGGGCCGCGCGGACGCGCCGCCCACAAGAGCGCGGCCTGAGGAGGGCGCGAAACGATGGAAAGAGACGCCCATTACGCCGCCGTCGGCATCGCCACCGTCGCCCTGATGCTGGCGCTGGCGGTGTTCTCCATCTGGCTGGCGCGGCTGCAGTTCAACAAGGATTTCGACGTCTATGACATCGTCTTCTACGGCCCGGTGCGCGGCCTGTCCGAGGGCGGCGAGGTCCATTTCAACGGCATCCGCGTCGGCGAGGTGACGAACCTGAACCTGGACCCCAAGAAGGGCGACCAGGTGATCGCGCGCGTGCGACTGAACGGCACGACGCCGGTGCGGGTGACCTCGCGCGCCCAGCTGGAGCCGCAGGGCATCACCGGGCTGAACTACATCCAGATCACGGCCGGCTCGCCCGAAAGTCCGCTGCTGAAGGACCAGTATCCGGATCACGTCGTGCCGGTGATCCAGAGCCAGCCCAGCCCAATCGCCGAGCTGCTGAGCGGATCGGGCACGGTGCTGGCCCAGACGGTGGACGCCCTGAACCGCATCAACCGCGTCATGTCGGACGATAACATCCGCAGCTTCTCGACCAGCGTGAAGAACGTCGAGGCCCTGACCGCCGAGCTTGAGGCCCGCAAGGGCATGTTCCAGCAGCTTGAAGCGACCATCATCAAGGCCAACGCCGCCGTGGGCGAGTATCAGGCCCTGGGCGCCAGCGCGCGCCAGATGGTCGACACCGACGGCCGACAGGCCATCGCCAACATCAACAAGGCGACGCAGGAGGCCCAGGCGGCCATCGCCTCGATCAACCGCTCGGCTTCGGGGCTCGAGGGTCCGCTGGGCGACTTCGGCACGCAGACGGTGCCGCAACTGAACGACACCATCCGCCAGCTGGATCAGGCGACCCGCTCCCTGCAGTCGCTGATCGACAATGTGCGCGAAAGCCCGCGCGACTTCATCGCCAAGGCGCCGTCCAAGGAAATCGAGGTGCAGCCGTGATCCGTTCCACTCTGATGATCGCGGCCGCGTCGGTCGCCGTTTCGGGCTGCGCCCTGCTGTCGTCGCCGGACCCGGTGCAGCTCTATCGTTTCGGCGGGGCCTCGGCCTTCGCGGGGACGGGGGCGACCTCGGCCTGTCCGGACGTCCATGTCGCCCTGCGTCGCGTGGAATTCCCCGAGGCGGCGCGCGGCGACCGCCTGCTGGCCGTGACGGGCGCGGAGGCGGCCTACATCAAGGGCGCGCGCTGGGTCTCCCCGGCCGAGACCCTGTTCGAGGAAGCCCTGCGCAACGCCTTCCTGGACGGCGGGACCTGCACGGTGCTGAGCAGCGGCCCGCTGGCGCGCGACGGCCTGCTGCTGAGCGTCGACGTGCGTCGGTTCGAGGTCGCTTACGCCGCGCCCGGCGCCGTGCCGGACGCGAACATCGTGGTGCTGCTGCGCTTGGTCCGGCCGGGCGACCGCAGCATCGTGGCCGAGGATCGCGTCTCGGTCAGCGAGAGCGCCGGCGAGAACCGCCAGTCGGCCATCGTCGCCGCCTTCGACCGGGCCACGGCCGAGACCAGCCGCCAGATCGTCCTGTGGACCGACCAGCAGGGCTTCCAGGCGACGCGGGACTAGCGTCCTTCTCCCACAAGGGGAGAAGGAAAAGAAAACCCCGGCGGCCTCGCGGTCGCCGGGGTTTTGCGTTCAGAGCGGGGGCGGGGCGGCTCAGCCCAGAGTCGGCGCCACCGTGTATTCGGCCTCGGTCTTGGCCGCGACCTCGTCCAGGGTCACGCCGTCCGCCAGTTCGATCAGCTCCAGCCCCGAGCCGTCCGGCTTGACGTCGAAGGTGGCCAGGTCGGTGATGATGCGGCTGACCACGCCCGTGCCCGTCAGCGGCAGACTACATTCTTTCAAGACCTTGGACTGGCCGTGCTTGTTGGCGTGCTCCATGACCACGACCACGCGCTTGACGCCGGCGACCAGGTCCATGGCGCCGCCCATGCCCTTCACCAGCTTGCCGGGGATCATCCAGTTGGCGATGTCGCCGTTCTGGGCCACTTCCATGGCGCCCAGGATCGACAGGTTGATGTGGCCGCCCCGGATCATGGCGAAGCTGTCCGCCGAGCTGAAATAGGCGCTCTCCGGGATTTCGGTGATCGTCTGCTTGCCGGCGTTGATCAGGTCGGGGTCTTCCTCGCCCTCATAGGGGAAGGGGCCCATGCCCAGCATGCCGTTCTCGCTCTGCAGCGTCACGACCATGCCCTCGGGGATGTAGTTAGCCACCAGGGTCGGGATGCCGATGCCCAGGTTGACGTAGAAGCCGTCCTGCAGCTCCCTGGCGGCGCGTTCGGCCAGTTGTTCGCGAGTGCGGGCCATGATCAGTTGCCTCCCGAAGTAGCAGTGTCGTTTTGCGCCGTGGCGGCCGAAGCGGCCTGTGCGTTCAGGTGCTGGCTGAGCAGGGTCGCGCCAGCTTGAAGATAGCCCTGGACGACGTCCGGATTAGCGTGGGCGAAACCCTTCCAGAAGTTCGAATCGATGTCCTTGATGGCCGAACGCAGTAGGGCCTGCATGTGGTTCGCCACGGATTCAGGCAGTTGGTTTTGATCGGACATCAGGCGGTCTCGCGCTTGCGGACGGTGCGCTGTTCGATGCGCTTTTCGGACACGGTCTGGATCAGGCGGTCGACATAGACGCCCGGCGTGTGGATGTGGTCGGGGTCCAGCGCGCCGACGGGGACGATCTCCTCCACCTCGACGACCGTGACCTTGCCGGCGGTCGCCATCATCGGGTTGAAGTTGCGGGCCGTCTTGCGGAAGACGAGGTTGCCGCGCTCATCGGCCTTCCACGCCTTGACGATGCTGAGGTCGGCGACCAGGCCGGTCTCCATGATGTAGCGGCGGCCGTCGAACGTGCGCTCCTCCTTGCCCTCGGCGACCAGGGTGCCGACGCCGGTGGCGGTGAAGAAGGCGGGAATCCCTGCGCCGCCCGCGCGGATGCGCTCGGCCAGGGTGCCCTGCGGGTTGAACTCGAGCTCCAGCTCGCCGGCCAGGTACTGGCGCTCGAACTCCTTGTTCTCGCCGACGTAGGACGAGATCATCTTGGCGATCTGGCGCGTCTCCAGCAGCTGGCCCAGGCCGAAGCCGTCCACGCCCGCATTGTTGGAGATGACGGTCAGGCCCTTGACCCCCGTGTCGCGCAGGCCTGCGATCAGGTTCTCCGGGATGCCGCACAGGCCGAAGCCGCCCGACATGACGGTCATGCCGTCGAATGTCAGCCCCTCCAGCGCGGACTTCACGTCAGCGTAAATCTTGCCCATCGGACTCCCTTTTTCACCGTCTGATGAATATCGCGGTCTCCTTCGTCCTTAAAGCGGGCCGGGAGGAGGGGCAAGCCGCAAGCGCGACGTGGGAAAGGCGGCAGAGGACAAGCCTGACGGTTGACCCTGGGCCGAGGGGGTCTCACACCTAGGGCCACATCAAGACTCGTCTCCGTTGGGAAAACTCATGCGCAATCGACTGCTGCGGGCCGCCTTGCCCGCCCTGGTGTTCGCCGCCGCCGTACCGACCCTGGCCCTTCCGGTCGCCGCGATCGCCCAGGACGCGGCGCCGACCTATCAGCAGCCTCCGGCGCCCATCGCCCAGATTCTGGACGCCAAGCCCAATCCGGGCGTCAGCATCAGTCCCGACCGCAAGACCCTGCTGCTGACCGACCGATCCAATCTGCCGAGCATCGCCGAACTGTCCGAGCCGATGCTGCGTCTGGCGGGCTATCGCATCAATCCCAGGAACAACGGCCCGGCCAACAGCCGCGTCTCCTGGCTGACGGGCCTCAGCTTCCAGGCGGTCGACGGCGGCGCGGCGCGGCCGGTGACCGGCCTGCCCGCCAATGCGCGCCTGACCAACGTCAGCTGGGCGCCGAACGGTCAGACGGTCGCCTTCCTGGTCAATGTTCCCAACGGTCTGGAGTTGTGGGTCGCCGACGTCGCCCAGGCCAGGGCGCGCAAGCTCAACGGTCCGATGGTGAACGCCGCGGCCGGGTCCGGCTTCTCCTGGCTGTCTGATTCCTCGGGCCTGCTGGTCCTGGCGATTCCGGCCGGGCGCGGCGTGGCGCCCAATGTGGACCATCCGCCGGAAGGCCCGATCATCACCGAGACGGGCGGCCGGGCCGCCCCGGTGCGCACCTATCAGGACCTGCTGTCCAACGCGGGCGACGAGGCCCTGTTCGACTATTATTTCACCAGCCAGCCGACGGTGGTGTCGCTGAATGGCCGCGCCCGCACTGTGGGCCAGCCGGGCGTCATCCTGGGCGTCTCGACCTCGCCGGACGGCCGCTACATCCTGCAGACGCGGGTCAAGAAGCCCTATTCCTACGTCGTCCCCGCCAGCCTCTTCCCGTCCGACGTCATCGTCACCGACATGAACGGGCGTCAGGTGCACCGCGTGGCCGACCTGCCGTTGCGCGATAACGTCCCGACGCCCTTCGACGCCGTGGCGCCCGGTCCGCGCGCGGTCCAGTGGCGGGCCGACGCCGACGCCACACTGGTCTGGGCCGAGGCTCAGGACGGCGGCGATCCGCGCAACGCCGCCGAGGTGCGCGATCGCGTCTTCATGCTGCGCGCCCCCTTCAACGACCGGGTGCAGACCCTGATCGACCTGAAGGAACGCTACGCCGGAACCACCTGGGGCCGCGACGACGCCGCCATCGTCAACAGCCGCTGGTTCAACACCCGGCACGAGACCCGCACCCTGGTCGCCCCGTCGAATCCCGGCGCGGGCCGCGTCCTGGTCGATCGCAACTATCAGGACCGCTACAACGATCCGGGCTCGGTGGTGACCGAGCCGAACGCGCGCGGCCGCTCGGTCATGCGTTTCAACGCCGACGGCTCCAAGGTCTTCGTCGAGGGCGACGGCGCCACGCGCCAGGGCGCCTATCCCTTCCTCGACCTGATGGACCTGAAGTCGGGCGAGACCGAACGGGTCTGGCGCTCGGCCCAGGGCGAGTATGAAACCGTCGTCGGCGTGCTGGACGAGGCGGGCCGCAAGCTGGTCACCTATCGCGAGAGCCGCGTTGATCCGGCCAATCTGCGCATCCGCGACCTGGACGGCGGCGTCGCCCAACTGACCAACTTCCCCGACCCGGCGCCGCAACTGGCCGAGGCCACGCGCCGGCTGATCACCTACACCCGCGACGACGGGGTGGAGCTGTCGGGGACGCTGTATCTGCCCGCCGGCTACGACAAGGACCGCGACGGCCCGCTGCCGCTGCTGATGTGGGCCTATCCGGCCGAGTTCACAGACGCCGCCGTGGCCGGTCAGGTGGTGGACACCGACAACCGCTTCGTGCGCCCGTCGGGATCGAGCCACCTGTTCCTGCTGACCCAGGGCTACGCCATCCTGGACAACCCGACGATGCCGATCATCGGCCGCGACGGGGCCGAGCCGAACGACACCTACATCGAACAGCTGTCGGCCAGCGCCAAGGCGGCGGTCGACGCCGTGGTGGCCCTGGGCGTGGCGGACCGCGAGCGCATCGCCGTCGGCGGCCACTCCTACGGCGCCTTCATGACGGCGAACCTGCTGGCCCACACCGACCTGTTCAAGACCGGCATCGCCCGTTCGGGCGCCTATAACCGCACCCTGACGCCCTTCGGCTTCCAGGCGGAGCAGCGCTCCTATTGGGAGGCGACCGAGACCTATACGGAGATGTCGCCCTTCACCTACGCCAACAAGGTGAACGAGCCGATCCTGCTGATTCACGGCGAAGCGGACGACAACTCGGGCACCTTCCCGGTGCAGACCGAGCGCTTCTATGCGGCGCTGAAGGGCAATGGCGCTACGGCGCGCTACGTCGTCCTGCCGCTGGAGGCCCACGGCTACCGCGCGCGGGAGTCCGTCGGGCACACGCTGTATGAGATGTCGTCCTGGCTGGACCGCTGGATGAAGTAAGTCAGAACCCTTCTCCCCTTGTGGGAGAAGGTGGCCCGTCAGGGCCGGATGAGGGGTGTCGGCGCGACGCCTGAATGTATGTCGCCAGCCCGCTTCTTCGCACCCCTCATCCGTCCGGCTTCGCCGTCCACCTTCTGCCACAGGGGGAGAAGGAAGAAGTCAGCGATCCCACTCCGGCGTTTCTCCATAGAGACCGGACAGGAAGTCGATGAAGGCGCGGACGCGGGTTTCGGCCCGCGCCCGGCCCGCCGTCAGGGCGAAGATCGCCACGTCCGACGATCCCGCATATTGCGGCAGCACCACCTTCAGCCGCCCGTCGCGCAGTTCGTCCCCGACGTCCCAGGTCGAGCGCAGGGCGATCCCCGCGCCCGCAAGCGCCAGTTCGCGCGCCACTTCGGACGAGTTGGTCCGCACCCGGCTGCGGGCGCGGAAGACGACGGGGCCTTCGGGGCCTTCCAGCCTCCATGTCGACTGGTTCTCGGCCGCCAGCTGGGCATGGCGGCGCAGGTCGTCCAGGCTGTCCGGCGCGCCGTGTTCGGCCAGATAGGCGGGCGAAGCGCACAGCACCCGCCGGTTCGGCGCCAGTCGGCGCATCAGCGGATTATCCGCCTCATAGCTCCCGATCCGCACCGCCACGTCGACATCCTCGGCCATCAGGTCGACGAAGGCGTCGCTCAGGTTCAGCTCCAGCGTCAGACGCGGTTGCGCCGTCAGAAACGGCTGCAGCAGCGGCGCCAGCCGCCGCCGCCCGAAGGAGGTCGGGGCCGAGACGCGCAGCAGGCCGCGCGCCTGGGTCGTGCGGCGCGACACCACGGCCTCCAGATCCTCGACCCCCTCCAGAAGCTGCGCCGCGCGGTCATAGACCAGCCGCCCCGCCTCGGTCGGAGCCAGGCGGCGCGAGGTCCGCTCGATCAGCCGCACGCCCAGCCGGTCCTCCAGCCGCGCGAGCCTGCGCGAGGCCACGGCGGGGGACAGGTCCAGCCGACGCGCGGCGGCGGACAGGCTGCCTTCCTCCAGCGCACGGACGAAGATTTCATACTCGGCCAGCATGGCGAGGCCTCATCATTGCAGATTGAGCAAAGATAGGCGTCTTTCTTCGCCGTGGATAGCGCGGGCCGTGAAGCCTAGTCTCCAGACTGAAGGAGATCGCCATGTTCGACGCCCCAGACGCCCCCGCCGAGGCCTATATCCCCCACGGCGGCCTGAAGGTCGCCGCCGAACTGGACGCCTTCGTGCGCGATCAGGCGGCGCCGGAAACGGGGATGAGCGCCGAGGCCTTCTGGGCCGGGGTCGAGGATCTGCTGGCCCGCTTCGGCCGCCGCAACCGCGACCTGCTGGAGCGCCGCGACCAGCTGCAGAGCAAGCTGGACGACTGGCACAGCGCCCATCCCGGCCAGCCGGATCAGGCGGCCTATCAGGCCTATCTGCGCGAGATCGGCTACATCGAGCTCGAACGCGAGAACGTGCGGGTCGAGACGACGAACGTCGATCCCGACATCGCCTCCATGGCCGGGCCGCAGCTGGTCGTGCCGCTGACCAACGCCCGCTACCTGCTGAACGCCGCCAATGCGCGCTGGGGCAGCCTGTACGACGCGCTTTACGGCACGGATGCACTGGGCGATGCGCCCAAGGCGGGCGGCTATGACGTCGAGCGCGGCGCCCGCGTCATCGCCCGCGCCCGCGCCCTTCTGGATCAGGCGGCGCCGCTGGCGACGGGATCGCACGCTCAGGCCACGGCCTATCGGGTCGAGCATGGCCGCTTGATCGTGACGCTGGACGGCGGGCTGGAGACGGGCCTGGCGGGCGCGGATTTGTTCGCGGGCTATTCGGGCGAGGCCGGTGCGCCGTCGGGCGTCCTGCTGCGCCACAACGGCCTGCATCTGGAGATCGTCATCGACGGCGCGCACCGCATAGGCCGCGACGACCCGGCGGGCGTCGCCGACGTGCTGGTCGAGGCGGCCCTGTCGGCCATCGCCGACGCCGAGGACAGCGTCGCCGCCGTCGATGCGGCGGACAAGCGGCTGGTCTACGCCAACTGGCTGGGCCTGATGCGCGGCGACCTTCAGGCCGATTTCCAGAAGGACGGCCGCACGGTCGAGCGGCGCCTGAACCCGGACCGCCTCTATACGGCGCCTGATGGATCGACGCTGGCGCTGAAAGGGCGCAGCCTGATGCTGGTGCGCAACGTCGGCCTGCACCTGACGACCGACGCCGTTCTGGACGCCCACGGGCGCGAGACGCCCGAGCATCTGCTGGACATCGCCATGACCGGCCTGATCGGCCTGCACGACCTGCGCCGCCCGGCCGAGGCGCGCAACAGCCCGGCGGGCTCCATCTACGTCGTGCGGCCCAAGATGCACGGCTCGGACGAGACAGCCTTCGCCGACGACCTGTTCGGCGCGGTCGAGGCCATGCTGGGCCTGCCCGCCCTGACGCTGAAGATGGGCGTCATGGACGAGGAGCGCCGCACCAGCGTCAATCTGATGAACTGCATCGCGGCGGCCAAGGGCAGGGTGGTCTTCATCAACACCGGCTTCCTGGATCGCACCGGCGACGAAATTCACAGCGTGATGGAAGGCGGCCCCGTCGTCCGCAAGGAGGCGGTGCGCGACACCGGCTGGATCAAGGCCTATGAGGACCGCAACGTCGACATCGGCCTGAAGGCGGGCCTGTCGGGTCGGGCGCAGATCGGCAAGGGCATGTGGGCCGCGCCCGACCGCATGGGCGACATGCTGGCGGCCAAGGCGGGCCATCCGCGCGCGGGCGCCTCGACGGCCTGGGTGCCGTCGCCGACGGCGGCGACGCTGCACGCCCTGCATTATCACGAGGTCGACGTCTGGGCGCGTCAGGCTGAGATCGCCACGCGCGCGCCGACCGGCCTGACGTCCCTGCTGACCCCGCCGTTTGGGACCACGACGCCGGGCGCCGAAGAGATTCGGCAGGAGTTGGACAACAACGCCCAGGGCATCCTGGGCTACGTCGTGCGCTGGGTGGATCAGGGCGTCGGCTGCTCCAAGGTGCCGGACATCCACGACGTGGGCCTGATGGAGGACCGGGCCACGCTGCGCATCTCCAGCCAGCACCTGGCCAACTGGCTGCGCCACGACGTCGCGACGGAGGAGGAGGTCCTGGAGGCGCTGAAGCGCATGGCCGTGGTGGTGGATCGTCAGAACGCCGACGATCCGGCCTATCGCCCCCTGGCGCCCGCCTATGACGGCCCGGCGTGGTGGGCGGCCTGCGATCTGGTGTTCAAGGGGCGCGAACAGCCCAACGGCTATACCGAACACCTGCTGACCCACTGGCGTCGCAAGGTCAAGGCGCAGGGATGATATCTACGCCTCCGCAGGGATGAGCGGGAGTAGGGGGCCGATAGCGCACACAAACGCGCTCAAGCAGCGAGGCGCCGCGCGCCGAGCGATAGCGCATAAAAAAGAGGCGCGACCGGCCGGCCGCGCCCCTTCTTCAGGCGGGGGGAGAAAAGCCTTACGCCTTGGCGCCCGCGCGGCCCTTGGCCAGTTCGCGGTTCAGCCACAGGGCCAGCAGGGTGCAGATCGCGCCCGACAGCAGATAGGCGCCGCCTGCCACAAGGCCGAACCGGCCCGACAGGGCCAGGGCCGCCAAGGGGGCGAAGCCCGCGCCGAACAGCCAGGCCAGGTCGGACGTCAGGGCCGAGGCGGTGTAGCGGTTGGTCAGGCTGAAGCTGGAGGCGATGGCGCCCGAGGCCTGGCCGAACGACAGGCCCAGCAGGATGAAGCCCAGGATCATATAGGCCAGTTCGCCCACGGGGCCGCCGTCCAGCATCTGGGGCGCGAAGCCCGAGAAGGCGGCGATCCCCGCCGCCGTAACGGCCAGCAGGGCGCGGCGGCCGTAGCGGTCGGCCAGCCAGCCCGACGCCAGGATGGCGAACAGGCCGAAGACGGCGCCGATCAGCTCGATCATCAGGAAGCGGCTGGGCGCCTCTTCCGTGTAGAGGAAGACCCACGACAGCGGGAACACCGTCACCATGTGGAACATGGCGAAGCTGGCCAGGGGGGCGAAGGCGCCGATGACGATGCCGCCGCCTTCCTCGCGCACGGCCTTGGTCACGGGCGTCGGGTGCAGCTCCAGCGTCTCGAAGGCGGCCTGGAAAGTCGGGGTCACCACGATGCGCAGGCGCGCGAACAGGGCCACCACATTGATGGCGAAGGCCACGAAGAAGGGATAGCGCCAGCCCCAGTCCATGAAGTCGGCGGCCGACAGCTTGGTCAGGAAATAGGCGAACAGGGCGCTGGCGACCATCAGGCCGATCGGGGCGCCCAGCTGCGGAACCATGGCGTACCAGCCGCGACGCTTTTCAGGGGCGCTGACCGACAGCAGGGAGGCCATGCCGTCCCAGGCCCCGCCCAGGGCCACGCCCTGGCCGATCCGCAGGGCGATCAGCATGGCCGCCGACCAGTGGCCGACCTGCTCATGCCCCGGCAGGAAGCCCAGGCAGACGGTCGACAGGCCCAGCAGGAACAGGGCGATGGTCAGCTTGGTCCCGCGCCCGAAGCGCCGGTCGACGGCGATGAACAGGGCCGTGCCGAACGGCCGGGCGATGAAGGCCACGGCGAAGACGGCGAAGGACAGCAGCGTCCCGCCCAGGGGCCCCGCATAGGGGAAGACCAGTTGCGGAAAGACCACGACCGAGGCGATGGCGTAGACGAAGAAGTCGAAGAATTCCGAGGTCCGGCCGATAATGACGCCGACGGCGATCTCGCCCGCGTCGATCTTGCCGTCTCGCGCGTTGATCCGGCTGGCGTCCCGCTCGAGGGGCTCTGAAGAAGGCGCGCCGCTGGCTGCGTTCATGACCGATGAGGCTCCAGGAACCGGGGCGCACGCGCGCCCGCGACAATAGAATGTTGAAACCGCCCCTTTGCTCCCGATGGCCGGGGCGCGGGATAGGGCAGATTGTCCAATGTCGCCTGGCGGGGGGCGGAGTTACGGGGCCTGCACGATGACCGCGCCCTCGCCTGGAACCTCGCTTCAAACCTCGCCCCGAACCCCGACTGGAGCCGCCGTGCGCCGACTGCGCCCCCTGTTGCTGTTGCCCCTCCTGGCCCTGCTGCCCGGCTGCGAGGCCGTGGTCCTGGCCCCCGCCGGCGACATCGCCGCCCAGCAGCGCGACCTGCTGGTCATGTCCGTGGTGCTGATGCTGATCATCATCGTGCCGGTGATGGCGCTGACGGTCTTCTTCGCCTGGAAGTATCGGGAATCGAACAAGGAAGCCCGCTACGAGCCGGATTGGGACCACTCCACCCACCTTGAGCTGGTGATCTGGGCCGCGCCCCTGCTCATCATCATCTGCCTGGGCGCCATCACCTGGGCCGGGACGCACCTGCTGGACCCCTATCGGCCGCTGGACCGCATCGCCGAGGGGCAGGCCGTGGCCGAGGATCACCGCCCGCTGCAGGTCGAGGTGGTGGCCATGGACTGGAAGTGGCTGTTCATCTACCCCGAATACGGCATCGCCACGGTGAACGAACTGGCCGCGCCGATCGACCGGCCCATCCGTTTCCACATCACCTCGACCGGGGTGATGAACTCCTTCTACATCCCCGCCCTAGCCGGTCAGATCTACGCCATGCCGGGCATGGAGACGAAGCTGCACGCCGTCATCAACCGCCCGGGCGAATACGTCGGTTTCTCGGCCAACTATTCCGGCGACGGCTTCTCGAACATGCGCTTCGCCTTCCACGGCCTGGACCAGGCCGGGTTCGACCAGTGGGTCGCGGGCGTGCGCGCGGCGGGCCGGGGCCTGGACCGCGAGACCTATCTGGAGCTGGAGAAGCCCAGCGAGAAGGTGCCCGTCATCCACTACGCCTCGGTCGACGACCGCCTGTTCGACGCCGTGGTCAACATGTGCGTCGAGCCGGGCAAGATGTGCATGGGCGAGATGATGGACATCGACCGCAAGGGCGGCCTGGGCCTGGCGGCGGTCAAGAACACCCTGCCGCTGGTCTATGACAAATACGCCCGTCGCGGCGACGCCGTCTTCGGCGCGGGCGAGTCCTATGTGCTGACGATCTGCACCCCGCTGGAGGCCGAGGCCGCCGCCGTCGAGGCCGCCCGTCGCCGTCAAGCCTTCGGCCAGGACGTCGTCCGCGACACCCCGCTGAACCGGGTCATGGGGCAGGGGCTGGAACGCCCCGGCCGCGCCCAGCCGGGCGAGCGGTTCGCCTCTCTTTTCACCGCGCCTTCCCCGGCGTCCGCGCCCGCCGCGTCGCAATCCTGAGCGCCTGAACCATCATGACCGTCGAACATTCCGCATCGCCGCTTCTGGGCCGGTTGAACTGGGAGTCGCTTCCGTTCCACGAGCCCATCCTGGTCGCCACCTTCGCCGTCGTCGTCATCGGCGGCCTGGGGGTTCTGGGCCTGATCACCCGCTATCGGTTGTGGGGCTATCTGTGGACCGAGTGGTTCACCACCGTGGACCACAAGAAGATCGGGATCATGTACATGATCCTGGGCCTGATCATGTTCCTGCGCGGCTTCGCCGACGCCATCATGATGCGCCTGCAGCAGGCCATGGCCTTCGGCGGGTCCGAGGGCTACCTCAACGCCCACCACTATGACCAGATCTTCACCGCCCACGGCGTGATCATGATCTTCTTCGTGGCCATGCCCATGATCACCGGCCTGATGAACTATCTGGTGCCGCTGCAGATCGGGGCGCGGGACGTCTCCTTCCCCTTCCTGAACAATTTCAGCTTCTGGATGACGACCATGGGGGCCGTGCTGGTCATGGCCTCCCTGTTCATCGGCGAGTTCGCGCGCACGGGCTGGCTGGCCTATCCGCCGCTGTCGGGCATCGGCTACAGCCCCGGCGTCGGGGTCGACTACTACATCTGGGCGCTGCAGATCGCGGGGGTAGGGACGACCCTGTCCGGCATCAACCTGATCGCGACCATCGTGAAGATGCGCGCGCCGGGCATGGGCCTGATGAAGATGCCGGTCTTCACCTGGACCTCGCTGTGCGCCAACGTCCTGATCGTGGCCTCCTTCCCGATCCTGACGGCGACGCTGGTCCTGCTGTCGGCGGACCGCTACATCGGCACCAACTTCTTCACGAACGACTTCGGCGGCAATCCGATGATGTACGTGAACCTGATCTGGATCTGGGGCCACCCGGAGGTCTACATCCTGATCCTGCCGCTGTTCGGCGTCTTCTCCGAAGTCACCTCGACCTTCTCGGGCAAGAAGCTCTTCGGCTACACCTCCATGGTCTATGCGACGGTGGTCATCACCATCCTGTCCTACCTGGTGTGGCTGCACCACTTCTTCACCATGGGCTCGGGCGCGTCCGTGAACTCCTTCTTCGGGATCACGACGATGATCATCTCGATCCCGACAGGGGCCAAGCTGTTCAACTGGCTGTTCACCATGTACCGCGGCCGCATCCGCTTCGAGCTGCCGATGATGTGGACGGTCGCCTTCATGCTGACCTTTGTGATCGGCGGGATGACGGGGGTCATGCTGGCGGTGCCGCCGGCGGACTTCGTGCTGCACAACTCCCTGTTCCTGATCGCCCACTTCCACAACGTCATCATCGGCGGGGTGCTGTTCGGCCTGTTCGCCGCCATCAACTACTGGTGGCCCAAGGCCTTCGGCTTCAAGCTGGACAAGAAGTGGGGCCTGGTCAGCTTCTGGTGCTGGGTGGTCGGCTTCTGGATGGCCTTCATGCCGCTGTACGTCCTGGGCTTCATGGGCGTGACGCGGCGGATGCGGGTCTTCGACGACCCGGCCTATCAGATCTGGTTCATCATCGCGGGCGTCGGCGCGGCCGTCATCGCCGTGGGCATCCTGGCCATGCTGATCCAGTTCGCCGTCAGCATCATCAACCGCGACAAGCTGCGCGACGAGACCGGCGACCCCTGGAACGGCCGCACCCTGGAGTGGGCGACCTCCTCGCCGCCGCCGGACTACAACTTCGCCAAGACGCCGATCATCCACGACGGCGACGCTTGGTGGGACATGAAGGCGCGCGGCTATCAGCGCCCGACGCAGGGCTTCAGGCCGATCCACATGCCCGCCAACACCGGGGCCGGCTTCATCCTGTCGGCGCTGTCGCTGATCGTGGGCTTCGCCCTGATCTGGTACATCTGGTGGCTGGCGGCGGCGGGCTTCGCGGCCCTGATCGCCTACGCAGTCTTCCATACCTTCAACTACAAGCGCGACTACGACATCCCGGCCGAGACGGTTCAGGCGACCGAGGACGCGCGCACCCAGGCCCTGGCGGCCGCCGCAGCGACGCAAGGGTGATCCGATGAGCCACGCACCAACCCTCAACCCCGACTACGTCGACGAGGCCGGGCGGCCGATCTTCCACCCGGTCGAGGAGCCGCACCATCCGGAAGGCCACAGCACCATGCTGGGCTTCTGGATGTATCTGATGAGCGACTGTCTCATCTTCGCGATCCTGTTCGCCGTCTACGCCGTGCTGGGCGGCAACTATGCGGCCGGTCCGGCGCCCAAGGACCTGTTCGACCTGCCGCTGGTGGCGCTGAACACCTCCATGCTGCTGTTCTCGTCGATCACCTACGGCTTCGCCATGCTGGCGATGTACCGCAACAAGGTCGCGCAGACTCAGGTCTGGCTGGCGATCACCGGCGTCTTCGGCCTCTGCTTCCTGGGCATCGAGCTCTATGAGTTCGCCCACATGATCCACCTGGGCGCGACGCCCCAGCGCAGCGGCTTCCTGTCGGCCTTCTTCATCCTGGTGGGCACGCACGGCCTGCACGTCACCTTCGGCTGCATCTGGCTGGTCACCCTGATGGTGCAGGTGGCGCAGAAGGGCCTGATCCAGGCCAACCGGCGCCGCCTCATGTGCCTGAGCCTGTTCTGGCACTTCCTGGACGTCATCTGGATCGGCGTCTTCACCTTCGTCTATCTGTTCGGGATGCTGCGATGAGCGCCGAAGCCCACAACGAGCACGCCGTGACTCACGACGATCACCACGGCGACGACCATGATCATGGCTCCTACAGGAGCTATCTGATCGGCTTTGCCCTGTCGGTCGTGCTGACCGCCATTCCGTTCTGGCTGGTCATGGCCGGAGTGCTGGCGCCGCAGCTGACGGGTCTGATCATCACTGGCTTCGCCGTGGTGCAGATCGTGGTCCACATGATCTTCTTCCTGCACATGAACCACAGGTCCGAGGGCGGGTGGAACATGCTGGCGCTGATCTTCACCCTGGTCATCGTGGTCATCGCCGTCGCCGGGTCGGTCTGGGTCATGTATCATCTGAACACCAACATGATGCCCGTCCACGACATGCAGGGGATGGGCTGAGCCCTCTCGCACGCGGAGACGCCGCTTGACGTCATCGTCGGCCCCTGAACCCGTCGCTCGCCCGGCGTCGCGCCGCCGGACGGTCGCGGGACTGGCGGCCTTCGCCGTGCTGTTCATCGGCTTTTCCGCGCTGGGCGTCTGGCAGGTCCAGCGCCTGGCGTGGAAGCAGGAGCTGATCCGTCAGGTCGACGCCCGCATCCACGCCGATCCCGTTCCGGCGCCGGGGCCTGCAGGCTTCGACGCCGTGACGCGCCCGGCGGACCAGTACCGCCGCGTCACAGCCAGCGGGCAGTTCCTGTATGACCGCGAGGCGCGGGTGAAGGCGGTGACGGACCTGGGGCCGGGCTTCTGGGTCGTCACCCCTCTGGAGGACGCGCGCGGCTTCACCGTCCTGATCAACCGGGGCTTCGTCCCGTCCGAGCGCGCCTCGCCCGAGACCCGCGCCGAAGGCCAGGTCGACGGCCCGGTGTCCGTCACCGGCCTGTTGCGGATCAGCGAACCGAAGGGCGGCTTCCTGCGCGACAACGATCCGGCGGGGGACCGCTGGTTCTCGCGCGACGTGGCCGCCATCGCGCAGGCCAAGCGGTTGAGCGGCCCGGTCGCGCCCTACTTCATCGACGCGGAGGCGACGCCCAATCCCGGCGGATGGCCGCGCGGGGGGCTGACGGTGGTGCGGTTCGCCAACAGCCATCTGGTCTACGCCCTGACCTGGTTCGGCCTGGCCCTGATGTCGGCGGGGGCTGCGGTCCTGTGGCTACGCGAGGAGCGTCGGCGCAGGAAAGGGGGCCGCTGATGCAGACCCGGACCCTGAGCCGCTTCGCCCGCACCGTGCTGGGCATGGACGCCGAGGCCGAGACGCCCGTCTCGCCGGGCGCGGCCGGGCGGCGCAACATGCTGCTGCTGATCCAGCTGAGGTGGCTGGCGGTGATCGGCCAGGTGGCGACCATCGTCATCGTCCACTGGGGCCTGGGCATCAGCCTGCCCCTGGGGCTCCTGTTGCTCGCGCCCATGGCCCTGGCGGTGATGAACCTGGTCAGCGCGCCCGTGACCCTGCGGCGCAGGGCGGTCACCGATCCCGAGATTCTGCTGGCCCTGTGCGTCGACGTGGCGGCGCTGAGCTGGCTGCTCTATTTCAGCGGCGGAGCGACCAATCCGTTCGCGGCCCTCTACCTGATGCAGGTGGTGCTGGCGGCGGTGCTGCTGCGCCCGGCCTACGCCTGGGGCTTCGTGCTGGCGACCGGCGCCTGCCTGGCCTATCTGGCGGTCTGGCGGCAGCCGCTGGACCTGCCCGCCGGGGCCGATGCGCGGCTGGGCCTGATCCAGCAGGGCGCCCTGGTCAACTTCATCCTGATCGCCGTGCTGCTGGTCGCCTTCGTCACCCGCACCAGCCAGAACATGCGCGCCCGCGACGCCTATCTGGCCGAGGCCCGGCAGCAGGCGGCGGAACAGGACCATATCGTGCGCATGGGGCTGCTGGCCTCGGGCGCGGCGCATGAGCTGGGCACGCCCCTGGCCTCGCTCTCGGTCATTCTCAGCGACTGGCGGCGGATGCCCGCGCTGAACCGCGACGAGGACCTGGCGCATGACATCGAGCAGATGCAGGCCGAGGTCGAGCGCTGCAAATCCATCGTCACCAACATCCTGATGTCGGCGGGCGAGGCGCGCGGCGAGGCGCCCACCGTCACCACCCTGAAGGCCTTCCTGCAGGAGATCATCGCCGAATGGTCCGACAAGGCGGGCGAGGCCATGCGCGTGACCCTGGACGGCCCGGCGCCCGACAATCCGCGCATCATCGCCGATCCGGCCCTGAAGCAGGTGTTCAGCGCGCTGCTGGACAACGCCCATGAGGCCGGGGCGCGCAAGCTGGAGGTGCGGGCCGCCGCCGATGCGGGCGGCTTGTTCATCGCCTTCGAGGACGACGGGCCGGGCTTCCCCGCCGCCATTCTGGAGAAGCTGGGCCAGCCCTATCAGTCGACCAAGGCGCGGGCGGGCTCGGGCCTGGGGCTGTTCCTGCTGGTCAATGTGATGCGCAAGCTGGGCGGGACGGTCGTGGCCGCGAACCGGCCCAGGGGGCAGGGCGGCGCCACCGGCGCCGTGGTGCGCCTGACCTTGCCGATCGACGCCCTGGCCCCGAAATAAGGCGCCTGGAAAGAGGGAATGAAATGACCGACGACCCCCGCCGGCTTCTGATCGTCGAGGACGACGAATCCTTCTCGCGCACCCTGCGCCGGTCGTTCGAACGGCGCGGCTATCTGGTCGTGTCCGCCCACAGCCACGATCAGATGGTCGAGGTGCTGAAGACGCATCATCCCGACTACGCCGTGGTGGACCTGAAGCTGGGAACGGCCTCGGGCCTGACCTGCGTTCAGACCCTGCACGCCTTCGACCCCGATCTGGTGATCGTGGTGCTGACCGGTTTCGCCAGCATCGCCACGGCGGTCGAGGCGATCAAGCTGGGCGCGCGCCACTACCTCGCCAAGCCGGCTGGCACCGACGCCATCGAGGCCGCCTTCGGCCGTGAGGCGGGCGATCCGGACGCGCCCCTGACGGCGCGCTCGACCTCGATCAAGACGCTGGAGTGGGAGCGCATCCACGAGGTGCTCGCCGAGACCGACTTCAACATCTCCGAGACGGCGCGCCGCCTGGGCATGCACCGCCGCACCCTGGCGCGGAAGCTGGAGAAGCGGCAGGTCAGCTGACTTTTCGGTTTCCGCTCATCCCCGCGGAGGCGGGGACCCAGTAAATGCCTCATGCTCCAAGAGCGGGTTGGGGAGCGCCCTTCAAGCGCTGCGCTTGCAGCCAAGGTACTGGGTCCCCGCCTCCGCGGGGATGAGCGGAGAGAAAGGCTCAGTCCTTCTTCAACTCGCCTAGAACCGCCAGCGTATCCTGCCCGAGCCTCGGCGGCGGGGCGTCATAGCGCACGGGCGTCCTGGACAGGCGGATGGGCGAGGCGACGGTGCGGACCGGATCGGCCAGGTCGGGCCGCGTCTGCTCGACCGTCAGGCCGCGATGAATCGCCTGGGGCTCGGCGAACACCTGGTC
>JAFKFS010000057.1 GCA_017308115.1 Bordetella sp.
CGGCGATGGGGTCGGCGGCGCGGCCCGCCTCGGCCGAGCGGGCGCGCAGGCGTTTGATCTCGCGGCGCCAGTCGTCGGTGGCCTCGGCCGGGCGCAGGGCTTCGTTGATCAGGCGCTGGCGGGCCAGGCCTCGCGCCTCGATGGCGGGATCGAGCGGCGGCTGGTGCCACGGCTGGACGGCTTCGCGTGCGACTTCGGCGCGGGCCAGCAGAGCCTTCAGCGCCGCCTGCGGATGCTGGTCGTCGATGCGGTCCCAGGCGTCGGCGGCCAGATCGAGGTCGAGGCCGGGCAGGACGACCACGCCCTGCGGCGCCTTGGCCACGGCCTTCAGCACATCGGCGGCGGCGGGGACGGTGCCGGTGGAGCCGGCGGCGATGACCGGCGCATGCGGCGGGCGGGCGTCCCAGGCCTCGGCCAGACGGCGCAGCAGGGTCGCCCGGCGCCAGGCGGGATCGACCAGCCCCAGGGCCTCCAGTCGTTTCGGCCAGGCCTCGATGGCGAGGCCGAGGAAGCGGGCGCTCTCGCGCCAGTGCTCGGCCAGATCCTGTTCGGCCAGCGTCGCGATGCGCGACAGGTCGGAGACTTCCTCGAGCTGGCAGGAATCGAGGAAGGCGCCCAGCGCATCGGCCATTTCGAGGGCGCGCAGGGGCTTCATCCCCGGCTCGAAATCCTCGGCGATCATGCGCGCCATCTCGAAACGGCGCGTCAGGGGGGCGATGGCGGGCGGCAGGTCCAGACCCAATTCGCCGGGGGCGAAGGGCGGCTCGTCCTCTTCCAGATCGCCCAGCGGCCGGACCTGGGGCAACAGGACGGGGCGCTCGCCCGCCCGCTTGCCGAGCGCGAAGGAGAAGGCGCGAGCGGCGCGGCGGTTGGGCAGCAGGATGGTGGCGTCGGTCAGGGTCTCGGGCGGGGCGTCGCCCAGCCAGTCCAGCACCCCCGCCGCCAGGTCTTCGAGGAAGGGCCGCCAGGCGGGCACGGCGCGCCAGCGCGGCCCGCTTCCGGCGAACGGATCGAAGCGCCCCCCCGTCATGATCAGGCCTCCGCCTTCAGCCGGGCCTCGGCCTCGTCTCGCGCCTGCGGGTCGCCGACGTGCATCCAGTCGCCGTCCAGCACGCAGCCGAACAGGCGTCCCTCGGCGGCCGAGGCGCGCCACAGGGGGCTGAGCGAGAAGGGGCCGTCGGGGCCGTGGTCGGCGTAATCGGGCTGGGTGATGTGGACGCCCATATAGGCGTAGGGCGCGTGGGGCGCCTCGCCCCGGAAGGTCAGGGCGCCGTCGTCGCCGAGGAAGAAGTCGCCGCCGCCTTCGAAGCCGATGGCGCCCTCGCGCCGGGCCAGCAGCAGGGCGGCGTCCATGCGCGCGGGATCCCACAGGCGGATCAGGTCGCTGAGCGCGTCGCCGCGGTCGATCCATACGCTATCGATATTGGCCACGAAGACCGGATCGTCGCCGAGCAGGGGGCGGGCCTTCTTCAGCCCGCCGCCGGTTTCCAGCAGTTCGGCGCGCTCGTCGGAGATGCGGATCGTCGGGCGGGTGCGGGCGGCCAGATGGCTTTCCAGCCGGTCGGCGAACCAGTGGACGTTGACCACGGCTCCAGTCACGCCCGCCTCGGCCAGCCGGTCGAGCACATGGTCGATCAGCGCCTTGCCGCCGACCTCGACCAGGGCCTTGGGCCGGTCGTCGGTGAGGGGCCGCATGCGCGTGCCGAGCCCGGCGGCGAGGACCATGGCGGTTGTGGGGGCGGTCATACGCATTCTCCGCTCCTTCTCCCCTCGGGGGAGAAGGCAGCTTGCGGAGCATGACGGATGAGGGGGCGGGCGGCGATGGGCGCGCGATCAGACGACAAGGGTGAGCTTGGACGAACCCGCCCCCTCATCCGAGCCGCTGCGCGGCCCACCTTCTTCCCCGAGAGGAGAAGGATGGCGTGACGAGTCATCGACGCGCCTCCTCCGGCACATGGCGGTCCATCCAGGCGGCGACGGCTTCGAGGCCCGGCGTCTTCAGATTGGCGTTCAGGTGCGCCCACATGCGGGGCATGAAGGCGGCGTAGCGAGGCTTGCCGTCGCGGGCGATCAGGCGGGCGAAAATCCCCAGGATGCGCGCCTCGTTCAGCGCGGCCAGACCGGCGTAGGCGGCCATGAAGGCCTCGCGGTCGGTCTCGGGGCGCAGGGCGAAATACTGGTCGAGCGCGAGCGCCTCCAGCTCGGGCGCCACGTCGCGGCGGGCGTCCTGCAGCAGGGAGTGCAGGTCCCACGAAGGGTGGGCCTTCACCGCGTCCTGGAAGTCGATCATCCCCACCGAGGCGGCGCCGGTCCTGCCGTCCAGCCGGATCAGGTTCTCGGCGTGATAGTCGCGGTGGGCCATGACGGTCGCGCCCGCCTCGCCCGCCGCCGTGATCGGCGCCCAGGCCGCGCGCCATTCGGCGACGGCAGCCTCGTCGAAGCTGAGGGCGGGGATCAGTTTGGGCAGCCATTCGACGAACAGGTCGGCGCCGCCCTGCAGCGCTGTCTGGTCATAGGTCAGCAGGGGCCAGTCGCCCGCCGGACCGGTCAGCGTCTCGGGCGTCGGGGCGGCGTGCAGGACGGCCAGGGCCTCGACGGCGGCGCGGTAGAGGGGAGCGGGATCGGCGCCGTCCTCGATGACGCGGGCGAACAGGGCGTCGCCGAAATCCTCGATTACGGCCAGGCCGTCGGGGGCGTCGATGGCGACGATGTCGGGCGCCGACAGGCCCAGCGACTTCAGGTGGGCGGCGACGGCGGCGAAGGCTTCGATGCGTCCGGCCGACAGGCGGGCGACGGCGTTCCAGCCGTGGGCGTGGCGCTGTTCCGGCGTCCACGAGGGATCGCAGGGCGGGCTTTCGGCGGCGGGGGCCTGATCCATCAGCATCAGGGAGGCGCCCGAGGGCGTGGTCAGCCGCTCGTAGCGGCGCGTCGAGGCGTCGCCGGGCAGGGGCGTGCGGACGGTCTCAGCCAGACCGGCCGAGCGCAGGAAATCGAGACGGAGGGCTTCGCGGTCAGACATGGAGTTCCTTCAGTTTGGCTTCCCACGAGCCTGCGCCGGAAACGGTCGCAACTCTTCCAGAGAGGCCCCTATCGCCGCCCTCGCGGAGGGCGGCTGCTTGAGGGGCGGGTTCCGAGATTTCGATGATCAGCCGGTCGGGGCCGAGCCTCCGGCCGGGATCATCGCCCAGCCGTTCGGGCCATTCGATCAGGGCGCAGCCCTCGTCCAGCGCCTCGTCCAGCCCGACCTCGAAGGCCTCCTCAGGGCGGGTGAGACGGTAGAGGTCGAAGTGGGCGATGGGCGGGTCGCTCTCATAGAACTGGACCAGGGTGAAGGTCGGCGAGGGCACGTCCTCGTC
>JAFKFS010000031.1 GCA_017308115.1 Bordetella sp.
CGTGGGCCAGGAAGCCGATCTTCACGTCGGGGTGGAACAGCTTCTGCAGCCCCGCCGTGACGGTGCAGATCAGCAGCCAGACCGCCGGGACCGCCGTCGCCCAGGCGAACCTCTGCCGCTTCATCTTGAACAGCACGACCGTGCCCAGGATCAGGGCGACCGCCGCCAGCATCTGGTTGGCGATGCCGAACAGGGGCCACAGGCTGTTGATCCCGCCCAGCGGATCGACCACGCCGGTATAGAGGAAATAGCCCCACAGACTGACCGTCAGGGCCGTGGCCACGACATTGCCGGTCCAGGACTGGGTCTGGCGCATCTTGGGCACGGCCATGCCCAGCAGGTCCTGGATCATGAAGCGGCAGACGCGGGTGCCCGCATCGACCGTGGTCAGGATGAACAGGGCCTCAAACAGGATGGCGAAGTGATACCAGAAGGCCATCATGGCCTTGCCGCCGATCACGCCCGACAGGATGTGGGCCATGCCGACGGCCAGGGTCGGGGCGCCGCCCGCGCGCGACAGGATGGAGTGCTCGCCCACGTCGCGGGCCAGTTGCTCCAGTTCGGCCGGGGTGATGTGGAAGCCCCACTGGGCCACGGCGGCGGCGGCCGAGGCCGCATTGTCGCCGATGACGGCGACCGGGCTGTTCATGGCGAAATAGACGGCCGGGTCCAGCACCGTGGCGGCGATCAGGGCCATGACGGCGACGAAGCTTTCGCACAGCATGGCGCCGTAGCCGATCAGCGGAATCTGGTTCTCGTTCTCCAGCAGCTTGGGGGTGGTGCCGGACGAGATCAGGGCGTGGAAGCCCGACACGGCCCCGCAGGCGATGGTGATGAACAGGAAGGGGAACAGGGCGCCCGAGAAGACCGGGCCGGTCCCGTCGATGAAGGGCGTGATGGCGGGCATCTGAATGTGCGGGCGCACGATCAATATGCCCACGGCCAGGGCCAGGATGGCGCCGATCTTCAGGAAGGTGGACAGGTAGTCGCGCGGCGCCAGCAGCAGCCACACCGGAATGACCGAGGCGATGAAGCCGTAGGCCATCATGGCCAGGGCCAGGGTCGTGCCCGACAGGGTGAAGGCCGGACCCCAGAACGGATCAGCGGCGATATGGCCGCCGCCGATGATGGCCAGGATCAGCAGAACCACGCCGATGACCGACACCTCGCCCACGCGGCCGGGCCGCAGATAGCGGGTGTACAGGCCCATGAAGACGGCGATGGGAATGGTGGCCGCGACCGTGAAGGTTCCCCACGGGCTCTCGGCCAGGGCCTTGACCACCACCAGGGCCAGCACGGCCAGGATGATGACCATGATCATCAGCACCCCGACCTGGGCGATGACGCCGGGGATCGGACCCATCTCGGTGCGGACCATGTCGCCCAGCGACCGGCCGTCGCGTCGGGTCGACATGAACAGGACGATCATGTCCTGCACCGCCCCCGCCAGCACGGCGCCGACCAGGATCCACAAGACGCCGGGCAGATAGCCCATCTGCGCCGCCAGCACCGGCCCGACCAGAGGCCCCGCGCCAGCGATGGCCGCGAAATGGTGGCCGAACAGGACGTTGCGGGGCGTCGGCACATAGTCGAGGCCGTCGTTGTGTCTGACGGCGGGCGTGGGCCTGCGCGCGTTCAGCCCCAGCACCTTCCCGGCCAGATAGCGGGCGTAGAAGCGGTAGGCGATGGCGTAGACGCACAGCGCCGCGACCACGATCCACACGGCGCTTATGCTCTCGCCCCGATGCAGGGCGACGACGGCGAGGGATACGGCCCCCAATATGGCGATGGCGCCGAAGATCAGCGCGGTCCTGAGCTTGCCCATGATGAACGGTCCTCCGGGTCGGCTGGCTGCGACCTTTCGCCTTTTTTGGACCCTAATCACGCCGGGCGCCAATCGACAAACGTCGAAGAAGCGTGGCCGGTCCTTCTCCCCTTGTGGGAGAAGGTGGGCGCCGAAGGCGCTCGGATGAGGGGTGTGAGCGCGGCGGCGGGTGTCAGGGCCAGACGTTGAGCGATCTCTCAGGAAAAACCGCGTCGCCACCCCTCATCCGTCAGGCTTCGCCTGCCACCTTCTCCCACAAGGGGAGAAGGGATTACGGAGCGACCACCCGCACCTTGCCCGCCGCCTCGGCCGCGCGCGCACGCGCCTCGTCCGTGTCCGTCCCCCGGGCCAGGGCCACGCCCATGCGGCGGCGCTCATAGGCTTCCGGCTTGCCGAACAGGCGCAGGTCGGCGGTCGGCACCGACAGGGCCTCGGCCACGCCCTCGAACGCCACGCCCCGCGCCTCCATGCCGCCGTAGATGACGGCGCTGGCGCCCGGTTCGCGCAAGGTCACGTCCACCGGCAGGCCCAGGATGGCGCGGGCGTGCAGGGCGAACTCGCTCATGACCTGGGTCGCCAGCGTCACCAAGCCGGTGTCGTGCGGGCGCGGCGAGACCTCCGAGAACCAGACCTGATCCCCCTTCACGAACAGCTCGACGCCGAAGACCCCGAGGCCGCCCAGAGCCTCCGTCACCCTGGCGGCGATGGCCTGCGCCGACTTCAGCGCGGCCTCGCTCATGGCCTGCGGCTGCCAGCTCTCGACATAGTCGCCCTTCTGCTGGCGGTGTCCGATGGGGGCGCAGAAGTCCGTCCGCACGGCGCCGTCGCGCAACGACCGGACGGTCAGCAGGGTGATCTCATAGTCGAAGTCGATCCGGCCCTCGACGATGACGACGCCGCCCGCGACCCGGCCCGAGGCTTCGGCATAGGCCCAGGCGTCGGCCACGCCTTCGGGGCCCTCGACATAGGACTGGCCCTTGCCCGAGGACGACATGACCGGCTTGACGAAACAGGGGAAGCCCACGGCCTCGGCGCCCGCCGCCAACTCCTCGGCCGAGGCGGCGAAGGCGTAGGGGCTGGTCGGCAGGCCCAGTTCCTCGGCGGCCAGGCGGCGGATGCCCTCGCGGTTCATGGTCAGCTGCGTCGCCCGCGCGGTGGGGATGACGCGCGCCATGCCCGCCGCCTCGATGCCCGCCAGCACATCGGTGGCGATGGCCTCGATCTCGGGCACGATGATGTGCGGGGCCTCGGCCAGGATGACGCCGTTCAGCACCTGGGCGTCGGTCATGGGGATGACGTGGCTGCGATGCGCCACCTGCATGGCGGGGGCGTTGGCGTAGCGGTCGACCGCGATCACCTCGGCGCCCAGGCGCTGCAGCTCGATCGCGACCTCCTTGCCCAGTTCGCCCGAGCCCAGCAGCATGACGCGCGTGGCGTGGTCGGTGAGGGGGGTGCCGATACGCATGATCATCTCCGCTTCCTTCTCCCACAAGGGGAGAAGGAGTCTTCTTGATGCGCTATCGCCTTACGGCTGCTTGAGCGCTGATTACAGCCGCGCCTTGACCTGCTCCACCACGGCCTCGGCGGTGACGCCGAACTCGCGGTAGAGGATTTCGGCCGGGGCGGAGGCGCCGAAGCCGGTCATGCCGACGAAGCCGCCGTCTTCGCCGATGAAGCGCTCCCAGCCCTGCTTGATCGCGGCCTCGACGGCGACGCGAACGGTGCCGCGGCCGATGACGGCGTCCTGATAGGCCTTGGGCTGCTGCTCGAACAGGGCGAAGCAGGGGACCGAGACGACGCGGGTGGGCACGCCTTCGGCCTCCAGCGTCTTGGCGGCCTTCAGGGCCAGGGCGACCTCGGTGCCGGTGCCGAACAGGGTGACCTTGGCCTCGCCGTTGGCGGCCTTCAGCTCATAGGCCCCCTTGCGCGACAGGTTCTCGCCTGCGTCCGTCACGCGCACGGCCGGGGTCTTCTGGCGCGACAGGCACAGGGCGGTCGGCGTGGTCTTGTGCTGCAAGGCGACCTGCCAGCACTCCAGCGCCTCGACCGTGTCGGCGGGGCGCATGGTCAGCAGGTTCGGAATGGCGCGCAGGGCCGCCAGATGTTCGACCGGCTGGTGGGTCGGGCCGTCTTCGCCCAGGCCGATGCTGTCGTGCGTCAGGACGTGGATCGCGCGCACGCCCATCAGGGCGCCCAGGCGGATCGCCGGACGGCTGTAGTCCGCAAACGCCATGAAGGTGCCGCCGTAGGGGATGACCCCGCCGTGCAGCGCCAGACCGTTCATCGCCGCGGCCATGCCGAACTCGCGGATGCCGTAGTTCAGGTAACGACCGGCATAGTCCGGCGCGTCCATGATCCGGGTGTTCTTGACGAAGGTGTTGTTCGAGCCGGTCAGGTCGGCCGAGCCGCCGACCAGTTCGGGGATGGCGTCGAACACCGTCTCCAGAGCCTCGCCCGAGGACTGGCGGGTGGCCAGGGCGGGCTGGTCGGCGACCAGTTGCTTCAGCTTGGCGTCCAGCGCCTCGAAGGCGCCGGTGGGCAGGTCGCCCGCCATGGCGCGGGTGAAGTCGTCGCGCTGATCATGGTTCAGCAGGCGGGATTCCCACGCTTTGCGGGCCTTGCCGCCCTGCTTGCCGACCTTGGCCCAGGCGGTCTTGATCCCTTCGGGCAGTTCAAACGGCTCGAACGGCCAGTTCAGCGCCTGGCGGGTGGCCGCGATCTCGACGGCGCCCAGGGCCGCGCCGTGGGTCTTGTGGCTGCCTTCCATGGTGGCGGCGCCCTTGCCGATCCTGGTCTTGCAGGCGATCAGCGTCGGCCTGTCCTGCTTGGTCGCCCAGGCCAGGGCCTTCTGGATCTGCTTGTGGTCGTGGCCGTCGACGGCCTTGACCGCCCAGCCCGACGCCTTGAAGCGGCCCAGTTGGTCGGTGGCGTCCGACAGCGACACCTTGCCGTCGATGGTGATCTCATTGTCGTCCCACAGGACGCACAGCTTGTTCAGCTTCAGGCGGCCGGCCAGGGCGATGGCCTCCTGCGACACGCCTTCCATCAGGCAGCCGTCGCCGGCGACGACCCAGGTGCGGTGGTCGACCAGATCCTTGCCGAAGCGCGCGGCCAGATGCCGCTCCGCCAGGGCGAAGCCGACCGAGGTGGCCAGGCCCTGACCCAGGGGGCCGGTGGTGGTCTCGATCCCGGCCATGTGGCCGTATTCCGGGTGGCCGGCGGTCTTGAAGCCCCACTGGCGGAAGTTTTCCAGCTGCTCCCTGGTCGCGTCCTTGTAGCCCGTCAGGTGCAGCAGGCTGTAGATCAGCATGGAGCCGTGGCCCGCCGACAGGATGAAGCGGTCGCGGTCGGCCCAGTCGGGGCGGCTGGCGTCGAACTTCAGGAATTTCGAGTAAAGCACGGTGGCGACGTCGGCCATGCCCATGGGCATGCCGGGGTGGCCGCTCTTGGCCTTTTCGACCGCATCCATGGACAGCACCCGGATGGCGTCGGCCATCTGCTTGGGCGAAGGCTTGGCGAATGCGGCTTGGATGTCGGTCACGGCGAGACCTTTCCTTGGGAACAGGATAAAGCGGGGGCGGCGCCGCTTTACCCCGGCGCGCCTGCAGGTTCTACATGGAATCTGGAAGAAAGGACCCCCATGGACGCCGTTACGGCTGCAAAGGCGCGGATCGATCGGGCGTTGGCCGATCTGGAGCGCAAGGTGCTGGAGCTGAAGGCGAGGCCCGCCTCGGCGCCGCTGATCGCTGACGACGACCTGTTCGCGCCGCGCCCCTCGAACGCCGCCGACCTGGCGCGCATCGCCGAGCTTGAGGCCGCCGGTCAGGAAACCGCCCAGGTCCTGGCCCGCGCCGTCGACGCCGTGCGCGAGGTGCTGGCGGAGCAGGCTCAGGGCCGCGCTCCGGCCGGAGGGGAGACGGACTGATGGCGACGGTGACGGTTGAGGTCCACGGCCGCCCCTATGCGGTGGGATGCGCCGACGGCCAGGAGGCGCGGGTGCGCGACCTGGCGGCCCAGTTCAACGAGCGGGTGCAGGGCGTGGCCGATCAGGTCGGTCAGGTCGGGGACGTGCGCCTGTTCCTGATGGCGGCCCTGATGCTGGCCGACGAACTTCAGGAGGCCAAGCGCCAGGCGGCGGTGCAGAACGCGGGCCGCCCCAAGGCGACGCCCGCCGCGCCTGCGCCCGCGCCCGCCGGCGACGGCGTGGCCGAGGCCCTGAACGCCGTGGCGGCCAGGATCGAGAAGATCGTCCAGACGATTTAACGTAACGCCTCTCCCTCCCCTTCATGGGGAGGGTGGTCGCGCAGCGACCGGGTGGGGAGGGCTGGGTGATTGGGGCGCGGCGCCTGATTGGCCTCGTCGCCCCCACCCGGCCTCGCCTTCGGCTCAGCCACCCTCCCCATAAAGGGGAGGGAGAGGGATGTTCGCCATTGTTGAAACCGCCTCGAACGCCTATCTTGCGCGGCGGCGGGTCCTGCTGCGGCTCACGTCGAAGACAACATATCCTTCTGACCTTAATTCACTCATAGGGATCTGTCCCTGTCCGGGCTCGAGGGCCTGGGCATACGGAGCCCACCTGGCTACCCAGGTCGAGAGGATTTAAACGCGCTTCACGGCTCACGCGGCGCCGCCAACCTCTTCTTTTTTAGGGCGCTATGCTCGCGACGCGGTCGCTCGCGGCTTGAGCGCGTTTGGGCGCGCTGCCTGAGCGTGTTTCTCCTCCCCATGAAATGGGGAGGTGGATCGGCGGCGGTAGACGCCGAGACGGAGGGGCTTCTTGGTTTCGCCGCCGCTGAGCCCCTCCACCGCCTTCGGCGGTCCCCCTCCCCATTTCATGGGGAGGAAAGGCGACGTAGAAAGCCGCATGACCCCCAAGCATCAACTGCGCGCCGCCATGCGCGCCCTGCGCAAGCGGCTGGCCGAGGCCGACCCGGAGGCCGCCGAGCGCGCGGCCGGCCACGCCGAGGCCCTGCCGTCCGGCGAGACGATCGCCCTCTATCGCGCCATGGGGTCGGAGCTGGATACGGACGTCCTGGCCAACGTCCTACACCTCGCCGGTCGCCGTCTGTGCCTGCCGGTGGTGCTGGAGCGCGACGCGGCCATGATCTTCCGCGCCTGGGCGCCGGGCGAGCCGCTGGAGCTGGACGCCGCCGGATGCCCCGCGCCCCTGCCGCTGGGCGAGGTGGTGCGACCGGACCTGATCCTGACGCCGCTTCTGGCCTTCGACGCTGCAGGCGGGCGGCTGGGGCAGGGCGGGGGCTATTACGACCGGACCTTCGCGGTTCTGCCCGACGCCCGGCGCATCGGCTTCGCCTATGCGGGCCAGCAGGTCGAGGCCCTGGATCTTGAGCCCCACGACATGCGTCTGCATGGCGTTCTGAGCGAGACCGGCTATAGAGCCTTCGCATGAGGCTCCCCCAATGAGACTGGCTTTTTTCGGTGACGTCGTCGGCAAGTCCGGCCGGGACGGACTTTCGGACCACCTGCCGGGGCTGAGGCGCGACCTCAGGCTCGACTTCGTGGTGGTCAACGCCGAGAACGCGGCGGGCGGTTTCGGCATCACCGAGAACACGGCCAACGACATCTTCAACGCCGGGGCCGACGTCCTGACGCTGGGCAACCACAGTTGGGACCAGCGCGAGGCCCTGACCTACATCGTGCGCGAGCCGCGCCTGATCCGCCCGGCCAACTATCCGCGCCTGATGGATGCGCCGGGCCGGGGCGCCGACGTCTTCGTCACCGCCGACGGACGCCGGGTGCTGGTGATCAATGTGCTGGGCCGCGTCCACATGGACCCGATGGACGACCCGTTCAGCGCGGTGGAGCGCGAGCTGGAGGCCGCGCCTCTGGGCGTCGTCGCCGACGCCGTCATCGTCGACATGCACGCCGAGGCGACCAGCGAGAAGATGGGCATGGGCCACTTCTGCGACGGCCGCGCCAGCCTGGTGGTCGGCACCCACACCCACGTCCCAACGGCGGACGCCCAGATCCTGCCCCACGGCACGGCCTATCAGACCGACGCCGGCGGCTGCTGCGACTACGACTCGGTCATCGGCAACGACAAGGAGGAGCCGCTGCGGCGGTTCACCACCCGGCTGTCGGGCGGCCGCTACGTCCCGGCCAGCGGTCCGGCGACGGTTTGCGGCGTCTTCGTCGAGACCGACGACCGCACGGGATTGGCGACGCGCGTCGAGCCGATCCGCGTGGGCGGGAGGCTGAGCCAGGCGATTCCAGAGGTCTGACCAACCTGTCCGATATTTAATCCCGTTGAACGCATCCGCCGCGCGGCCGGGACGCCTCCTTCCTCGAAACGAGGGAGTTGTTCATGTTGAAATCGATCGCCGCCGCCCTGTCGGGACTGGGTCTCCTGCTGTCCGCCGCGTCGGCTCTGGCCGAAGCCGCCCCCGAGCCGGTGCAGGTGATGATCGTCGGGACCTATCATTTCGACAATCCGGGCCAGGACCTGAACAATGCGCGCATCGCGCCGGTGACGACGCCGGAAAAGCAGGCGCAGCTGGCGGCGATCTCCGAACGCCTGGCGCGTTTTCGGCCTACGGCGGTGGCGGTCGAGCGCATCGCCGCCGATCCTGACACCCTGCTGGATCACGTCTATCCTCGCTTCGACGCGGCCATGCTGGCGTCAAACGCGGACGAAAGGATCCAGATCGGCTATCGGCTGGCGTCACGGCTGGGGCTGAGCCGCGTCTATGCCGTCGACGAACAGTCGGACGAGAAGGATTACTTCCCCTTCCAGCCGGTCCTGGACTGGTGGGAGGCGCACGGTCGGACGGACGCCTTCGCCCGCCTGAACGCCCCTGTGGCGGCGGCCACGGCCGAGCTTGAGCGGCGTCAGCATCAAGATTCGATCGGCGACATCCTGGCCGACATGAACGATCCGGATGACGCCCTCAACGGGCCGGCGGGCCAGTCGGCCTTCTATTACGGGCTGATGAATGTCGGGGACGGACGCAGCCAGCCCGGCGCGGCTCTCAACGCCGGCTGGTATGAACGCAACGCCCGCATCTTCGCCAAGCTGGCGGCCGTGGCGCGGCCCGGCGACCGGATCGTGGTCGTCTATGGCGCGGGGCACAACTACTGGCTGCGCCACTTCGTGACGATGACGCCGGGCTTCGTGCTGGAGGAAGCCGGCCCCTATCTGGCCGATGATTGAAGGGCGGGTTCCGTCTTCGGTCGTCCGCCCGCCAGGGCTCGCTTAGCGGGTCCCGGCCTGACGCGCTTCCAGCGTGCGAAGGCTGGCTTCTTCGGCCTTCAGGTCTTCGGTCAACTGGGCCTTCAGCGCCGGATCGGCGACGGCGGCCAGGGCGGCGCGCGTTTCCTGCACCGCCTGACGGCGGGCGGCGATCAGGCGCGACAGTTCGTCCGGTTCATGCAGGGCCGGACCGGAGGCGGTCGGGCGACGGATCGCCTGGACCTCTTCTTCCTCGGTGGTCTTCAGCGCGGCCGCCTGCCGCGCGGCGGCGGCGTCGCGCAGGGCGTGCTGGACCGGGTCGCCGCCCTCGAACTCGCAGGCCGACAGCAGGCTGGCGCCCGCGACGACGAGGATCAGGGCGGCGGGACGCATCAGCCCTCGATCCAGTTCGGCATCCAGCCTTCGTGGAATTCGCGCAGGTGGGCGACGGGCAGGCGGAACAGCTCGCCCTTCGGACCCGAGGAGGCGAAGTCCGTCCCCTTCACCAGACCGACGACCGAGGCGTGCAGGCCCGCATCCTGGGCCTTGGCGATCAGGCCTTCCGCGTCCGAGACGGCGACCAGATAGCGGGCCTGGTCCTCGCCGAACAGGAAGGCGTGAGCGTGGGCGGCGCTGGAGGCGTTCAGCTCGATCCCGACGTCCGAGGCCAGGGCGATGTCCGCCGCCGCCCCGACCAGGCCGCCGTCCGACAGGTCGTGGACGACCGTCAGCTCGCCCGCCTCGATCAGGCCGCGCACGAAGTCGCCGGTCTTCTTTTCCAGCTTCAAGTCGACCGGCGGCGGGGCGCCGTCCTCGCGGCCCAGAACCTCGCGCAGATAGATCGACGCGCCCAGTTCGCCGTGCGTCTGGCCGATCAGCACCAGCTGGTCGCCCTCGGCCGCGCCGCCGAAGCCGGTGGTCACGTCATAGTTGGTCAGCAGGCCCACCGCGCCGACGGTCGGCGTCGGCGGAATGGCGACGCCGTTGGTCTCGTTATAGAGGCTGACGTTGCCGCTCACGACCGGGAAGTCCAGCGCGCGGCAGGCCTCGGCCATGCCGTCGGTGGCGCGCACGATCTGGCCCATGATCTCGGGGCGCTGCGGGTTGCCGAAGTTCAGGTTGTCGGTGATGGCGATGGGGCGCGAGCCGACGGCGGTCAGGTTGCGCCACGCCTCGGCCACCGCCTGCTTGCCGCCTTCATAGGGGTCGGCCTGGACATAGCGCGGGGTGCAGTCGCTGGTGACGGCCAGACCCTTTTCCGTGCCGTGGACGCGGATCACGCCCGCGTCGGCGCCGGTCGAGGAATCCTGCAGGGTGTCGGCCATGACGTGGCGGTCGTACTGCTCCCAGATCCAGCGCTTGGAGGCCATGTCGGGGCAGGCGACGACCTTCAGCACGGCGTCGTTCCAGCTGTCCGGGGCCGGGACTTCGGCCGGGTCGAGGCGCGATTGCAGTTCGGGCTGGACCCAAGGGCGGTCATACAGGGGCGCGTCGTCGAACAGGGGCGCCAGCGGCACGTCGCAGACGACCTCGCCGTGGTGCTTCAGCACCAGATGGCCGGTGTTCGTGGTCTTGCCGATGATGGCGAAGTCCAGACCCCATTTCTGGAAGATGCGATAGCCGACGTCTTCATAGCCGGGCTTGAGCACCGCCAGCATCCGCTCCTGGCTTTCCGACAGCATCATCTCATAGGCCGTCATGCCGGTTTCGCGCTGGGGCACCTTGTCCAGGTCCAGCTCGACGCCGACGCCGCCCTTGCCCGCCATCTCGACGGACGACGAGGTCAGGCCCGCCGCGCCCATGTCCTGAATGGCGGCCACGGCGCCCGAGGCCATCAGCTCCAGCGTGGCCTCGATCAGCAGCTTCTCGGCGAAGGGGTCGCCGACCTGCACCGTGGGGCGCTTGGCGTCCGACTCGTCGTCGAACTCGGCCGAGGACATGGTGGCGCCGTGGATGCCGTCGCGGCCGGTCTTGGAGCCGAAATAGACCACGTCGTGGCCCGCTTCCGGCGCGGCCGAATAGTAGATCTCGTCGGCGCGGGCCAGGCCGACGCACATGGCGTTGACCAGGATGTTGCCGTTGTAGCCCTTGTGGAAGTTGGTCTCGCCCGCCACCGTCGGCACGCCGACGCAGTTGCCGTAGCCGCCGATGCCCGCGACCACGCCCGAGACCAGGCGTTTGGTCTTCTCATGCGACGGATCGCCGAAGCGCAGGGCGTTCAGCAGGGCCACCGGGCGCGCGCCCATGGTGAAGACGTCGCGCATGATGCCGCCCACGCCCGTCGCCGCGCCCTGATAGGGTTCGATGTAGGAGGGGTGATTGTGACTCTCCATCTTGAAGATGCAGGCGTCGCCGTCGTCGATGTCGATCACGCCCGCGTTCTCGCCGGGGCCGCAGATCACGCGGGGGCCCGTGACCGGGAACTTCATCAGCTGCTTCTTGGAAGACTTGTAGGAGCAGTGCTCGGACCACATGACCGAGAAGACGCCCAGCTCGACCTGGTTGGGCTCGCGGCCCAGCCGGTCCAGCAGGACCTGATATTCATTGGGGGCGAGGCCGTATTCTTCGGCCAGCTGGGCGGTCGTCTTCTGGGGGGTCTTTTGGGGCGCGCTCATGGGCGGGCCTTCTAGCCGTCTCTGGGGCGTCTGTCAGCCCGTCACCGGCGCTCGACCCCGCGCCTCAGGCCGAAGACGATGACGACCCCCGCCACCACCAGCACGAAGGCCGCCGCCAGGGCGGTGAAGGCCACGACCGGCTTGCCCTCCTGCTCGGCCACGAAGGCCCCGACCAGGCCCCAGGCCATGGGCAGGGGATAGGCCAGGGTGCGCAGCGCCCAGGTCACGCCGATCCCGACCAGGGTGGTCGCGACCACGGCCAGCACGGCCCAGCCGGTCGGCGACAGGGCGGCGGGCAGGGCCTCGAACGAAGTCGCCACGGTGATCAGGTTCAGCGGCGCGGCCACGGTCAGCCAGCCCGCCAGCGCCGCCAGCGGCCAGATCAGGAACCAGCGGTCCCGCTCCATCATCCCCGTCGCGCGGATCGTCCGGGCGCCGGCCAGCATGGGCAGCAGCAGGGCCGCCAGGGCGGCGAAGATGACCAGGACGCTGGCCGCCTTCAGGTCCATGGCCGCCATGATGATCCAGAAGCCGATGCCGAAGAAGGCCACGGCCGAGGGCCAGCCCATGCGGTTGATCAACACGCTCTCGCCGGTCTGGGGCAGGGCCTGGCGCCCCGCGTAGATCAGCAGGCCCAGATACAGCAGGCTCCAGATCGAGAAGGCGTAGCCGGCCACGCGCAGGGTCTGGTTTCCGTCGGCGGCGAACTCGGCCTGGTTCAGGCCCAGGCCGCCCAGCGCCTGAACCAGGGGAACGACCACGGCGAAGACGGCGGCGGCCAGCACGGCCAGGCGACGCGTCTGCTGCGCGGGGGTGGGGCGTTCGATGGCGGTCATGCGTCTCTCCGGCTGAGCTTCGCCGTATCTACGCGCCGGGGCCAAGAAGGTTCATCGGCCGATGGAACCGCGGCCGGGCCTCCCGCCTTGCTTTCAGGCCATTGAGAAGGAGGCCGCCGTGACCGATCCGAACATCCCCGAGCCCGTCGAACAGACTCTCGAGGAAGAGGTGGAAACCAACCGCGCCCTGGAGCAGGGGCTGGGCGTGGGCGCCCGCGAACTGGCCGCCATCCATGAGTCCGGCGCCGAAGGCACGCTCGAGCGTGCGGCTGACGAGGACGGCGAACCGGTCGAAGAGGCGGTCGAGGTCGGCGACGCCGGCCGCAGCGCCAGCGTCCTGGACCGCAAGGACGGCTGAGGCGCTTGACCGTCGGCACGGAGGGCGGTTCCATCGGTCCATGACCGACGTTCGCTCCAACGATCCACGACCTCCGATCGACGCCCTCATCCGTGAGGCGCGGCAGGCGCGCGAACGGTCGGATGCAGCCGCCCTGGCGGCGGCGGCCGACGCCCTGTTGGGGATCAACCCTCGCGAGCCGCGCGCCCTGGTGTTCAAGGGCGACGCCCTCAGCGCCCAGGGGGATCATCGCTCGGCCATGAGTTTCTACGGCGCCGCCCTGGCTCAGGGGCGGGCGATCGCCGCGCCGCCGCCGGATCTGCGGGCGGAACTGCAACACGCTGCTGCGGCCCAGGCCGAGGGCGCGCGCCGCTTTGAGCAGGGCCTGCGCGACGGGCTGGCCCGGCGGGGCTTCGATCCCGCAACCTCCAGTTCGCGCTTCGCCGCCTCTCTGGACCTGATGACGGGCAGGCGGCGGCTCTATTATCAGCAGCCGAAATTCTACATGTTTCCCGGCCTGCCGCAGATCGAGTTCCAGCCGCGCGAGACCGTCGCCTGGCTGGCCGAGGTCGAGGCGGCGGCGCCCGCCATCCGCGCCGAACTGGACGCCATCCTGGCCGAACCGGCGCTGTTCGCCCCCTATATCGAGGATCGGGCCAACCGGCCCCGGAACGATCAGGCGGGCCTGCTGGGCAATGACGCCTGGAGCGCGGTCTTCCTGTGGAAGGACGGAGTCGAGGTTCCCGAGATCGCCGAACGCTGCCCGCAGACGATGCAGGCGCTGGCGGCGGCGCCCCTGTGCCGCATCCCCGGCCGCTCGCCGTCGATCCTGTTCTCGAAACTTCAGGCGGGCGCGACGATCCCGCCGCACCATGGCCTGATCAACACGCGGCTGATCTGTCACCTGCCGCTGGTCGTGCCGCCGGCTTGCTGGTTCCGCGTCGGCGGCGAGGAACGCCAGTGGAAGGCGGGCGAGGCCTGGGCCTTTGACGACACGATCGAGCATGAGGCCGCCAACGACAGCGACCAGGACCGCACCATCCTGATCTTCGATGTCTGGAAGCCCGAGATCACGGCCGAGGAGCAGGACCTGATCCGCGCCCTGTTCGCCACGATCGACGCCAGCGGCGCGGCGGCGCCGAAGCTGGGGGTTTAGGCCGCCGCGTAGATGCTCTGGAACAGGACGGCGCCGTCGGCGCTGCCCAGTTCGGCCTCGAAGGCGCGGTCCGGGTGGGGCATCATGCCCAGGACGTTGCCGCGTTCGTTCTGCAGGCCCGCGATGTCGCCCACCGAGCCGTTGGGGTTGTCGACGTAGCGGAAGACCACCTGGCCCTCGCCCTCGATCCGCTTCAGCGTCTCGGCGTCGGCGAAGTAGTTTCCGTCGCCGTTGCCCTGGGTCATGACGATTTCGCGCTGGCCCTGATAGCCCGAGGTGAAGCGGGTCTGGCCGTTGGCGACCGTCAGGCTGATCGGCTTGCAGACGTATTTCAGGCCGCTGTTGCGCAGCAGGGCGCCGGGTAGCATTCCGGCCTCGCACAGGATCTGGAAGCCGTTGCAGATGCCGACCACGGTCACGCCGTCGTCGGCGGCCTTGCGGACCGCCTGCATAATCGGCGCCTGGGCGGCCATCGCACCGCAGCGCAGATAATCGCCATAGGAGAAACCGCCCGGCAGGACGATCAGGTCCAGCCCCTTGGGCAGTTCGGTCTCGGCGTGCCAGACCATCTGGACCTGTTCGCCAGTGGAACGTTCGACGGCGACCTTGCAGTCGCGGTCGCAGTTGGAACCGGGGAAGACGATGACGGCTGCGCTCATGGCCGGGCCTCCTAGCACCCTTCGCGAAGAATGTCAGGCGTCGCCGAACGTCTCCTGAGACCCGCCCGAAAAGAAGCACCCCCGGCGAGGCCGCCGGGGGCGCCGTTCGTCCCGCGCCGGAGGCGTCCGGCCTCAGCCGGCCAGGCTGGTCTGCAGTTCCTTGGCGCGCTGCAGGTGCGCTTCGATCTTGGGCAGGACCGCGCGGGCGTGCTCGGCCAGGGCCGGGGCGTCCGTCTTGTCCGAGAAGCCGCGATGCAGGGTGAGGGCCTCCTCATGGGCGGCGACCTGCTGGTCGACGTAGGTCTTGTCGAAGCTCGCCGCCGAGGCCGAGCGCAGATTGTCGATCAGGCCCTTGCGGCGCTGATCCAGTTCGGTCGGCAGGCTGACGTCGGGCGCGGCCTGCGCGGCCGCGGCCTTCAGGGCGGCGGCGGCGGCCGTGTGATCGGCCTTGATCATCTGGGCCAGCGCCTTGACCTGGGCGTTCTGCGAGCGCTCCAGCGCGATGTCCGCGGCCTGGATTTCGTACATGTCGCCCATGGCGGCGTTGGGGACATAGGCGCTGACCATATGGGCGCCCAGGGCGGCGGCCGAGGTCTGGCCGACCGGCTCGGACACGGCGTCCTCGACCTTGTCCACGACCTCCGAGCTCCGCTGCTGGTTGCAGGCGGCGAGGGTCAGGGCGGCGGCCGAGGCGGCCAGGACGACGGCGGTTTGCTTGATCAACATAGGCTTCTCCTTGCGATGAATGAGGACTTGCGGGGCGACAGGTCAGGATCTGGCGGCCGCGCCCGGGGTGACGGGCGCCAGTTCTTCCGCCTGGGTCTTGGGCGGCGGGGCGTCGGCCTGTTGCAGGCCGTCGTCGGGCGCTTCCCTTATGGACAGTATGGCCTCGTGCGCCCGCATCAGGGGCGCGGCGGCGTCGGCGGCCTGGGCGTCGGTGGGCGAGGCGACCCGCAGCCGCCGCTGGGGGCCGCTGTCGCTGCCGACGACCACTTCATAGAAACGCATGACGCCCTCTCGGGCCGAGCGGGCGGGGCAGCCGTGTGCGAAGCGGGGTCATGGTCTTCCTCCCTGTGACAGGAGCTTAAGCGGCCAGACGGCAGGGCGTTCCAAACGCTCAAGCCTGGACGCCCGTCTCGGGCCGGGCCGCCGGGGCCTCTCCGCCTCCGCCAGGCGCCGAAGAAGCGCGACAGGGCGGCCTCGTCCCGGACGGTCGCCTTGCCCCGACCGAAGCGAACGCAGCCCGTCGCCTGCAGCGCGCGCGCGGCGGCGTCGATGCCCGAGCGCTGGACGCCCGGCATGGCGGCCAGCCGCGCCTGCTTCAGCCGAAGCGGCGCTCCACCGGCCTCGCGGGTCGGCCCTTGTCGCGCGCGGCGGCCGCCCGGGATGAGGCCTGGCCGGGACGGCGGACGCCGCGGCTCAGGCCCTACGACATCGGCGGCTCAGCCGTGGTTCTCATAGGTCGCGGTGATCGACGCCTTGGCCAAGGTGTGGAAATGCAGGTTGAAGCCGAAGACGGCGCCCGAGTCGGCCTCCGTCACGTCCAGCCGGTCCACGTCCACGGCGAAGACGGTGAAGATGTAACGGTGCGGTCCGTGGCCGGGGGGCGGGGCGGCGCCGCCGAAGCCGGCCTCGCCATAGTCGGTTCGGCCCTGTACGGCGCCCTGCGGCAGCCCGGCGCCGCCCACGGCGCCCGCGCCCGCCGCCAGTTCGGCGACATCGGCGGGAATATTGGCCGCCGTCCAGTGCCAGAAGCCCGAACCGGTCGGGGCGTCGGGGTCATAGCAGGTGACGGCGAAGCTCCTGGTGCCCTCGGGCGCGCCCGACCAGGACAACTGCGGCGAGGTGTTCCCCTTCGCCTTGACCTGGGCGTCGGGCAGCACCCCGCCATCGGAAAAATCGGTAGAGGTGACGGTGAAGCTCATGCGGGCGCTCTCTGTTCGGGGGCGGTTTGGAGGCTCAGGCTGACGGAAGACTGGCCACGAGCGTTGTGTGGCGACAATCTGTCACTAGCTAAGGTCAGGCGATCTAGATGTGCGGAGACACGGGATGCTGCAAGCCCTGTTGGACCGAACTTTTCAGACGCGCGCGATCCGGGTGCGGCTTCCCGACGGCCGGGAGCTGACGGCCGGGCCGGGCGAGCCCGAATTGACGGCCGTGCTGACGGACATGAAGACCGCCGTCGCCATCGCCGCCCATCCCGACCTGGCCCTGGGCGAGGCCTTCATGGACGGGACGTTCCGCATCGAGGGCGCAAGCCTCTATGACTTCCTGCAGCTGACGACCTCGCAACTGGCGCTGCGGCCGAGGGCGCCCAGGCTGACCTGGATGCAGCGCATCCGGCGCGGGGCGGAACAGGCGAACGACCGGCTGCACGCCCGCAGCAACGTCCATCACCACTACGACCTGACGGTCGACTTCTACCGCCTGTTCCTGGACGAGGACCTCCAGTACTCCTGCGCCTTCTTCGAGCGGCCGGACGCGGGCCTGGAAGAGGCCCAGGTCGCCAAGAAGCGCCGGTTGATCGACAAGCTGTTGCTGCGGCCGGGGCACAGGGCCCTGGACATCGGCGCCGGCTGGGGCGGGCTGGGCCTGTCCATGGTCTCGCGCGGGGCGCGGGTGACGGGCGTCACCCTGTCGACCGAACAGCACCGCACGGCCAATGAGCGGGCGGCCGCCCTGGGCTTCGCGGACCGGGTCGACTTCCGGCTCCAGGACTATCGCGATCTGGACCAGACCTTCGACCGCATCATCTCGGTGGGGATGTTCGAGCACGTCGGCGCGCCGAACTATCAGGAGTATTTCGACGCCGTCGCCCGCCTGCTGGATGAGGACGGCGTGGCGGTGATCCATTCCATCGGCCGCAATTCGCCGCCCAACCGCACCCAGCCCTTCATCCGCAAATACATCTTCCCCGGCGGCTACATCCCGGCCCTGTCCGAGGTGTTGCCCGCCATCGAGCGGGCGGGCCTTTGGGTCACGGACATGGAGGTGCTGCGCCTGCACTACGCCGAGACGCTGCGGCATTGGCGCGAGCGGTTCCTGGCCCGGCGCGACGAAGCCCTGGCCATGTATGACGAACGCTTCTGCCGGATGTGGGAGTTCTACCTCGCCGCCAGCGAGGTCGCCTTCCGCGAACTGGGCCACATGGTCTTCCAGCTGCAACTGGCGAAGAAGCAGACCGCCGTGCCGCTGAGCCGGGACTATCTGTGCAGCTGACTTTCCTCCCCACAAGCGGGGAGGAAATGAAGAAGGCCGCTCTTTCGAGCGGCCTTGATCGTCTGAATCGTCATCGCCTTCAGGCGATCTCGATCCGGTAGCCTTCGATGACCGTGTTGGCCAGCAGGGTGTCGCACATGCGCTTCACCTCGGCCTCCTTGTCGGCCACGGCGTCGTCGAGGTCGAACTCGATCAGCTTGCCGACGCGGGCGTTCGACACGCCGCTCCAGCCCAGACCCTGAAGGGCGCCTTCGACGGCCTTGCCCTGGACGTCCAGCACGCCGGGCTTGAGGAAGACGTGAACCTTGACCTTGGCCATCAATGCAGCCCTCCCTGAATCACGGTCGGCATGTCCTTCATGATGCCGAGGCGCCGCGCCACCTCGGCGTAGCTTTCGATGACGTCGCCCATGTCGCGGCGGAAGCGGTCCTTGTCCAGCTTCTCGCCCGTGGTCGAATCCCACAGGCGGCACGAGTCGGGGCTGATTTCGTCGGCCAGGATGACGCGGCTGAAGTCGTTCTCCCACACGCGGCCGAACTCGATCTTGAAGTCGACCAGGGTGATGCCGACGGCGCCGAACATGCCGCACAGATAGTCGTTCACCCGCACCGTCATGGCCAGGATGTCGTCCAGTTCCTGGGTGGTGGCCCAGTTGAACGCGGTGATGTGTTCTTCGGTCACCATCGGGTCGTTCAGCTCATCCTTCTTGTAGTAGAATTCGATGATCGAACGGGGCAGGGGCGTGCCCTCTTCCTGGCCCAGGCGCTGGGCCAGGGAGCCGGCGACGACGTTGCGGCACACCACTTCCAGCGGAATGATCTCGACCTCGCGGATCAGCTGCTCGCGCAGGTTCAGCCGCTTGATGAAGTGGTTGGTCACGCCGATGGAGTTCAGGCGCGACATGATGAATTCGCTGATGCGGTTGTTGATGACGCCCTTGCCCTCGAGCGTGGCCTTCTTCTGCGCGTTGAAGGCGGTCGCGTCGTCCTTGAAATACTGGATCAGCGTGCCCGGCTCAGGCCCCTCGTACAGGATCTTGGCCTTGCCCTCGTAGAGCTTCTTGCGCTTGGTGTTCATTTTCGGGTCCCGGACGGGAAGGAAACGGACGGCCTCAAAACGAAAAACGCGCGGCCCGAAGGTCAGGGCGGCGCGGTCCTTGAATCGACGGCGGCTCTATAGAACCACGCGCCCTTTAGCCGAAGGGCGTCTGTGATACAAATATCCTGAACCGCCCTCTGCGTCAGCGTCGCGACCGAAGGCCGGTTGCGTTCGCTCGCGGCGGGGGCCATAGAGCCGTTTGCGGACAAGACGGGTCCGTGGCTGGAGTTACGACGCGCATGACGACCTTCGACGATCGGGAACAGGCCTTCGAGGCCAAATACGCCCTCGATCAGGAACAGGAATTCAAGGCCATCGCGCGTCGCAACAAGATGCTGGGCCTGTGGGCGGCCGAGAAGATGGGCCTGTCGAGCGAGAGCGCCGAGCAATACGCCGCCGCCGTGGTCCGCGCCGACTTCGAGCAGCCCGGCGAGGAAGACGTCTTCCGCAAGATCGCCGGCGACTTCAAGGCCTCGGGCATGACGGTGTCCGAGGGCGAACTGCGCTCCAAGATGGACGAGCTGGCCTCCATCGCCCGCGAACAGATCCGCGCCGGCGAATAGGCCGCATTCCTGTCCGATCACAGAAGGGCCGCGACCGGCGACGGTCGCGGCCCTTCTTCGATCTGCCTCCCGCCGGGGAAACGGGGGTGACCGGATGCGCCGGAGCGCGCCTGATCAACGCGCCCGCGGCCCATCAGTTCGATCGCGGCGTTCGATCCGGCGCCTATTTCGGCATCAACACCGTGTCGATGACGTGCACCACGCCGTTCGACTGGGCGACGTCGGCCTGGGTGATGGCGGAGGTCCCGCCCTTGGCGTCGGTGATCCGCCACTGGCCGCCGCCTGCGTCCCTGACCGTCAGCTTCTCGCCCTGGACCGTGGTCAGGGTCGCGGTCCCGCCGTTGGCCTGGGCCTGGGCGGCGATGTCGGCGGCGGTCAGGCGGCCGGGCACCACGTGATAGGTCAGGATCTTGGTCAGTTCGGCCTTCTGGGCCGGCTGCATCAGGCGCTCGCGCGCGGCGGCGGGAATCTTGTCGAAGGCGGCGTTGTCCGGCGCGAAGACGGTGAAGGGACCGGCTCCTTGCAGGCGCTCGGTCAGGCCCGCCGCCTGAAGCGCGCTGACCAGGGTCGTCAGGTTCGGCGCCTTGGAGGCGTTGGTGACCAGGTTGTCGGACGGGTTCATCGCCGCCCCGCCGACCATGGGCTCGGTGACGGCGGGCGCGGCGGCCGGCGCGGTCGAAGGCGTGGGGCCCTCGATCATGGACGGTTGCTTCTCGCCGTCGTTCCGGCCGCAGGCGGCCAGGGTCAAGACGGCGACGCTGGACACGGCGAGTACTGCAATGCGGGTCTTCATGGCGTCTCTCCTTCGATGGCGGCGCACAGGGCGACACCGCCCCGGCGGAAGGGATTACGGCTCAGATGCGCAAAAGGATGCGAGCGGGATCAAATTTTCCGGCGTTGTGCGTGAACGGTCAGCCCAGATAGGGTTCGAGCGCGCGCCAGCGGGCGAGCTTTTCCTCGAACGGCCGGGCGTGGGCCGGACTGGAGGACGGCAGGTCGATCAGGGCGGCGTCGGTCGCGCCTTCCAGGAGGCGTCGCCCGAGGCGCGCGGCGGTTCCGCCGTTGAAGGCGATCGCCCGCAGGTCGGGCAGGCGGCGGGTCAGGGCGATCAGATCGGCCGCCTCGGGCGTGCGGATGGCGGCGTCCAGGCTGCCCTTGCGCTCGGCCGAGGCGATCACGTCCCAAAGGCCCGCGCGATGCGCCAGCAAGGCCTCCAGCCGCGCCTGATAGGGCAGGGCGGTCAAGCCGACGCCGGTCAGCCCCTCGATCAGCCGCCAGAAGACGTTGCGCGGGTGGGCGTAATACTGCGCCGCCTTCAGCGAGGCCTCGCCCGGCAGGCTGCCGAGGATCAGGACGCGGGTGCGGGCGTTGACGACGGGGGCGAAGGCCCGACGGCGCGCACAGGCTGAATCCGGCGCCCTCAAACCGGCTTGTAGGCCGGATCGTCCCGCAGCCAGCCGGTCACGGTCAGGCGCGGCTTCGCGGCGTAGTTGGCGACTTGGGAGACGGAGTGAAGCTGAGGGGTGCGGAAAACCGTCCAGGCGTTGAAGCGCGGCTTGAAACCTCGCAGCACATCACCGCCTTCGTCGTGAAACAGAAGCTGGCCGCCCCAGTCGCCGCGCCACTCGCGGGTCAGGCCCAGAGTGTAGGCGGCTCGCCGTTCTCCATCGCCCTCGTCGTCGTGAAGCGTTAGGAAGTTGCCGGGCTGGAAACAGGTCGCCTGGGCGTCGATCTTGGTCAAGCCGGCTTCGCCCGTCACCGTGCGGGCGAAAGTCAGGAAAGCGGGACTGTTGAAGAATTCGACCAGGGCATGAGTCGGATGGCCGGGGTCCTGGCCGTCCAGCATGGCGCTGATCATCGGATAGGCCTGGTAGACGAAGGCGAAGCCGCTGGCCGCATCGGCGGCGGCGGCGGCGATCCGACGCTGCAGTTCCTGGGCGCCCAGGTTGTGCGCATCTGCAACCTTCAGCATTTGGCCCTTGCCCTTTTGCGACAGCGCCAATTGCCAGGGCGTCGCCTGTTCGAGCGTGGAAGCCAGCCATTCGGCGCTTTCCTGGGTCAGGAAATCGCCGATCTGCACCATGCCGTCGCGGGCGTAGACCACTGCGTGGTCGGCGGCGACCAGAGCGGGGTTGAGCGCCAGGCCGCCTTTGGGAATCATGCCCCGAACACCCGCTCGAACACCACGTCCACGTTCTTGGTGTGGTAGCCGAGGTCGAACAGGGCCTCGAGCTGGTCGTGGGGCAGGGTGACGCGCGGGTCGGCCTTCAGGAAGTCGATGAAGACGCCCTCGCCGCGCCAGACCTTCATGGCGTTCTCCTGGACCGCCGCATAGGCGTCCTCGCGCGAGACGCCCGCCTGGGTCAGGGCCAGCATGACCCGCTGCGAGAAGACCAGGCCGCCCAGGCGGTCGAGGTTCTTCTGCATGTTTTCGGGATAGACGTTCAGGCGCTCGATCACGCCCGCCAGACGGTGCAGGGCGAAGTCCAGGTGGATGGTGGCGTCCGGGCCGATGCCGCGCTCGACCGAGGAGTGGCTGATGTCGCGCTCGTGCCACAGGGCGACGTTCTCCATCGCCGGGGTCACGGCCGAGCGGACCAGACGGGCCAGGCCGGTCAGGTTCTCGGTCAGGATCGGGTTGCGCTTGTGCGGCATGGCCGACGAGCCCTTCTGGCCCTTGTCGAAGAACTCCTCGGCTTCGAGGACCTCGGTGCGCTGCAGGTGGCGGATTTCCACGGCCAGGCGCTCGACCGAGGAGGCGACGACGCCCAGGGCGGCGAAATAGGCGGCGTGACGGTCGCGCGGGATGACCTGGGTCGAGACCGGCTCGACGCTGAGGCCCATCTGGTCGGCGACGTATTGTTCAACGGCCGGATCGACGTTGGCGAAGGTGCCGACGGCGCCCGAGATGGCGCAGGTGGCGATCTCTTCACGGGCCGTGATCAGGCGGCGCCTGGCGCGCTGGAACTCGGCGTGATAGCCGGCGAGCTTCAGGCCGAAGGTGACGGGCTCGGCGTGGATGCCGTGCGAGCGGCCCACGGTCGGGGTGTATTTGTGCTCCTTGGCGCGGGCCTCCAGCGCCGCCAGGACGCGGTCGACGCCGTCCAGCAGAAGGTCGGTCGAGCGCGCCAGCTGCACCGCGAAACAGGTGTCCAGCACGTCCGAAGAGGTCATGCCCTGGTGCAGGAAGCGGGCTTCCTCGCCGACGATCTCGGCGACGTGGGTCAGGAAGGCGATGACGTCGTGCTTGGTGGTGCGTTCGATCTCGTCGATGCGGTCGGCGTCGAAGGTCGCGTCCTTGCCCTTGGCCCAGATGGCCTCGGCCGATTCCTTCGGAATCACGCCCAGCTCGGCCATTTTCGTGGCGGCGTGGGCCTCGATCTCGAACCAGATCTTGTACTTGGTCTCTTGCGACCAGATGGCGACGGCGTCGGGGCGGGAATAGCGCGTGATCATGGAGGCGTCGTGTCGGTCCAGAGGGACGGGGAGTCAAGACGGGGGGCGGCGATGTCGGTGCTTAAACCCTTCTCCCCTTGTGGGAGAAGGTGGGCGCCGGAGGCGCCCGGATGAGGGGTGTCGACGCGGCGTTGCGAAAAAGAGGCGCGGACTGCTGAGGCGGAAGATTCAGCTGTGACGCAAACACCCCTCATCGGTCAGGCTTCGCCTGCCACCTTGTCCCACAAGGGGAGAAGGAGAAAAGAGAGGCCAATTCGTCTGAATCGTCTGAAATCCCCTGTGGCTGACCGGGCAGTCTGGCACGGGCGGATGGGCAGGCTGGCCGATTGTGGGAAAAATCAGAGGGCGCGCATCAGGAAGGCCGCAAAGCCCGCTTCGTCCTCGAAGCGGGCGGCGACGGGCCAGGCGGCGACGGCGGCGCGCTGGTCCGGCGACAGGCGCACCCAGTCCTTCTCGGTGGTGACGAGACCCGCCTCATAGACGGCGGCGCGGTCCTTCAGGAAGGCGAAGTCGCGGTCGGACAGGGCGGCGTGGTCGGGGAAGGGGACGAAGTCCTTCAGGTCGCAGCCTGCGGCGATCAGGGACCGCTCGACCTTCCACGGTTTGGCGATGCCCGCGAAGCCGACCTGGGGGCCGGGCGGCGGCGGGGCGGCGGGCTGCAGCCGGGCGATGAAGACGGGCAGGTCGCCGAAGACCTCCAGCAGTTCGGGATCGGCGGCGTCCACATCGGTCGGCAGCATGACCACCACGCCATCGGCGCGCGCCAGCCCGGCCTTCAGCGGCTCGCGCATCGGGCCGGAGGGGAAGACCGAGCCGTCGCCGAACGGCCATTCGTCGCCGCGCGTCTCGCCGTCGACCACGATCAGGCTGAGGGTCTTCTTCAGCGCCGGATTCTGGTGGCCGTCGTCCAGCACAAGGGCGGCGGCGCCGTCGGCCGCGGCGGCGCGGGCGCCCGCCACGCGGTCCCGCGCGATCCAGGCGGGGGCGTCTTGCGCCAGCATCAGGGGTTCGTCCCCGACATCGGCGGCGGCGTGTTGGTTCAGATCGACGCGGACGGGGCCTCCCAGCCGCCCGCCATAGCCGCGCGACAGGGCGGCGGCCTCGACGCCTCGGGCGCGCAGCAGGCGCAGCGTCTCGCGCGCGACGGGCGTCTTGCCCGATCCGCCGACCGTCAGATTGCCGATGGAGATGACCGCCGCGCCCGGATCGACCGGCGTGGCGCGAGCGATTTTGCGCGCCGTGACGCCCGCCCATAGCCAGGAGGCGGGCTTGAGCAGCATCCGCGTCATCGGGGCGTGGCGGCGGTCGCGGCTGTACCACCAGCGGGGGGTGTTCAGCTTCACGGGCGCCTCCGCGAGGGGGCGGCGGGCAGGTGGGCCTGAAGCGCCAGCCACAGGCGGTCCAGCCCGGCGGCGGCGGCCTCGGCTGAGCGGCGGGCGCGTTCGCCCATGTCGCGGGCGGCCTCGGGGTCGGCCAGCATGGGGCCGACGACCGAGGGCAGTTCGGCGGGCGAAAGGACGGAGACGAGGCCGCCCGCCTGTTTCAGCATCCGGGTCACGGCCTGCCAGTTGCTGGCGTCGGGGCCGGTGACGATGGGCTTGGCGAGGCGGGCGGGCTCCAGCGGATTGTGGCCGCCGACCGCGCCGCCGCCCAGCGCCGGGGCGAAGGAGCCGCCCATGACCACCACGTCCGCCAGCCGCAGGAACAGGCCCAGTTCGCCCAGGGTGTCGGCCAGGTAGATGTCGGTCTGGTCGCAGATCGGCTGGCCCTGGCTGCGCCGGGCGAAGCCGTAGCCGTCGTGGCTCAGGGCCTCGGCGATGGCGTCGCCGCGCTCCGGGTGGCGCGGCGCGACGATCAGGAACAGGCGGTCGGCCAGATGGTCCAGCGCGCCGACGACGGCCATTTCCTCATGCTCATGGGTGCTGGCGGCGACGACGACGGGGCGGTCGTCGATCAGGGCGGACAGGCGGGCGAACTCGCCCTTGTCATAGGGCAGGGGCTCGCCGGACAGCTTCAGATTCACCTGGCCGTCGATGCGGGCGCCCAGGGCCGTCAGCCGGTCGGCGCTGTCCTGATCCTGGGGCCAGACGTGGGAAAAGCCGTTCATCAGGGCGCGGGCCATGCCGGGCGCCTTCTTCCAGCCCTGCGCCGTCTTGTCGGTGATGCGGGCGCTGACCAGGGCCAGGGGCACGCCGCGCTTCTGCGCCGTGGTCAGCAGGTTGGGCCACAGCTCGCTCTCGACGAAGACGCCGACATTGGGCCGCCAGTGGTCGAGGAAGGCCGCGACCGCCGAGGGGGCGTCCACCGGGGCGAACTGATGGATGACGCCGCGCGGCAGGCGGCCGGCCAGCACCTGAGCCGAGGTCAGGGTGCCGGTGGTGACCAGCACGGTCACGTCGGGCCGGTCCTTGCGGATGCGTTCGGCCAGCGGAAGGATGGACAGGGCCTCGCCGACGCTGACGCCGTGGATCCAGACCAGAGGCCCGTCGGGACGCGCCAGGCCGGGCAAGCCCAGCCGTTCATCGACGCGGGCGGGGTCCTCCTTGCCCTTGCGGACGCGGGCGTCGAGCAGGCGCGGGGCCAGCGGCTCCAGCAGGCGGGTCAGCGACCGGTAGGCGAGAAGGGCGGGGCTGAAGGGCACGCTCAGATGCGCTACAGCCCGGTGACGGCGTCGGCGCGGGCCTCGACGGCGGTCAGGCGGGCCGCCCAGTCGGCCGCGACCTCGGCCAGGTCGCCGCCTTGCGGATACCGGGCCTTGTCCCAGACGATGGCGCCCTTGCCGAACGGCAGGGGCAGGACCGCCTTGTCCCAGCTGTTCAACTGGATCGCCGGCTTGCACGACAGGCCGATGAACAGCACCGGCGCGCCGGACATCTTCGCCATCAAGGGCAGGCCCTCGGCCAGATGGCGCGCCGGACCGCGCGGGCCGTCCGGCGTGATGGCGAGCCCGCCGACCTTCAACTGTCTCAGGCCGCCTTGTCCTTGTTGGCGGAGGAGCCGCGCACGGCGGGAATGCCCAGCCGGGCCACGGCCTTGGTGAAGAACTCGCCGTCAGGGCTCAGGGAGACCAGGCCCTTGATCGGCTGGGCCCGCTTCATGGGCCAGCAGACGGGCGCCAGGGCGAGACGCGAATGCCAGAAGGCGCACAGGACGCCGCCGCCTTCGGCCCAGACCTCTTCGGCGACCTGTTCGTTTTCATGCGTCCAGCGGATGGTGGCGTAGCAGAACCGCATCCACTCGGACAAAAGCCAGGCGGCTGCGGTCTGGACGACGGGGTTGCGCAGGGGCCTCATGCGCCGGTCTCGTCCGGCAGGTCGACCAGGGGCGGCAGGGTCGAAAGCGGCGCGGGGGCGGCCGGATCGCTGTCCAGCGACTGCTGCCGGACCAGGCGGGCGTAGAGGCCGCCGCGCGCCGCAAGGGCCTCGTGCGTTCCTTCCTCGACCACGCGCCCGCCGTCGATGACGTAGATGCGGTCGGCGTTCTTCACCGTCGACAGGCGGTGGGCGATCATCAGGGTGGCGCGGCCGTCCATCAGCCGCTCCAGCGCGGTCTGGACCAGGGCCTCGCTTTCGGTGTCCAGCGCGCTGGTGGCCTCGTCCAGCAACAGGATGGGGGCGTCCTTGAGGAAGGCGCGGGCGATGGCGATGCGCTGGCGCTGGCCGCCGGACAGGCGGGCGCCCGCCTCGCCCACGCGGGTGGCGTAGCCCTCGGGCAGGGCGGCGATGAAGTCGTGGGCGGCGGCGGCGCGGGCGGCGGCCACGATGTCTTCGGCCGTGGCGCCGGGACGGCCATAGGCGATGTTGGCGGCGATGGCGTCGTCGAACAGGAAGGGCTCCTGCGTCACCAGGGCGATGTGGTCGCGCAGGGACGACAGGCTCAGCTCGCGGATGTCGCGGCCGTTCAGCGTCACCCGCCCCGCCGTCACGTCATAGAAGCGCGGCAGCAGGCTGAGGATGGTCGACTTGCCGCCGCCCGATGGGCCGACCAGGGCGATGGTCTCGCCCGGCGCGACGTGCAGGCTGACCTCCGACAGGGTCGGGGCGGCGCCGTCTTCTGCGGCGCGATAGGCGAAGGAGACCTGCTCCAGGGCGACGGTGACCGGGCCGGGCGCGACCTCGGCGGCGTCGCTGGCCTCGCGGATCTCGGGCTCGATATCCAGGGCGGCGAACAGGCGGCGCGCGGCGGTGAAGCCTTCGCTCAGCGTCGTCGTCAGGTTGGTCACCTGACGCAGCGCCTGGCCCGCCAGCAGCAGCATGCCGATGAAGGAGGCGAAGGCGCCGACCGTCATCTGTCCCTGGCTGGCGCTCCATCCGGCGTAGGCCATGACGGCGGCGACGACGCCGTAGGCGACGATGTCGCTGGCCGGGCCGGCGAAGGCGCGGCTGTCGGCGCCCTTGATGACGTGGCGCTGGCGGCGGTCGATGACGGCGGAGACGCGCGCTTCCTCGGCGGCCTCGCGGTTCTCGATCTTGATGACGCGCACGCCGTCCAGATTCTCCATCAGGGCGCTGGACAGGGCCTCGGTCTCGACCATGGCGCCGCGCGCGGCCTTGCGCGACTTCTTGCCGAAGCGGCGGATGATCCAGCTGACCACCGGCACGCCCAGCAGGACGATCAGCGTCAGCGGCAGGTCGATGAAGCCCATGGCGACGATGACGCCCAGTAGCATCAGGGCGTTCTGGGTGTAGTTGACCACGCCCGAGGTGAAGGCCTCGCGCACCAGGTTGGCGTCGAACAGGACGGAGGAGACGAAGGTCCCCGAGTGCTGGCTGCGCAGACGCGACAGGTCGGCCCGGATCATGCCCGAGAACAGCTGCTTCTGGATGTCGCCGACGACGCCGTGGCCCAGCCGGTTCACCAGGGCCGCCTGACCCGCCATGCTCAGCGAGCGGATCACCGCCACGGCGATGATGAACAGGGGGATGGCGATCAGCACCTTGTCCGCCGGAAGGGTGACGGTCTTCCAGATCGTCACCGGCCCGTCGTGTCGGCCGAACAGAAGATCGATCGCCGGCTCAAGGAACTTCAGCAGCAGGGCCGTCAGGCCGCCCGATACGCCCGCCAGCAGCATGGAGGCGAAGAAGGCCGGCTTGTGCCGCGACAGATACTCGCGCCAGATACGGGCGAGCAGGGGCCGCAGCGGCTCGCGGGCGTCGGCAGGGGGGGCGGGAACGGTCATCGGCCTTCGGTCGAACGGCTGGGGCGTCAAGTCAAGCGGCCCCGCGCAGGAGAGGCGGCCTCGGCACGGGTGACGCCGGGTGCAAACGGCGCTATCTGGCCGTCATGGGGCGCTACGATCTGACTACGCCGTTCGGCCGTTTCAAGGCGCGCTGGTCCTATTTCTGGAAGGACCACGCCTTCCTGCGCACCACCTTCACCAACGCCCACTGGCTGGGGCCGGACCTGGTGCGGACCAATCAGCCCTCGCCGCGCCAGCTGGCCTGGTGGAAGCGGCAGGGAATCAAGACCGTCGTCAATCTGCGCGGCCAGAGGGACGAGGCCTATTACTGGCTGGAGAAGGACGCCTGCGACCGGCTGGGCCTGACCCTGATCGACGCGCCGCTGGATTCGCGCGACCCGCCGGGCAGGGACCGGGTGCGCCGGGCCAAGGCCCTGTTCGAGACGATGGAGTACCCGGCCCTGATCCACTGCAAGTCGGGGGCGGACCGGGCGGGGGTGATGGCGGTCTTCTATCGCCACTTCCACCTGGGCGAGCCGATCTCGGCGGCGATGGAGGAACTGGGCAAGCGCACCCTGCACAGCCGCGAGGGGCTGACCGGAGTGCTGGACTATACGCTGGAGACCTATGTGGCCGAGATCGAGCCGACGGGCGTCAGCTTCGAGGACTGGGTCGAGAGCGACGCCTATGACCCCAAGGCGATCCGCGCCGCGTTCAAGGCCGGATGGTGGGGCAAGCTGGTCGTCGACCGCCTGTTGAAGCGCGAATAGGCTTCAGCCCCAGGGGCCGCGTTCGGCCGCGTCCGCCAGAGCCTTGCGCGCCGCCTGTTCCTTCTTCCACCGCTTGATCTGGCGGACGTGATCGCGCTGGCGCGCCAGCACGATCAGCCACAGCGCCAGGACGGCGATCAGGGAGACCAGGCCGAAAATCTGCTGGCCGTCCAGCGTCTGGCCGAAAAGGGTCAAGGCTTGGGTTCTCGATCAGCCGGGGTGATGGGGTCGTTCCAGGCCGTGTCCTGGTCTTCGCTCGGACGGGCGACGTGCGACGGTCCCTTGCGCACCACCCAGACGATGGCGGCCACGGCCACGACCACCAGAAGCAGGACGACCAGGGTCGGCAGCATGGCAAAATCCTGTTCATGAACGAAGACGACTGACGACAAAGCGCGTCAGCCGTCCCCGTGGTTCCTGAACATGGGCGTGACCGGGCCGTGAACGGACGATCAGGCGTCGCTGCGCGGATCGATCAGCTTGTGCGCGTGCAGGATGAAGTAGCGCATGTGGGCGTTGTCGACGGTCGCCTGGGCGCGCGCCTTCCAGGCCTTCTTGGCTTCGTCATAGCTGCCGAAGGCGCCGACGAATTCGACCTGGCTCAGGTCGCGGAAGACCGGCTCGGCCGGGTGGCGCATCTCGCCGCCGATGACGAGGTGAAGCAGTTGAGGATCGTGGGGGGCGTCGGCCATGGAGAGGGGGTCCATTGCTGGGGAGGTCAGATGGCGAGCGGGATAGGCGCTGTGCGCCTCACGATCAACGGGTGAAGGGCCGGCGCGGCGCATATCAGGCTGGTTTGGCGCGGGTCGGGGCGATTAAATCGCCATGGGCGGCCCATATGGTCGCTGACCTTCGCCCCGGCCTCCTCGGCGATCAGGGCGCCGGCGCAGACGTCCCAGTCCCATTTGGGGCTGATGGCGATGGCCGCGTCGAACGCCCCCGCCGCCACCAGGGCCATGCGATAGGCCAGAGCGTTGCGCTTGGAAAAGCGCATCGGCGGCCACGGCTCGTCCCATTCGCGCGCCTCCATCAGCCGGGCGTCGGCCAGAAGCTCGGCGTCCTCGAGGTCGTCGGTGTCGGAGGCGCTGATCGGGCGGCCCTGAAGGCGGGCGCCGCCGCCCAGCGTGGCTTCGAACACCTCGTCCATCATCGGGGCGTGGATGACGGCGGCGACGGGGCGGCCGTCCTCGACCACGGCGATGGGCACGCACCACCACGGCTTGTTCTTCATGAAGGCGACCGTGCCGTCGATCGGATCGACGACGAAGATGCGCTTCTTCGACAGGCGCTCGACGCTGTCGGCCGTTTCCTCGGACAGCCAGCCGTAGTCGGGGCGGGCGCTCAGCAGGGCGTCGCGCAGCAGCTGGTCCACGGCCAGGTCGGCGCTGGTGACGGGCGAGCCGCCGTCCTTGGACCAGACCTTCAGCCCGGCCTGGCGATGTTCGAGCGCCAGCCGACCGGCGGCCAGGGCCGCGTCGCGGATCAGGTCGAGGTCGGCGGCCCAGAGCGCTGAAGAGGGGTCGCTCATTTGCCCGCGATCGCCACCTTGTCGAACAGCAGGGAGGGGCTGTTGAACGCGCCGCGGAACTCCAGGTCCCCGGCGCGCTGCAGCCGGGCGTAGAGCTCGATCAGATTGCCCGCCACGGTGACTTCGCTGACCGGATAGGCGCGCCGGCCGTTCTCGAACCAGAAGCCGGACACCCCGGCCGACCAGTCGCCGGTGTTGCCGTTCAGCGAGGGGCCGAACATGGAGGTGATCAGCAGACCCGTCCCGGCCTGGGCCATCAGGGCGTCCAGATCGCCTTCGCCCGGCGTCAGGTGCAGGTTGTGGGTCGAGACGCCCGATGGGCCAGCCAGCCCGCGCGAGGCGTGGCCGGTGGTCTGCAGGCCCAGCTGGGCCGCCGAAGCCGTGTTCAGCAGCCAGGTGGTCAGGACGCCGTCCCTGACGATCTTGCGCCGCTGGACCGCCGCGCCCTCGTCGTCGAAGGGGGTGGAGCCGAGGCCGCGCGGGCGGAACGGGTCGTCGATCAGGTCGACGCCGGTCGGCAGGACGGCCTTGTTCAGCCTGTCCTTCAGGAAGGAGCTGCCGCGCGCGATCGACGGGCCGGAGATGGCGCCCAGCAGCGGCGACAGCACCTGGGTCGCCACGCGGTTCTCGAAGATGACCGGGGCGGTGGTCGAGGCGATCTTGCGCGGGCCGACGCGGGCGACGGCGCGCTCGCCCGCTTTCAGGCCGATGGAGGCGGCGTCCGGCAGGTCGGACAGGTGGCGCACCGCGCGGCTTTCGCCGCCGCGCTCCATGGCGCCGTCCTTCTCGGCGATGACGCCGACGCCCAGGGAGAAGGCGCTGCCGCGATGGCGCCCGTCGAAGCCGTGCGAGGTGACGAGGCGCCACTCGCTGGCCGACCATGAGGCGTGGCCGCCTTCTGACTTGGACACGCCGGAGACGGCCAGGGCGGCGGCTTCGGCCTCGGCGGCGGCGGCTTCCAGCGCCTCGGCCGAGCGTTCGGCGGGGTCATAGAGGTCGAGGTCCGCGTGCGGCGCGGCGGCCAGCCGGTCCTGCGGCGCGAGGGACGCATAGGGGTCTTCCGGGGCCAGCTTCGCCATGGCCACGGCGCGCTCGACCAGACGGGCGCGGGCGGCGTCGGACAGGTCTGAGGCGGAGACGGTCGCCTGACGCCGCCCGATGAAGACGCGCAGGCCCAGGTCGCGGGCCTCTTCGCGCTCGACGTCCTCCAGCGCGCCGTTGCGCACGCCGACGGACAGGGAGGCGCGATGGGCGGACACGGCCTCGGCCGCATCGGCGCCGGCCTTCAGCGCGGCGGAGATCAGATCGTTCAGGATGTCGGGGGAGGGCGTCTTATCGGACATGCCCCGATATGGCGGAGGGAGGTAGGGTGTGCAACCGTCGCAACATAGACCCTCTCCTTTTGGGAGAGGGCTTGAGCCTCCAAGAGCGAAGCGACGGCTATGGGTAGCAAACACACCTAGGCTGGAATAAGTCGGTTCCCTCGGCAGTTCGAGGGCTGACGTGGCGCTTGGCAGGAAAAACAGCGGGAAGCAGCTGACGGGTCACCTCAAGACGCTCTACGCGCGCTTGGGTGGCGAACTAAGGTGGATCGAGAACCCACCGAAACTGCGGCAGAGAAAGTGGAGAGGCGGAGACGCCTTCGTCGCCCAGGCTGGCGAACGGGAAGCGAGGGCCGAAGAGATCAGGCAGGCCCTCCCTCATGTCATTTACGTCATCCAGATGTTCGAGCCCGACTGGGACCCCGAGCAGGAAAAGCTGATCAGACCGCTCCGCCGGGGACCGAACCGGCCGCCGCATGGATGGGCTGACGCGGCCTTCGATGTTCTGAGAGGCGCGGATGATTGGCTGACGGTCCGCGAGATGCTGGATCGCATCGTCGAGCGCCATGACCTCAGCATCGATGACGGCCCCGCTCACGTGCAGGCCTACGGCGCTATCAACGCGGCCTTGCAACGCGCGACGCGCGGCCTGGTGAACGACGGGGGTCAGCCGCCGCGATGGGCGCTCAGGTCACGACAAACCGGCGACGGACGCGTCAGCGGCGTTGGCGGGGACGGTTCTTAGGCGGAGGCGGCTCCCATCCGGCGGCCACCGCTTCGCGGAAGCGCTGGCGCACGTTCGAGAGCAGACGGCCAAACGGCGAAGGGGTGCGGTCGCCGATGTTCAGCGGGGCGGCGGTGCGCTTCAGCATCTCCTTCTCCACCGCCCTGTGATAGCCGCACACCTTGTAGCCGATCATGACTTCGCGCCGCAGCCACTCATTCAGGGCGGCCTCGCTCGCCTGACGGCTTCGGAGATCGCCGACCTCGCCGGTCGCGGCGATCCAATGGATCGCCAGAACAGACTGCCGGAACGGCGAGTCGTCGATGTCGCCGAGGAGGTGGGCCGTGACCCGTTCGCGCAGGCTGTAGCCCTGCCCGATGTAGCCGTTCCGCCACACGCCGTGGTCCCAAGCCGGCAGTTGCGGGTCAGGGAAGTAGCCCGCCAAATTGAACAGGCGTTCGCCGCTCCGAAGAAACAGGCCATAGACGCCCGGGCTCAAGGGCATCGCCTTCGGGTTGTCCATGAACTGGGCCGCCGACATGAACTCAAAGCCCTCGCGCCAGCGAGTCGCGGACCGGGCATCGGCCAGTCGCGGGGTTTTCGGCTCTCCGGTCTGGCGCCGCGCCTCCTTGCGCGCCCTGCGGCGCTCTTCGTTGCTGGGGGGGCTCCATTCCGCCGACTTGCCGGTTTCGTCGACGATCTGGCACCGGCGCTTGCTGCCCCCGTCCTTCTTCTTGAGGAAGTAGCCAGCCATGGGCGAGCGGCCCGGCGCCATCATCGCGCCCATCAGGGCGGCGAAGCCGTCGTCCTGGCTGTGGCTCACGTGGGTCAATCGCCAGGTCAGTTGAGCCGCGTAGAGGTCCAGGTAGTTGCCGATGATCCGCCGATAGATCATCCGCATCCCTGACAGCACGCGGAAGCCGCTCTCGGCCCAGTTGGTGCACGCCTCCGGCGTGTAAAAGTGCTGTTCGTGGATGACCCTCTTGAGCGCGCAGTGGAAACGGATGTCGCCCCATGGGCCGCCGTCAGAGAACACGACGGCCTTGGGGTCTACCACCTCGACGAAGAGAGGAACGGGGTGCTGCTCCTGCTTGGCGACCCAAGCGCGGGCCGGACCGGACCGTTGCCGGGCGAGAGTGACATGCAGCGTGCGATCAGGCGCACCGAAAGGAAAGCGGTAGTGGTCCTTTTCGCCCCGGACGTTTTTCGGGCGGATGTAGCCTTTCAACTCCTTTCCATCGATCTCGATCTCGTCGGTCAGGATCGTGCGCCGTTCCCAAGCCTGCATGGCTGACCTGATCTTGTGCAGCCAGACGAAGATGGTCTTGTAGTTCTTCACCTTGGCGCGAAGGTCGCGCCTGATCTCGCGGGCGCTGCGCCCCTGATAAGCGATGTTGAACTGCGCCAGGATCAACAGGATCGTCTTGAACGGCAGCTTACGGTAGGCGAACGGTGTATTGGTGGTCAGCGTGAACTGCCTGAGGCACAGCTTGCACTTGTAGAGATTGCCGTCCTCGTAGGTCCACGCCGCCGGCGACCCACAACGGTTGCAACAAGGCTCTCCGCCATTCTCGGCGAATCGATAACGACGAAACAGCGCACGCGCCTCGTCCTCCGAGAGTTCGGCGATCTCGATAGGCGTCACGGCATGTGCCGGGCCTTGAAGGAGAGCCAATGATGTCAACGCACATACGGGAGAATTGTCGCGTATGTGCGATAGCTATCGCGCCGGTGCGTGTCAACAAGTTTGTCGCGTATGTGCGATCTTCATCGCTCAAGAGAGGTCTAGGTCGCACGGATTGATCGTTCGGGCTGATAGTGGCATCAATGGCTATGTCCAAATCCACCTCGCTCCCCGTCGATGCTGAAGACGTCGAAAACACGTGGCGTGAGAAGGCGCGAACCCTGCTGCGGGTCGAACAGCGTCGTCAGAACCTGACCTACGCTGACATCGCCAAACGCATGCAGGCGATTGGGGTCTCGGAGACCGAGGTCAGCGTCCGCAACAAGATCAGTCGGGGCACGTTCCCGGCGACCTTCATGCTCCAGTTCATGCACGTCCTTGGGGTCGACCTGATTCCCTTCAAGCCGCAGTTGACAGGCGAATTCACGCTGCCGTCCGAACTTCTGGGCAAAATGCCCCAAGTCGTGATGACGCCAGAACTGATGGCGGCCTTGGTCGGGCTCCCAAAAAAGGAGTAACCAGCAGCGCCCCCTCATAGCCCGGCCGACCTTGGCTGTGCGTCGCATCACGCCGTTCTGGGGGGCTGATCGGGCTCTACATGTCGCCTGTTTGGAATCGCCCCCAGAGGAATTCTGATCAGTCTGCCATACCCTGCGTCGGCGAAGCGGCGGGTCATCAGCGCTCAGAGTTCAAGATTATTGAGCGACTCGCTTTGTGCGTCGCTGCCTCACGGCTCGCCGATACGTTCGAAATGTCGCGCCAGCCATCGCCTCCAGGGAGAACCGACGACGGGCGCGGCGGCGGGCGGTGTGTCCCAGGTCTTCCAGTCGATCGGTCGACCAATCTGCGCACTCGACCAACCGGCTTGTCCAGGCGTCCAAGTCACCCGGCTGAACGAGGAAGCCTGTCCGACCGCAGGAAACCGTCTCACGCGCCGCACCGTGATCAGCGGCTAGCACCGGGCGGCCCATCAACTGGGCTTCCACGGCTGTGCGGCCGAAACTCTCGGGTCGGATCGAAGGTGTGACCACAAGGTCGGCAGCCAGATAGGCGGCGGGCATGTCGTCGACTTCGCCGACCAAACGCACCTGATCCTTCAAGCCGCGCTCGGCTATCGCTGCTTCGATCTCGTCGCGATAGCCATCGCGGCCCTGATGGTCGCCGGCCAGGACAAGGACCAGGCCCTCGACGCGGGCCTGGGCGAAGGCTTCGATCATCATTAGCTGGCCCTTCCAACGGGTCAGTCGTGCAGGCAGCAGAACCAGCCGACGGTTGTCGCCTCGCAGGCCCCATTGCGATCGCAACCGGTGGACGCGCGCAGGGGCCACGGCGCCCCGGTCGAAGCGCGTGATGTCGATGCCTTCAGGGACCAGGCGCAGCCGCTCGGACGGCACGCCGTGCTGCTCGCTGACGTGGTCGCGGGTGAAGCGGCTGTTGGCCATGACCAGATCAGCCCGGGTCATCAGGGCGTTGTAGGCCCGCTTCATCCGCGAGCGGGCGCTGTAGATGCCGTGGTAGGTCGAGACCACCGGCACACCGGTCTGCCGCGCCGCCCATACCGCAGACCAGGCCGGGGCCCGAGACCGCACATGCACGAGGTCGATTTTAAGCGTCTGGATCAGCACCTTCAGGCGACGGCCATTGGCCCAAATCGTCATCGGGTTCTTGGAGGCGACCGGCAACCGGACGGCCTGGCCGCCGTGCGCTTCCAGGTCGCTTTCGAGGCGTCCGCCCTCGGTGGCGACATAGGACACCCCGCCGGCGGCCACGATCGCGGCGCTGATGTCCAGGGTGGCGCGTTCAACGCCGCCACCTTCGAGACGCGGCGTGACCTGAAGCACGCGGAAGCCGGACGGCAGCGCATCGGGCTCCCGCTCGGCGTCTTGCGCCATGGGCGTCATACCAGAAGCAGGACGACGGACGCTCACGATCTGTGGACCGCGACGTAGATCGTGCACCGCGACGACGTGCCCGTCAGAGGGTTGTCGAACTCCACGACGTGCGCTTCTGGCTCATCGAACACGGACCGGAGCCGGGCCAGGAAGGTCGGGTCCGGCGCATCGTCGGACCACAGGGCGAACACGCCGCCGGGGGTCAGCGCCGCGTGCACCCTGCGCAATCCATCTGTCCGGTAGAAGCGCGCATGGGCGGGATTGAGCAGGCGATCCGGCGAGTGATCGATGTCCAGCAGGATCACGTCCCACAGCGGCGTCTCGGGATCGGCTCCCCCGTCGAACATCGCAAAGAAGTCGCCGTGGACGAGATCGCAGCGGGGATCATCACCCAAGGACCGACCGATGGGCACCAGGCCCTCCCGGTGCCAGTCGATCACCGCATCCAGGGCATCGACGACGGTGACGGATGCGACCTTCGTGGATTCCAGGGCGGCGCGTGCGGTGTAGCCGAGGCCCAGGCCGCCGACGAGGACGCGGAGGGAGTCTCCCGGGGCCCGTCCTAGCCCGAGGGTCGTCAGTGCGATCTCACCCTCGGTGAACAGGCTCGACATCAGGTGCTCATCGCCCAGGATCACCTCGACGACGTCGCGATCGATGGCGGAGACCCAGCGGCGGCGAAGCTGGATCGGCCCCATGGGCGTAGGTCGGTAGTCGAGTTCTTCAACGAGGCGCGACATGCTCAGGTCTTTCGGGGGTGAGGCTCGCCCGAGGGCGCGGCCTTGTCTGTGTTCGGCGTGGTCGGGACAGCCGCCCGAAAGGACGCGATCCGGATGAGCCCCCCGGCGGGCGACAGCACGACCCGGTGCAGCACGGGGTGGCGGCTGTCATAGGCGGGTGAAGCCTCGGACATTTCGCTGTTCGCGGCGGGCCGGCGCTTCTGGTGGTCGATCCTGGTCATTCGGAGGCGCACACGATGCACATCGCCAGGGTGGGATCGAGCTGAAGGCGGCGAAGGGCGATGGGCTCGCCACAGGCGCCGCAGTAGCCGTAGTCGCCGGTCGCCATGCGGCTCAGCGCCTGGCTGATCCTGCGGGCGTCGTGTTGGCGTCGACCCTGCGATGCGAAGGCCATGGCCTGTTGCTGGATCGCGTCCATGCGCGACAGGCGGCCGACGCTGTTCTGATCCAGTTCGACGGGACGACGGCTGTCCTCTGACAGCGCATCGATCTGCTGAAGTTCCGCGAGGCGCTCCAGCAGGGTTTGCTTCAGGCCAGCCTGGTCCTCGGTCGACAAGGCCTCGGTCACAGTCGGCTTCCCCGGCGGCGAACTCACGACACCGCCTCCACGATCTCGGGACGGAGCCGGATCGCCAGCAACTCCGAACCCTCGATCGGCGAGACGGTCGCGAAGGAGTCGACGACATAACGCTGGCCTGCGCTTGATTTGCGCAGGCGGCTGAAGCGGAGATGGGCGTGCAGCTTGCGGCCCAGACGCCCATATTGCTTCCAGACCTCGGCGGGGTCGAGCCCGACGACCCGCCCCAGATCGTTGACGGTCGCAAGGGCGTCCGGTTGACGGCCGTGGGCGCGTAACAGACGCACCATCAACGCCGACTGTTCGTCCGGAATGGCGCGGAGGGCCTCGCGATACTCTTCCGGGCTGGGCCAGCCGTTCGGGTCTCGCGCGGCCTCGAACCGTTCGGTCCGTTGGTCCAGTCTCGTCCTCAACGCCGCTACCGCTTCGTCTACGGTCTCTTCCACCGCCTCGTCGACCTTGAGAGTTCCGGCATAGGCGACAGCCTGACCGACAGCACCTCGGCTCGCGGCGACGATCCGGTAGTAGCCATGCGACAGGTCAGCCGTCCGGGCGGCGGGCCGTGGGCGCTGGCGGACGGCGGTCATGACCGCACCCGCGAACCGACCCGGCGACCCTGGTCGTCGAGGCCGAGGCGTCGCCTCGTCTGCGTCATGCGCTCAGACAGGTCTGCCACGGGCAGATCGGCCAGCATCGGCGCGATGCGGCAGGCGTCCTCGACGCTCGCGGTCGGCCGGACCCGCAGAACGTTCTCGATCAGCAGGCTAGCCGACGGTGGGCGCAGATCGCGGTCACGCGAGCCCATGATCAGCTCCTTCCAGCAGGGCCTTCAGGTCGCGCGTGTCGAGCACTTCGGCCAGGGTGGCGTCGTCCATGGCGCGGACCGGGTTCTGCAACTCGGCGCGGACCTGATCCACCCGCCACAGCAGGTCTCGCAGCTTCAGAGCCAGTTGGGTCGCCTCGGACAACGAACGGGTGGGCCCGTGTTCTGGGGTCGGGGGTTGGGTCATTAGACTCATCGCCTCTCCTCGCATGGCGGCGAACGCCGCAGATTGCGCGAGCGGGATCGACAGCGCCGGGCGCCATTCGAACGGGAAGGTTCTGATCCACTGGAAGACGACGCACCCAGAGGCGTGCTCGGCACGCCGATCGAGACCTTACCGCTCGATCCGGTCAGAACCGGGTCGAGCGTGTTCGCTCGCAGGGTTGTCATTCCGTGTTCAGACCTCCCGGGATGTGGGGGGTCCGCTTGGCCCGACGACGTCGGCCCAAGGCACGGCGAGACTAGGCCTTGCTGCCGATGATGCCAAGGCTCTCGTCCGCCCATCAGGTTCGCCACCGCAGAACTGAAGGCTGAACGGGATTGATGAAAGTGTCCCTGGCCCCGACCGCCCGGGCCAAGGCCATCTTGCATTGGAAATACCAGGCGGAGGGCTGGTCGGGCTCGCCGACGAACAGCAGAGGCTGATGCGTGCTGGCATGCGTGTCGAGCCGGCGAAGGATGCGGGAGTCCTGTTCCAGAAAGGCCCGGCCCAAGGCGGAAAGGGCTGGATACAGCCACCGCAACGGCCGCATCGAACTGTAGATCACGTTCCGCAGAACCACGCGCCCGGGCGCGATCGGGGTGACGGTGGTGATGTTGAGAACGCGCAGTCGCCCGCCCCGGACCCGCTCGATCCGCGTCGACGGTAGCCGGAACTCGATGGTGACCTTGCGGTCCGAGCCGACCAACTCATAGGCCGGCGCCGAGGCGAAACTGTCCGCCGCCGTCGCGGTGAAGCCGAAGGGCGACGGCGTATAGTGTTTGGTCTTGACCCGACGACGATCCGAAGATCGCCACCACCACGCGGTGTGGACCATGGGCACGTGGGCGGGGTCGACGAGCCCCAGGACGGTCTGGTCGTAGTCCGCTTCGACCTCGATTTCCGAGCAGGCGATCATGGGGAAGGCCGGCGTCCCCGCTTCGTCCTCTATCAGTGGCGGGACCGCTGCGGCGGGATCGCCGAGGCGGCGGACCCACACCATGCCCAGCCGGGTCTCGATGGCCCAGCCAGGAGCGCCGGGCAGGGTTACCGCCCCCGAAGGCCCTCGAACGAGGGTCAGGTCCTGCCCAAACAGCGAAACGGTCGCCCGCGCGCGCACCGCCTTCTCCCGGGCCACGGGATACCAGGCCTCCGGCGGCGGGCCGAACCTGGACGCCTTGCCTCGCGATGGAGCCGAGCCCGCCGTCCTGTCGCTTGTCAGCGTTGGAAACCCGTCCAGCACCCCCTGCCTCCCCTCAGCGGAACAGAAGGACGGGCAGGAGTGCGATCCGGATCATGGCCGTCGTGGTGCTGCCCACGAAGAACCGCCGGATCGGTGAGTGGCCATAGGCCCCCATGACCAGCAGATCGATCTTCTCGTCACGCACATAGTCGGTGATGACGGTCTCCGGCTCGCCGTCGCGCTGTAGCACCTGATGATTTCCACCTCCGCCGGCCAGGCGGTCGCGGGCCCAGGCCAGATGCGCCGCGTCGTCGCCCTTCGGGTGACCCGCCATCACCACGTGGCATTCGAAGCCCGAGAAGGCGGGATCGGAGACCAGAAAGTCGACGGCCTTGCGCGAACTGGCGCCGCCATCGAAGGCGATCAGGAGCCGCTGGATCGGCTTGAACTCGCGCGATGCGATCAGGACCGGCAGCTTGGTCGCCCGGACCACCTGTTCGATGCTGCCGCCCAGATGGGCCTTGGCGAAGTCCGAACGCTCGCCACGCTTGCCCAGCACCACCAGCCGGACGTCGTCTTCCAGTTCATGGACGTTGTCGACCAGACCCCCGTGGCGGAGCCGGGTCGTGACCGTGCCGACGCCGGCGGCTTCAACGCGGGACTTGGCGGCTTCCAGGATGGCGCGCCCTCTCTCCATCCGCAGCTTGCCGCGATGCTCGTCCAGCTTGGCCAGGTCCTCCAACAGATGCTCAGAGGTCCCGAGGCCGATGCTGCCGGACAGGTCCTGGGGAACGGCGTCCGGGGCCCGGTCCAGAACGTGAAGGAGTTCGACGTCGCAGTTAAGATTCTGCGCCGCCCATGCCGCGTGGTCGCAGACGCTGGCGCCGTAGGTGGAGGCGTCGATGCAGGCGAGGACTTTGGTCATGAAGCGATCCTGGAAACGGAAGGAGAGCGGCGCGCGGTCGCGGTCTGATGCGGCGTCACGTCAGTGGGCTGTCAGGCTGTCGAGGGCGCCGGGCTTGTCGTGAATGGCGAACTTGTCGACCATGGTCAGGCTGGCTTCGTTCAGGCCGTCGACCTGAACCTCGGTGCCCTCGCGGCGGAACTTCAGGATCACCTTGTCCAGAGCCGCGATGGCCGACACGTCCCAGAAATGAGCGTGGGACAGGTCGATCCGGACGTGGTCGATCGCTTCCTTGAAGTCGAAGGCGGCGACGAAGCTGTCGGCCGAGGCAAAGAAGATCTGGCCCCGCACGTCGTAGTCGCGCGACCGTCCGTCCGCCGCCGTGGTCGAAGTGATCAAGACGATCCGCGCGACCTTCTGGGCGAAGAAGATGCCCGACAGCAGCACGCCGGTGACAACGCCCTTGGCGAGATCGTGGGTGGCGACGGTGACCACAACGGTCGCCAGCATGACGAAGCTGGAACTCTTGGGATGCTCGACCAGGTTCTTGATCGAGCCCCAGTTGAAGGTGCCGATCGCCACCATGAACATGACCGCCACCAGGGCCGCCATGGGAATCTGCGACACCCACGGACCCAGCACCAGGATCATGAACAACAGGAAGACACCGGCCAGCAGGGTCGACAGCCGCCCGCGCCCGCCGGATTTCACGTTGATCACCGACTGGCCGATCATGGCGCACCCCGCCATGCCGCCGAAGAAGCCGGCCGCGATGTTGGCGACGCCCTGACCCTTGCACTCGCGGTTCTTGTCGGAAGGCGTGTCCGTCAGTTCGTCGACGATGGTGGCCGTCATCAGCGACTCCAGGAGGCCGACCAGCATCAGGGTCACCGAGTAGGGGAAGATGATCGCCAGGGTCTCGAAGTTGAGCGGGATGTTCGGGATCAGGAACATCGGCAGGGTGGCGGGCAACTGCCCCATGTCACCGACCACGCGGATGTCCAGGCCAAGCGCCATGGACAGGGCCGTCAGCACGACGATCGCCACCAGCGGCGAGGGGATGGCCTTGGTCAGCCGGGGCAGCAGGTAGATGATCGCCAGCCCACCCGCGACCATGGCGTAGGTCTGCCAGCCGACGTTTGTGACCTCCGGCAACTGGGCCAGGAAGATCAGGATGGCGAGCGCGTTGACGAAGCCGGTCACCACCGACTTCGACACAAACCGCATCAGCGCACCCAGCCGGATATAGCCCGCGATGATCTGAAGGATGCCGGTCAGGACCGTGGCCGCCAGCAGGTATTGGAGGCCGTGCTCGCGCACCAGGGTGATCATCAGCAGCGCCATCGCGCCGGTCGCCGCCGAGATCATGCCGGGCCGCCCGCCCGCGAAGGCGATCACCACGCAGATCACGAAGGACGCATACAGGCCGACCGCAGGGTCCACGCCCGCGATGATCGAGAAGGCGATTGCTTCGGGGATCAGGGCCAAGGCCACCACCAGGCCGGCAAGCACATCACCCCTGATGTTGCCGAACCAGGTCTCCCGGATCATGCCGACGTCCAGTTTCATAGCGGGAAGTTTCATTCAGCTTCTTTCGTGCACAACCATGTGCGTTTCACTGCAAACTAGCAGTAAACCTGATTTATAATTTGCTGCTGCATTGATTGCGCAGCCTCTGTTATTCTTGCGATAAAGCGTTTATGAGATTTGCATGATTCTCATTACACTGGCGGACGGGGTTTTCATTGGCGGTGCGGCATGAGTGCGCCCGTCGATCACCCGCTGGGCGATGACGCGGATGACACCATCATGGGCACGATCAAATTCGTGGACCCCAAGGGCCGGTTCGCGATGATCTCGCGGGACGACAAGTTGCCCAAGGTGTTCGTCCACCTCAGCGCTGCTCAGGACGCTGGCCTGGAAGGTCTGGTCAAAGGGCAGCGACTCTCGTTTCGGCTGCGGCACCAGCCGGACGGCCGAACGCAGGCGACCGACATCTCGGCGATATGACCGAACATGATCTGCGGGACGATGGGGACGCGCCTCGCACGACTCGATCGTGCACGGCACCGGGTCACTGACGGACCCCGGGCGGGTAAGGGACATGGGAGATGAGCCGGAGGGCGACGACTAGGTGTGCGGTTCGTCAACGCACCTGTGCTCTAGCCGCTCAGCTATCGCTTCATGTTTCCTGGGGGATGGGCGCCCAAGGTAGCCACCCGTGTGAAACGGGTCCGACGAACAGGGCTCTCTTAACCTAGATCGCTGCGGTGCACAAGGCCCAGCGGCTCACGCGCGGCCAATCAGTCCCCCGCCTCGCCGCCTGCGGGACGGCAGGACCGTGACCAGCGAGAAGGAGGCTGAGGCGTCTTGTCGCGCCTTGCTCGCGGCCTTCAAAGCGACCAGCAGGGTGGTCGCATAGGCCAGAAGTTCGAGGACTTCCTCGATCAGAAGCAGGTTCCACAACTCGGCCTCGGTCAAGGTCACCGTGCCGCCCCACTCCTCGATGGCTGCGGCGAGCCAGACCAGGGCGATCCCGAGCCCGAAGATTGGAACCATCAAAGCGACGGCGCGGACATGCGGCCACACTCCAAAAGCTCGGTCGCGCGCGGTCACGAAGATGAGCGGCACCATCAGAACCGCTGCGAGATGCCAGCGCGCAGCGTGGCTCTCCAGATAGGACTGCCAAACGCCGTCCGTCTCCGCGCTGTATTCCCTGAGAGCGGCAACCCCGAGCACCAGACTGAACACGGCGAAAGCAGGAGCCCCAGGCCGATCTGTCTTCAACGCCGCGAGCAGGAATGCGCACGATGCAGCGGCCAGCACGACGATCTGTGCCATCTCCAGAGGCCCGGATTCGCCGAGGTCCATCATCGTGCGCCCCCTGTGTTAAGGAGCCGATCAGCGGTGGCGAAACCCAGGCATGCCAAACGCAAGGCGGAGCATGGCCCACGGGCCATCTCGGTCATCATCATTACGGGTCAGTGCATCCTAACCCCTGTCGCGATCCGTCATCGCTGCCGGCCAAGCCGGACGGGGTCGTGTCGTCTCCGGGGGTTAGGCGCCCGGTATAGCCACCCGGTCACCCGGGTCCGACGGAGTGTCGTTGATAGGATGGGAGCGGACGATTTGGCAAGCAGTTGAAATTGGATCGCCGAGGGCGGACGGTGCCAACGCACACTTACGCCAAAACCGGCCGCCCACCGCGATCTGAACTGCGGACGGCTACCGGCCCGAACGCGGACACCGCGGAGGTCCGTTAGAGTCAAAGTCGGTCATGGGCGAGTAGCCGCCAAGCGAACGTTCAGGGCACGCCGGCCCTCAGCCTGTAAGCGCTTCACGGCAGCGACGAGCAAGGCGAAGGCGACGAACGCCCCACCGCCCAGAGAGCCAGCTAAAGTAGGTCGGCCATGCCGCATCCCCTGTTCTCAACAGGGTCGGATCAGACGCGAGATTGAGGTAGGCGGGCCATTCCGATTGGGGCAATCGTATACGCTGAGCGTAAGGATGAGGCGGTCACGTCTGCTCAGCAGCGTAGCCGAGCGGATCAACGAGACCAGCGCGCTGCCTTGATCAGCGCTCGCGCGACGCCTGCGCGATCCGGCGCGGTCGCGACGACACGGCCGTTACGCAGACCGACGAACCCTCGTCCCTCTCGATCGGGCGCAATCTGGCACAGATGTTTTCCGTGGAAGAAGGCCAAGCTGGTCATCGCGACACTCCCAACCGGACGGCCTCGGCCTGCTCCAAGTGCTTGGTCGCCAAAACCCAGCCCTGCGGTCCCGCCGGCATTGGAACGGCGCGGACCCGCCCAGCTAGTCGCAAGGGCCGCAGGCAAGCCCTGACCCGTCTTGCCATTGTGACTTCCAGCTTCGCGTCAGCGAGGTCGAGTTCCCGCGACTCGACGACCGCTCTTGCCAGCGCCCGCGATGTGAGCGGTCCCTCGGCTTCTCTCAAGCAATCGACGACTATGCCCTTGATCTCTCCCGGAGCAGCGGAATGCGGTGGCCGAACCCGCTTTGCGGCAATCTGGCTGATGTCAATGTCCGGTTTGATCAGCACGAGCACGGCGTCCAGATTTTGGATCGCCTTCTGAAGTTCCCGGATGCGCCCCTGATGCTGCTCCAACTCGCCGTCCAGTTCAGCGCGCTTGCGGACAAGGGCGTGCAGGGCGGCGGAGCACTCGGTGCCGATAGGGATGATCGAACTTGCCATCCCACAATCATAAAGATGGCGATTCAGACCGTCTCGATCGCTAAGGTGTGTTTGCTACCCATAGCCGCGAAGCGATTGGTTCAGGCGAAAGGGTGAGGGTTCGGGGGTGAAGTCGGCCGAAGGCCGTGGCGCGACGGCTTGCGCCGACTGACTTGACAAGCCCCTCACCCTTTCGCGCAAGGACGACGGCTGCGCCGCCGTGCGCTCAAGCCCTCTCCCGCCGGGAGAGGGTTTAGAGGATCGACCAGGCGATCAGGCTCAGCGCGGTCACCAGCAGGGCCAGCCAGGTCAGGATCATGCCGATCGAGCGACCCAGCGACGGCCCTTCCTGGAACAGCAGGCCCAGGGCGTGGATCACCCGCCCGGCGAACAGCATCCCGCCGACCGCATGGATCAGCAGGGCCGGGGCGCCGAGAAAGGCCAGCAGGATCAGGCCGCACATCCCGGCGGGGATGTATTCGGCCGCATTGGAGAAGGCGCGGGTGGCGCAGACCAGTTCGCGCACCCCGCCGTCGCCGAACTCGATCAGGTGCTGGCGGCGGCGCCGCACCACCACGCCCGACAGGACGAACAGCAGCAGGATCAGCAGACCGCCCCACAGGGCGGCGGCCTGGATGGTCGGGATCAGGCTCATTTTTCACGCCCCACCGGATAGAGGCGATAGCGCTGGTCGTAGAAGGGGGTGCGCTCGTAGAACCAGGCCAGGCGCGCGTCGCCGTCGGCGGCGAAGGCGGGGTCGGCCGCCAGCCTGGCCTCGAACGCGGCCTTCAGGGCCGGATCGGCGGCCAGCATCTTTTCGGCCAGGGGGGCGATGGCGTAGGCCTCGATGTATTCGACGCGGTTCAGCACCTCGGGGAACATCCCCCAGGCGAAAAAGCTCTCGTTCGACTGCGGCTCCAGCAGCAGGATGGCGAGGTCGCCCATCGGCTGATCGGTCGGCACGCGCACCGAGCCGACGGAGAAGGTCCAGTCCTTCGGTTCCGCACGGACCTCGCTGACCGAGATCGGCACATGGCCTTCATTGGTGCGGGCCGACACCTTGGGATCGACGAGACGCAGCATGTCGACGGCCACGGTGCGCGGGGCGTCCAGCGTCTCCATCCGCACGCCGTGGACGCGCAGGCGCTCGATCACGTCCTGACGATAGGACGGCACCCAATAGGCGCTCGGCCGCTTCAGCGTCAGCGTGGGGTGCGAGCCGTAGAAGGGCATGGGCCAGGGGTCGGCGTCCGGCTGGCCCAGCCAGCGGATTTCGGGGCGACCCGAGGCGACGCTGTCGTAGGTCTCATAGCGGATGCCCTTGAAGGGGCGGGTGCGCGAGGGCGTCTCGTCGCCGGCGAAATTGGCGGGCAGTTCGGCGGGGCGCAGGGCGCGGTCGGCGGCGACGGCGGCGCGCAGGCCGTCGGACTTTTCGGCCAGCAGCGTCAACGCCTGTTCGAGGAAGACATAGGTTCCCAGCACCCGCTGCTCATGCGGCTTCAGGCTGTGGTTCTCGATCAGGATGGTCGGGACGTGCGCCGCCGAGCCCCAGCCGTTTGAATAGCGTTCGCCCAGGCCGCCGTCGTTCAGCCCCTTCTTCGGGTCACGGTCGTCGATGGCGAAGACCAGTTCGCCGGGGATGTGGCCCTGCGCCTCCAGCGCCTCATACATGGCGGGCTTGAAGGCGGCGTCCAGCCAGGAGGCGGTCGCCGGGCTGCGGCTCCAGACGCCGTCCTCGCCATTGTAGCCGAAGGTGACGTCGTATTGATAATCGATGCCGTCGGTGACGTGGATGTCGACGTAGAGGTCCGGCTGATATTTGTGGATCAGGCCCATGACGGCCTGCATCTCGGGCTGATCCAGCTTCATGAAGTCGCGGTTCAGGTTCTGGTTGGTCGCCGTGTGGCGCCAGCCCTGATTGCGCGGCCCGCGCTGGTTGGGGCGGGAATAGGGGCCGGTCCGCTCATGCCCGTCCACGCTCAGGATCGGGATCAGGATCAGGTTGGCGCGGTCCAGAAGGCTGTCTTTTCCGTAGAAGGCGATGTCGCGCAGCAGCATCATGCCCGCGTCCTTGCCGTCGATCTCGCCCGGGTGGATGCCGGCCTGGGCCAGCAGGACCGGCTTGGACGGATCGAAGGCCGCGCCGTCCTTCGACGCGATCACGGCGTAGATCGGGCGGCCCTCCGGGGAGGTTCCGAACGGTTCGATGCGGATCAGGTCGCTGGCGGCGTCCAGTTTGTCGAACCAGGCGCGGGTGTCGGCGTAGGAGGGCGAGAAGTCATGCGCCGCGTCGGCTTCGAACCCCGTGACCCAAGGGTCGGCGGCGTCGCGCAGCAGGGCGCGGCTGGCCCCGTTCCACGCCGGGGCGGGCGGCAGGAAAGCCTGGTCCCAGGCCGCTGTCGGGGGGGCGGCGTCGGGCGGGACGGACGGCGATTGCGACATGGCGGGACTCGCTGCGAGGGCCGCGGCAACGGCGATGACCAGAAGGGAGCGCATCAGGCTTCGTGAGCCGATCGGCGCTCCCTGGCAAGCCCGGACCCCTTCGCCGTCTCCGGCCGTCGGCTCAGAATTCCTCCCAGTCATCGACCGCCGCGGCGGCGGATCGCCCGCGACCGCCCACCGTCTTCAGCGAGACGACAGGGGCGGCGGGGGGCTCGACGACCGGCGCCGGCCCCCGCGTCGGCGCGGCGCGGGGGCTGGAGCCTTCGCCGGTGCGGAAACGGGACATCAGTTCGCCCAGGCCGGCGGTTTCCTGCGCCAGGGCGTGGGCGGCGGCGGTGGATTCCTCGACCATGGCGGCGTTCTGCTGGGTCATCTGGTCCATCTGGGCGACGGCGGTGTTGATCTGGCCCAGTCCGAGGGCCTGCTCCTGGGCCGAAGCGGCGATGTCGGAGACGAGGCCGCTGATCTCGGTGATCTCGGTGATGATGCGGGCCAGGGCGTCGCCGGTGTCGTCGACCAGGCGGACGCCCTGGGCGACCCGCTGGGCGCTGCCGCTGATCAGGTCCCGGATCTCCTTGGCCGCCTCGCCCGAACGCTGGGCCAGGGCGCGCACTTCCGAGGCCACGACGGCGAAGCCGCGCCCGGCCTCGCCCGCCCGGGCCGCCTCGACCCCTGCGTTGAGCGCCAGGAGGTTGGTCTGGAAGGCGATTTCATCGATGACGCCGGTGATCCGGGCGATCTGGCCGGACGATTCCTCGATGGCGTTCATGGCGGCGACGGTTTCCTGCACCACGGCGCCGCTGCGTTCGGCGTTGCCTCGGGTCGTCTCCATCACGTCGCGGGCGCGCGCGGCGCCGTCGGAGGCGTGGCGGATGGTGGTCGTCACCTGCTCCAGGGCGGCGGCGGTCTCCTCCAGGCTGGCGGCCTGCTGTTCGGTGCGACGCGACAGGTCGTCCGAGGCCTGGCTGATCTCGGAGGTGGTCGAGCGGATGCCCATGGCGCTGCCGATGATGACGGTCATGGTATCCTCCAACTGCTGCATGGCCGCGTTGAAGTCCTGACGCAGCTTGCGGTAGTCGGCGGGGAAGTCGACCTTCAGCCGATAGGTCAGGTCGCCGTCCGACAGGCGCTCCAGCCCTTCGCCCAGGGAGGCGACGACAAGGCGCTGCTCCTCCTCGGCCTGGCGGCGGATGGCGTCGTTGCGATGGCGTTCCGCCTCGGCGGCGGCGCGACCCTCCTCCTGCTCGGCCCGCAGGCGGACCGCCTCGGCCAGATCGTGGCGGAAGCCCTCCAGGGCGCGGGCGATGCCGCCGACTTCGTCGCGGCTGTCCACGCCCTGCACGGCCACGTCATAGCGGCCCTGGTTCAGCGTGTTGACCGAGGCGGTCAGGCGGGCCAGGGGACGGCGCACCACCCGGTCGCTGGCCACGAACAGACAGGCCAGCACCATGCCCAGGATCACCATGCCGCCGACCATCATGGCGACGGCCAGCCGGTTCGAGTGGCCGTTGATGGCGGCCGTCGGAATGTCGGTGACCAGGCCCCAGGTCGAGCCCAGCCCCCTGAGCGAGACCGGCGTGACGAGGCGCTCGACCTTCTGGCCCGACAGGTCGCGCAGGGCGTTCAGCCTGGTCGGCTCGCCCGCGCTGAGGACCGTGCGGACCGCCTCGGCGCCGGCTTCGGCGTAGGGCTTGGTCAGCAGGGCGGCGTCGGGGTGAGAGGCCCAGTTCCCGCCGCTGGTCAGCAGCATGGTCCGGCCCGAACCAAAGGGCTTCATCCGGCCGAGCATGGTCGATATGTCGTCCAGCGCCAGGTCCAGACCGGCGACGCCGATCATCTTGCCGCCCGACATGACCGGATAGGCGATGGAGGTCATCAGCACCGACTTGCCGCCCACGTCATAGGCGTAGGGCTCGGTGATGGCGGGTTTGCCGGTCCGGGTCGGCACGGTGAAATAGGCCTGATCGTAGTCCGTTCCGCTGTCCAGAGGCTGCAGACGGGTCTGGCCGCCGTCGTTCACCCAATAGGGCAGGAAGCGGCCCTGGCTGTTGGACCCGGCGGCGGTGCGCCCGGCCATCTCGCCGTCGCGGCCGTCGAAGGCGTCGGGCGCGGCCATGAACCAGGCGCCCAGAACCAGCGGGGTCGCGGTGGCGGCGGGCTTCAGCATGGCGACGACGGTCGCCCGGTCGCGCACGCCCCCGGCGTGTGCCTGCCCCACGGTGTCGGCGATGGCGCGGGCCGTGGCCGAGGCCTCGGCGATCTGGCCGTCGACGCTGGCGACCGCGCCCTGGCTCAGCGCCCCGGCGTAGTCATGCGACAGGTTGCGCGCGACCCTGTGCGTATATTGCGACACCGCAAAGGCGGCGATCAGCAGAAGGACGCCGGTGACGGCGCCGCCCGCCAGAAGCATCTTTCCGGCGACGGACATGTTTCGCATTGCGCGCATAGGTTTTCTCCCCGTTCCACCTTAGACGTAACGACGTTAGTCTTAGGAGAGTCTTAGCGGGGAGGCGGCCGTCGGCTCCGGCGCCGTGAGGAGATCAGGAACGGCGCCCGTAGGGAATTCAGTCTTTCTGCTTCCAGATCGGCGCGCCGTCGCCGGGCAGGCCCAGCGCGGCCCATTTCTCCGACACCCGGTCGATCACGTCCTGATCCATGCGGATTTCCTCGCCCCACTCCCGTTTCGTTTCCGGCGCCCACTTGTCGGTGGCGTCCAGGCCGATCTTGGAGCCCAGGCCGCTCTCGGGGCTGGCGAAGTCCAGATAGTCGATGGGGGTGTTCTCGATGACGGTGATGTCGCGCGCCGGGTCCATCTTGGTCGAGACGGCCCACATGACGTCCTTCCAGTCGCGGGCGTCGATGTCGTCGTCCACGACGATGATCCACTTGGTGTACATGAACTGGCGCAGATAGCTCCAGCATCCCATCATCACGCGCTTGGCGTGGCCCGGATAGGCCTTCTTCATCGACACCACGGCGATGCGATAGCTGCACCCCTCGGGCGGCAGCCAGAAGTCGGTGATCTCGGGGAACTGTTGCCGGATCAGGGGGATGAAGACCTCGTTCAGCGCCTCGCCCAGCACGGACGGCTCGTCCGGCGGACGGCCGGTGAAGGTGGTCAGATAGATCGGGTCCTTGCGCATGGTGATCGCCGACACCTGGAAGACCGGGAACTTCTCGACCGAGTTGTAATAGCCGGTGTGGTCGCCGTAGGGGCCTTCGTCCTCGAACTCGTCCAGCAGGACGTGGCCTTCCAGCACGATCTCGGCCTGGGCCGGGACCATCAGCGGCACGGTCTTGCACGAAACCAGCTCGGCCTTGGAGCCGCGCATCAGGCCCGCGAACTGATACTCCGACAGGGTCTCCGGCACCGGGGTCACGGCGGCCAGAATCGTGCCCGGATCGGCGCCGAGGACGACGGCGCAGGGCAGGGGCTCGCGCTTTCCGGCCTTCTTGTGCCGGGCGTAGTGCTGGGCGCCGCCGCGATGGGCCAGCCAGCGCATGACGGCCCTGTCCTTGCCCAGCACCTGCATCCGGTAGATGCCCAGGTTGAAGTCGTCCTCGCGGTCGTCCGACGGCCCCTTGGTCACGACGAGACCCCAGGTGATCAGCGGCGCGGGCTCGCCGGGCCAGCAGCCCTGGATGGGCAGGCTGGTCAGGTCGATCCGGTCGCCCTTCAGCACCACCTCCTGCACCGGGGCCTTCTTCACCGTCCTGGGCCGCATGGACATGACGGTCTGGGCCAGGGGCAGCATCTCCATGGCGTCGCCGAGGCCGCGCGGCGGCGTCGGATTGCGCAGGAAGGCCAGAAGCTCGCCGACCTCGCGCAGCTCGCCCGCCGTGGTGCGCTGCTTGCCCTCCAGCGTCACGCCCATGGCGACGCGCTTCACCGTGCCGAACAGATTGGCCAGGCAGGGGATGGGGCTGATCGAGCCGTCCGGCATGACCGGCTTCTCGAACAGGACCGCCGGGCCGCCGTTGCGAAGAAGGCGGGTCTGGATTTCGGTCATCTCCAGATGGGTGGAGACGGGCTCCGACACGCGGACCAGTTCGCCGCCGGCTTCGAGGGTCGCAAGAAAATCGCGCAGGGACTTGTAGGCCATGCGCCGACGCTTAGGCGGACATGCGCCGTCTGTCACGCGTCGGCGATCAATAGGCGGGGGTGTCAGACACCAGGGCCCACACCGGCAGGCGCAGGGCGCGGGTCGCGGCGTCCAGGCGGGCTGAATCCAGCCGTTCGCGCCCCGCCTCGACCCGCCGCAGGGCTTCGGGCGTCAGGCCGATGGCGGCGGCCAGGTCGTCGAAGGCCATGCCGCGCCGGTCGCGCCAGCGGCGGATGCGGGCGCCGACGACGGCGTCCGCCGGATCGACGCCTGGAAAGCCCAGAACCGAACCCATGGCGTCCTCCCTGACGCTGGCGTTCTATGACGCTGTTAGGTCAGGCATCCTGATCCCATTGGAAGGCCTCGTCCAGCCAGTCGCCGATGCGGCCGTCGGGGCGGGACAGGGCGCTGATCCGCGCCATCTCCTCGGGCGACAGCTGGAAGTCGAAGACGCCGAAATTCTCGGCCGCGCGGCCTTCCCTGGCAGTGCGCGGAATGGCGACGATCCCCTGCTGGATGATCCAGCGCAGCGTGACCTGGCCGTTGGTCTTGCCGTGCGCCCTGGCGATCTCGCCGATCACGGCGTCGTCGGCGATCTTGCCCTGGGCCAGGGGCGACCAGGCGGTGATGGAGGAGCCGAGCTCCCGCGCCGTCGCGATCAGGGTCTTCTGCGACAGATAGGGGTGGTATTCGACCTGGTTGGTGATGAGCGGCGCGGTCGACAGGGCGGCGGCCTGGCGGAACAGGGCCGAGGGGAAGTTGGACAGGCCGATGTTCCTGGTGAAGCCCTTTTCCAGCGCCGCGTTCAGGGCGCCGATGGTTTCCGCCAGCGCCGGCGTCGGCTTGGGCCAGTGCAGCAGAAGCAGGTCCGGCGTCAGGCCCAGGCTGATCGCCGATTCCTCGGCCTGGCGCAGCAGGGCGTCGTGCTGGAAATGCTCGACCCAGATCTTGGTGGTGACGAAGAGGTCGTCGCGCGTGACGATGCCTTCGGCGACGGCGTCGGCGACGCCGTCGCCGACCGCCTTCTCGTTCCTGTAGATCCAGGCCGTGTCGATGTGGCGATAGCCGATGCGCAGGGCCTCGCGCACCATGCGGCGGGCGTCGTCGGCCTCCAGCCGCCAGGTGCCGAAGCCGAGCAGGGGAATCTCCACGCCCGAGGCGGTCACGGTCGGCTGGTCGGAATAGGGCATGGGGAGGCTCCGTCGGAAGAGGAAGCCCGGGATATAGGCGCCCGCTGAGGCCTCGCCATTGTCCAGCCGGAGGAAATCCGGCTTGCGGAAGGCGTGGCGGTGTCCGACGGAACGGGGCGAGGCCGCGTCGTCAGCTCAGGGTTCGGCGGGCCCCGACGCGGTGGTCGGGCCCAGCGCCAGGACGCCGTCGAAGGCGCCGCCGCCATAGGGCTGAACGATCACGCCTCGCGCCGCGCTGTCGTAGGCTTCGGGCAGGGGGGACGGGCCGCAGCCTTCGCGGCGGCAGTTCCAGGCCGTTCCGCCCTGTTGGACGGCGTACAGGCTGATGACCTCGGCGGACGGCAGGTGGACGACGGCGGGCGTCAGGCTCCAGCTCTCGATCACTTTCCTCTGGGCGTGCATATTGCCGACCAGAACCAGCATCCGGCTGTCGGGCGCCTCGCGGGCGGCGGTCGCCAGCCGGTGGCCCATGTCCAGGTCATAGTAGGACTGGCTGAATCCGGGAACGTAGGGGCTGTCGGGCGCGAAGGCGACGACCTTGAGGCTGGGGGTCTCGCGCCGCATCGCGCGCAGACGCAGCAGCAGGTCCAGCATGGCGACGCTGCCCCGTCCGTCGTGGTGGACGAAGGGACCGCTCGGATAGGCGGCCAGAATCGCACGGGCGGCTTCCTCGCTCTGCGCCTCCATGAAGGCGTCGAGCGTCGGCTGCATGCTTTCCGAGAATTCCAGCGCGACCGTCACCGGCCCCTGGTCGCGCGCCGCGCAGACCATGTCGGCGAAGGCGGCGGGCGTCTCGGTCGTGCCGTGCATCTCGCCGACGACGACGTAGCGGATCTCCTCCTTCCACAAGGCCTCGACGCCGGGAACGGGCGTGCAGGCGGAAGGCGAGGCGAGGGCGGCGGCGGCCAGCAGGGATGCGATCATGATGGGTTCGCTCAATAGGCCAGGGCGTTGCCGTCCTTGCGCATTTCGGTCGCCGCGCCGTAGGTCCAGCGGCCCTGTTCGTTGATCTGCTTCATGACGTTTTGATAGCCGCCGAAGCCGCCGTCGGGCGGGCCGAGGTCCCAGCCCATCGCCGTCAGCTGCCGCTTGGTCGCTTCGGGCACGCCGGATTCGAGGTGCAGCTTGCCGACGCCCTCGGCGGGCTGGCCGGTCGGCTCGGACGAGCCGTAGTGCTGCCAGCGCGGGCTGTCGCCGGCCTCCTGCGGGTCGAGGCCGTAATCGACCATGTTGATGATGATCTGGGCCTGGCCCTGCGGCTGCATCCCGCCGCCCATGACGCCATAGGCCAGCCAGGGCTCTCCATCCTTGCAGGCGAAGCCGGGAATGATGGTGTGGAAGGGGCGCTTGCCCGGCGCATAGACGTTCGGATGGCCGTCGCTCAGGGCGAACAGTTCGCCGCGGTTCTGGAACATGAAGCCCAGGGTGCGGCCGTCCGGGCCGTCGGCGACCAGACCGCCGCCCATGCCGCGATAGTTGGACTGGATCCAGCTGACCATCATCCCGTCGCTGTCGGCGACGCTGAAATAGGTGGTGTCGCCCTGCGTCGGGGCGTCGCCGGGGAAGACGCGGTCCATGACGCGGTTCGGGTTGATCAGTCTCGCCCGTTCGGCCGCGTATGGCTTGGAGTTCAGCCAGGCGGTCGGGGTCTTGGCGAAGCGTTCGTCGGCGAAGTAGCGGGCGCGGTCCTCGAAGGCCAGGCGCTTGGCCTCGGCCTGGACGTGGATCGAGGCGGCGGACTGGAAGCCCATGGCCTTCAGGTCGAACTGTTCGCAGATGTTCAGGATCTGATTGGTCGACAGCCCCTGGGTGTTCGGGCCCAGCGAATAGACCTCGACCCCGCGATAGGTGGTCATCAGCGGCTCGACCCATTCGGTGCGGTGGGCGGCCAGGTCGGCGCGGGTCATCCAGCCGCCGATGCGCTTGAAGTAACGCTCGATATGGTCGGCGATCACCCCGTCATAGAAGGCGTCGCGGCCGCCCTCGGCGATCAGGCGGTAGGTGCGGCCCAGGTCGGGGTTGGCGAAGACCTCGCCCGTCTTCGGCGTGCGGCCGCCGGTCAGCCAGACCTTCTTGCGGTTGTCGTTCTCCTCGATCGTCGCGGCGGCGCGGTCGAACCCGGCCATGTTGCGCTCGAGGTAGTAGGCCACGACCTGGGGCACGGGCACGCCCTGTTCGCACAGCTCGGCGACCGGCAGCAGGACGTCCTTCCACGGCAGCTTGCCGTAGCGCTGGTGAGCGCTCCACCAGGCGTCGACCGCGCCGGGGACGTTGACGGTCACGGCGCCGTAGCGGGGCAGGTAGCCGTCGGGCCCGGCCTTGGACCGCGCGGTCGCCAGCGACAGGCCGCGCGGGCTGGGGCCCGAGCCGTTGAAGCCGACCACCTTCTTCTGCGCCGGGTCCCACATCAGGCAGAAGGCGTCGCCGCCGATGCCGTTGGCGGTCGGCTCCAGGAAGCCCAGGGCGGCGTTTATGGCGATGGCGGCGTCGATGGCCGAGCCGCCGCGCCTGAGGGTGTCCAGGCCGATCAGGGTGGCCGCCGGGTGGGCGGTGGCGGCGGCGCCGTTGGCGCCCCAGACGGTCGAGCGGCCGACGAATCGCGGCCCGGTGATGCGGTCGCCGATGCCGACTCCGGCATAGGGATCGGACGCGGGCGTCGGCTGGACGGGGGCCGCAGGAGCGGAGGGGGCGGCGGCGGACGCCTGCCGGGCGTCGGCGGCTCCGGCCATCAGGGCTCCGGCCGGCAGGGCGGACAGAAAGGTGCGGCGATGCATGGCGTGACTCCCCCGAGAACTGAGGACGGCATCAAGGACCGTGAGCGGGCCGGGCGCAAGCGGGCGACGGCGCTCAGGGGCCGAATTCCAGCAAGGAAAACGGCATATTCACATGATCTTCGGCCGTCCTGCGCCTTGGTCGGGGCGACGCCGGCCAAGAAAAAGGGCCGCTCCCGAAGGAACGGCCCTGATTCATGAGAGCGGACGAAAGTCCTACTCGATGTCTTCGTTCAGGAGGCCGACCTTGTAGAAGCCGTTTTCCTGGAGCTTGTTCATGACTTCCATGAACTGGTTGTACTTCACTTCCGGCTGGGCGCGGACGAAGACGCGCTCTTCGCGGCAGTCGGCCACGGCGCCCTGGGCGGCGCAGACGTCGGCGGTCAGCTTGTCGAGCGAGGTTTCTTTCTCGGCGATGTAGAGCGAGCCCGCTTCCTGGATGGTGATGTAGACCGGCTCCTTGGGCTTTTCAGCGTCGGCCGCGGGCGGCGTGGCCGGCGGCAGGTCCAGCCTGATCGACACGGTGGCCATCGGGGCGGCGACCATGAAGATGATCAGCAGCACCAGCATGATGTCCACGAAGGGCGTCACGTTGATGTCCGCGTTCTGTTGCGCCAGCTTGCCGCCGCCGCCGCCGCCGCTCGAAGAAAGTTTCGCGCCCATTACGCCCTCGTCTCCATCAAGGCCCGCACCCTCCGGCGGGCCACACTGAAAGTCTGGCTCGTCTCTTGGCGTCCCGAAGCGGGCTTGTAAAGCCGTCGAATGCGAGGAAATGACGCCGCCGGGGGAATAAGATTGCGAATTCGGCGCAGGGCCGCCCTGGCCGCGATCAATTCAGCCCCGTTTTCAAACCCCGCGTTCAGCCCCGAGCCAGTTTGAGGAATCGCTCGGCCAGCGCCGGGTCGTCCTTGAAGGCGCCGGTGAAACGGGTGGTGATGGTCGAGACGTGGCGGTGATGCACGCCGCGCGTCGTCATGCACTGGTGCGCCGCATCGACCATGACGGCCACGCCGCGCGGCTGCAGGTGCGATTCGATGGCGTCGATGACGTCGTTGGTCAGGGTTTCCTGATTCTGGAGGCGGCGGGCGAAGATCTCGACCACGCGCGCCAGCTTGGAGATGCCCACCACCTTCTCGCCCGGCAGATAGGCGACGTAGGCCTTGCCCAGGAAGGGGGCCAGGTGGTGCTCGCAGTGGCTCTCCACCTCGATGTCGCGCAGGATGACCATGTCGTCATAGCCGGTCACGTCCTCGAAGGTGCGGCTCAGCTCCTTGCCCGCGTCGGCGTCATAGCCGTCGAACCATTCGCCATAGGCGTCGACCACCCGCTTGGGCGTGTCGATCAGGCCGGGGCGGTCCGGGTTGTCGCCGGCCCAGGCGATCAGGGTGCGCACGGCCTCCAGAGCCTGTTCGCGGCTGGGACGCTGGGGCGCCTCATTGGCGACGAGGACGGGCTTGGCGGGGGTGCTGCTCATGAAACGATCCGGCGGCGGCGAGAACGCCTGTTCAGAATACGAATATATATGGACTTGGGGGCGGGGCCCTGACTGTCTATCAGGCCGCTATATGGGACACCCTGTCCGTCCCGCAAGAAAACTCGCAAAAGACCCGACCAATGGCCCTGCACATCCACGACACCCTGCGCCGTGAAAAGCGCCTGTTCGAGCCGCGCGATCCGAACCGGGTGAGCCTCTATGTCTGCGGCCCGACGGTCTATGACTACGCCCACATCGGCAACGCCCGCCCGCCGGTGGTGTTCGACGTGCTGGTGCGGCTGCTGCGCCGCACCTACGGCGCCGACAAGGTGGTCTACGCCCGCAACGTCACCGACGTGGACGATAAGATCAACGCCAAGGCCGCCAGGGAAGGCGTCGCCATCGGCGAGATCACCGCGCGCTATGAGGCCGCCTACCTGGCCGACATGGGCCTGCTGAACGTCAGTCCGCCCGACATCGCCCCGCACGTCACCGACTATATCGAGGCGATCACCCGGCAGATCCAGGCCATCATCGACGCCGGCTGCGCCTATGCGGCCGAGGGCCATGTGCTGTTCGACGTGTCCTCCTATCCGTCCTACGGCGCGCTGTCGGGGCGGAACCTGGACGACATGATCGCGGGCGCCCGCGTCGAGGTCGCCCCCTATAAGAAGAACCCGCACGACTTCGTGCTGTGGAAGCCGTCCAAGGCGGACGAGCCGTCCTGGCCGTCGCCGTGGGGCGAGGGGCGTCCGGGCTGGCACATCGAATGCTCGGCCATGATCGAGGAGACGCTGGGCCTGCCCATCGACATCCACGGCGGCGGCATCGACCTGGTCTTCCCGCACCATGAGAACGAGATCGCGCAAGGGGTCTGCGCCCACGGCTGCGCGACGAAGGAGCAGGCGCACGACGAATACGCCCGCTACTGGATGCACAACGGCTTCCTGACGGTGGACGCCGAGAAGATGTCCAAGTCGGTCGGCAACGTCCTGCTGCTGCACGACCTGGTGCAGGCCATGCCGGGCGAGGTGGTGCGCTGGGCCCTGCTGAGCGCCCATTATCGTCAGCCGCTGGACTGGAACCAGGCCCTGCTGGAGCAGAGCCGCAAGAACCTGGACCGCCTCTACGGCGTCCTGCGCGACGCCGACGTCAGGCTGGGCGATTTCGATCTCGAGGCCCTGGAGGAGGCCGAGATGGAACTGGCCGAACAGGCCCTGAATCCCGTGCTGGACGCGCTGGAGGACGATCTGAACACGCCGGGGGCCATCGCCCAGTTGTTCGGGCTGGGCAACGCCCTGCGCGACCTGCTGAACGACGCCGAGGCCGACATCAACGACGTGGCCATGGCCCGCTGGACGCTGAAGGAAGCCGCCGGCCTGCTGGGCGTGCTGGCGCTGACGCCGGATGAATGGTTCGAGGGGGGCGATCCGGCCCTGAAGGCCGAGGTGGAGGCCCTGCTGGAGCAACGAGCCGCCGCCCGCGCCGAGAAGAATTGGGGCGAGGCCGACCGCATCCGCGACCGCCTGAACGAACTGAACGTGGTCGTCATGGACGGCCCCCAGGGCGCGACCTGGCGGATGAAGGGGTGATTTTCCTTCTCCCCTTGTGGGAGAAGGTGGCCCGTCAGGGCCGGATGAGGGGTGTCGGCGCGACGGCTCTCGTGCCGAGGATCGGGCGCCTTTTGGATTGGATGGGAGGCGTTCACACCCCTCATCCGCCAGGCTCCGCCTGCCACCTTCTCCCACAAGGGGAGAAGGACGCTACCTCGCTCTTCTGATCAACTCATCCGCCAGGACGTCCGTCAGATAGCCGTCCGCCGTGCGGCCGTTAGCCTGCTGCCAGCGGCGCAGGGCGGCGCGGGTGTTGGCGCCGATGACGCCGTCGACGCCCTGGGTGTCGAAGCCCATGCGGGTCAGGGCCTGCTGGGCGCCGACGCGCTGATCCCGCGTCAGGGGGCCGTCGTTGGGCCAGGCGGCCTTCAGGGCGGGCTTGCCCGCCACCCCGTCGGCGATCATGCCGATGGCGAGCGCATAGCTGACCGAGTTGTTGTAGCGGCGGATGACGTAGTGGTTGGGCAGGGCCAGGAAGGCCGGCCCCTTGGCGCCCTGAGGCAGCAGGATGGCCGCCCCCTCGGCCGCCTCGGCGCTGTTGGGCGAGGAGCCGTCGGCCAGGCGCACCCCGCGCGCGGCCCACCAGGCCCAGGGGTGTTTCGGCCCCTCGGCCTCGGCGTAGTCGAAGTTGGAGGGCAGGACGACCTCATAGGCCCAGCCCTGGCCGCGCTTCCAGCCCGCCTGGGCCAGCAGATTCGCGGCCGAGGCCAGGGCGTCGGCGTCCGAGCCCCAGATATCGACCTTGCCGTCGCCGTTCTGGTCGACGCCCAGCTTCAGATAGTTGTCGGGCATGAACTGGGTCTGGCCCATGGCGCCGGCCCAGCTGCCCTTGAGCCCCGCGCGGTCGCGCTTGCCGGTCACCACGATGTCCAGGGCGTATTTCAGCTGCTCCTCGGCCCAGGCGCGGCGGCGGCCGTCATAGGCCAGGGTCGCCAGGGAGCGGATGACGTCGAAGTCGCCCTGGACCTGGCCGAAGGCGCTTTCCTGGGCCCAGACGCCCAGCAGGATCTCGGTCGGCACCCCGTACTTCTGGGTCACGTCCCACGGCACGCGGTCGACGCGCTGGCGGGCCATGGCGATTCGCGCGGGGGTGGTGGCGTTCTGGATGTAGATCCCGGCGGGGCGCGAGAACTCCGGCTGGTTGCGGTCCAGGCGGATGACGCTGGGGTTGGGCGTCACGTTTTCCAGTTCGCGGGCGTAGTCCCATTTGCGGGCGCCGCCGTGGCGATCAAGGAAGCTCTGCTTCCAGGCGTCGAAGCTGGCGTGGTCGTAGGCGTCGCTGAGGTCCGGCTGGGTCGGCGCAGGCGTGGGCGCCGGGGTCGCCGGGGCAGGCTCGACCACGGGCGGCGGCGCGGGCTGGGGCTGGGGCGGCGTGGGGACCAGGGGCGCGCAGGCGGCGACCGAACCCAACAGCAGAAGACGATAGGCGATACGCATGGACACAGGCTAACGCCCCCGAATTCCTCGACCAATCACAAGCGCGCGAAGGCGGGATCAGTTTCTGTGATAAGGGTGAAGGCGCCGTTAACCTTTCTTGGAAGTCGGCGATTAAGAGAGGGCGGTTTACATGTCCGCGTTCCCTGAGCACGGCCTGGTGGCGGAGGGGCGACGCGTCGGACGTGCATGTCCGAAGACCCTCCGTTCGACTCGGAGGCCAGGCCTCCAGCGGATTCCCCCCGCGGAATGTTGACGAAAGGCGAAGGCCTCTCTATACGACCGCCTCCGCCGCAGGCTCGCCCGCGGCTCTTTTGTTTTACCCGCCCTCACGGGCCTCCAACCGGGACGTCCGACCATGAAGGTCCGTAGCTCGCTGAAGTCGCTGAAGGGTCGCCACCGCGACTGCAAGATCGTTCGCCGCAAGGGCGTTCTGTACGTCATCAACAAGACCGACCCGCGCTTCAAGGCCAAGCAAGGCTGATCCGGCGCCGCCGGCGCGCCCCGCCTGCTGCAGGCGAGGCGCGCGCCGACCGTCGGTGGATGGGACGACTATCCACAGGAGCCGCGGGCCTTGTCCGCGGCTTTTTCGCGTCCGGCGTTGAGCATGGGCTCGCGCCTGACTAGTGATTCTTTCCAAGTCGCCCTGACGGCCTTCGGCCTGCTTGAGGGCGTGTTTTCCTGCCCTGACGGCCGCTGGCCTGTTTCAGGGCGCAGCCTGATTTGAGTTCTGGAGTTCAGTCATGGACGACGCTTCCTTCGACGCCAGCCCCGACGTCCTGACCGCCACGGCCCAGGGCCGCCTGCGCTCCATCATCGAGCGCCTGGAGCGCCTCGAAGAGGACAAGCAGGCCGTGATGACCGACATGAAGGAGGTCTTCGCCGAGGCCAAGGGCGAGGGCTACGACGTCAAGGTGCTGCGCAAGGTCATCCGCATCCGCAAGCAGGACAAGGCCAAGCGCCAGGAGGAGGAGGCGATTCTCGACCTCTACCTCTCGGCCCTCGGCGAGGTCTGAGGCGACCGGCTTGAAGCGCACGCCGATCGACCGATCGAAAGGCGCCCTGCGCTCAAGCAGCCCGAAGGGCGGCGGCGTCGCTAGAAAGAAGCCTGCGCCGTCTCCCTGGGATCAGCAGAGGGAGGCGGCCAAACGCGCGGCGCTCAACGCCCTGAAACGCGCCCGCCGCTCGGCAGAGAAGGCGGGCGTTTCCCTGTCTGAATGGGAGGGCGAGTTCCTCGATTCGGTGGGCGAGCGAATCCAGACCCACGGCCGCGCCTTCGCCGACCCGGAAAAGGGCGCGCCGGGCCAGGCCCTGTCGGCCATGCAGGGCCGCAAGCTGAAGGAGATCGCGGCCAAGGCCAAAGGCGAGCCGCGCCGCGCGGGGCGCCGCGGCCTCGGGCGCGAAGCGAAGGAGGACGGGTGAGGGCGAACAGGCCCTTCGTCCCGACCCGGCCTGGCCCAGCTCGGCCAAGCCCGATCTGTCGCCGCAACCGTCCATTCCACGAAGCGTTGCCCTGTTGGTCCGGCCGTGACCGGAAAGCAGGGAGCAAGATCATGACGCGCGTCGCGCCCGCCGTCCTTCTGACGATGAGCCTGGCCCTGACGGCCTGCGGAGACCGGCGCAGCGCCGCGCCCGAGGCCTCGTCGGAGGCCACTCAGGATTTCGAAGGCAAGCCGGTCGCCTCGGAGTACGCCGTCACGCCGAAGCCGCAGGAGAAGCAGGCGCCTCCGGCCGAACCCGGGGCGTGATCGGGCCGAGCGCAGCCGAGGCGGTCCGAAGCGGCCTTCTTTCCCCGGCGCGCGATAGTCGCGCCATGGGAGCGTTTCAGGCCCCGGCGGCGGGCCGAATCTCCCTGGCTTCAGCTCGCTTCCTTGAGCTGCTCCTCCAGACCCTGTTCGCGCACCTTGCGGTAGAGGGTGGAGCGGCCGATGCCCAGGCGGCGGGCGATCTCGGACATGTGGCCGGCGTAGACCTCGATGGCGTGCTGGATCAGGTCGCGCTCGATCTGCTCCAGGGTGCGGACGTGGCCGCGTTCGTCGGTGATGCGGACGGGGCTGTCGTGCGGGGCCTCTTCCTCGGCGGGCGAGGCGTTCGGCGCGGCCGGGGCGGCGGAGTCGGCGCCTGCCGGAGCGGCGGCCATGGCGTCCAGCGGCGCGGCCACGCCCGAGATGGCCGGAAAGTCGTGCGGCTGCAGCAGCGGCGAGTCGGCCAGGACCAGGGCGCGATAGACGGCGTTCTCCAGCTGGCGGACGTTGCCGGGCCAGTCATAGCCCTGCAGCAGGGCCAGGGTCTCGGGCGAGCAGCCCGCGACGCGCTTGCCTTCCTCGACGTTGAAGCGGGCCACGAAGTGGTCGACCAGGGCGGGGATGTCCTCGCGCCGCTCGCGCAGGGCCGGGGCCTCGATCGGGAAGACGTTCAGGCGGTAAAAGAGGTCTTCGCGGAAGGCGCCCTCCTTCACCTGCTGGGCCGGGTCGCGGTTGGTGGCCGAGACGATGCGGACGTCGACCTTGACCGGGCGCTTGCCGCCGACGGGATCGACCTCGCCTTCCTGAAGCGCGCGCAGCAGCTTGACCTGCATGTCCAGCGGCAGTTCGCCGATCTCGTCCAGGAACAGGGTGCCGCCGTTCGCCTCGACGAACTTGCCGGCGTGTTTCTCGTGCGCGCCGGTGAAGGCGCCCTTCTCGTGGCCGAACAGGATGGACTCGACCAGATTGGCGGGCAGGGCGCCGCAGTTGACGGCCACGAAGGGCTTGCCCGCCCGCTCCGAGGCGCCGTGCAGGGCGCGGGCGATGACTTCCTTGCC
>JAFKFS010000105.1 GCA_017308115.1 Bordetella sp.
GAACGAAGTCAGGGAGTCGCTCCAACCATGAGCCAGGCCATCCTCGAGGAACTCGAGCGCCGTCGCGCCGCCGCCAAGCTGGGCGGGGGCGAGAAGCGCATCGCCAGCCAGCACGCCAAGGGCAAGCTGACCGCCCGCGAACGCATCGGCGTCCTGCTGGACGAAGGCTCCTTCGAAGAGACCGACATGTTCGTGGAGCACCGCAGCCACGACTTCGGCATGGCCGAGCAGCGCATCCCCGGCGACGGCGTCGTCACCGGGCGCGGCACGATCAACGGCCGTCTGGTCTATGTCTTCTCGAAGGACTTCACGGTGTTCGGCGGCTCGCTGTCGGGCGCCCACGCGGCCAAGATCGTCAAGATCCAGAAGATGGCCCTGACGGCCGGCGCGCCGATCATCGGCCTGTTCGACGCGGGCGGCGCGCGGATTCAGGAAGGCGTGGAGAGCCTCGCCGGTTACGCCGACATCTTCCTGCAGAACACCCTGGCCTCCGGCGTCATTCCGCAGATTTCGGTCATCATGGGACCGTGCGCGGGCGGCGACGTCTATTCGCCCGCCATCACCGACTTCATCTTCATGGTGAAGGACACCTCCTACATGTATGTGACCGGCCCCGACGTGGTGAAGACGGTCACCAACGAGGTCGTCAGCCATGAGGACCTGGGCGGCGCCCGCGTCCATGCGGGAAAGTCGGGGGTCGCCGACGGCGCCTTCGAGAACGATCTGGAGGCCCTGTCGGAGGTGCGCCGCCTGATCGGCTTCCTGCCGCTGTCGAACCGCGAAACGCCGCCGGTCCGCGACACCTATGACGAGCCGGATCGCGACGAGGCCTCGCTGGACACCCTGGTCCCGGCCAATCCGAACCAGCCCTATGACATGAAGGAGCTGATCCTGAAGACGGTCGACGAGGCCGACTTCTTCGAGATCGGCGCCGACTTCGCCAAGAACATCATCTGCGGCTTCGGCCGTCTGGACGGCCAGCCGGTCGGCATCGTCGGCAACCAGCCTCAGACCCTGGCGGGGGTGCTGGACATCGACTCCAGCCGCAAGGCCGCGCGCTTCGTGCGCTTCTGCGACGCCTTCCACATCCCGCTGGTGACCTTTGTCGACGTGCCGGGCTTCATGCCGGGCACCAAGCAGGAATACGGCGCCCTGATCAAGCACGGCGCCAAGCTGCTGTTCGCCTATGCCGAGGCCACCGTGCCCAAGCTGACGGTCATCACGCGCAAGGCCTATGGCGGCGCCTATGACGTGATGAGCTCCAAACACCTGCGCGGCGACGTCAACTACGCCTGGCCCACCGCCGAGATCGCGGTCATGGGCGCCAAGGGCGCGGTCGAGATCATCTTCCGCAAGGAGGCCGGCGACCCCGAGGCCCTGGCGGCGCGCGAGGCCGAATACAAGGAACGCTTCGCCAACCCCTTCGTGGCGGCCGGGCTCGGCTACATCGACGACGTCATCATGCCCCACGGCACCCGCCGTCGCCTGATCAAGGCCCTGAAGACGCTGAAGAACAAGACCCAGGAAAATCCCTGGAAGAAGCACGACAACATCCCGCTGTAAGGCCCAGAAATGTTCGATAAAATTCTGATCGCCAACCGCGGCGAGATTGCTGTTCGCGTCATCAAGACCTGCCGTCGCATGGGCATCAAGACGGTGGTCGTTTACTCCGACGCCGACGCTGGTTCGCTGGCCTGCGAGATGGCGGATGAGACGGTTCACATCGGTCCGTCGCCCGCCTCCCAGTCCTATCTGATCCAGGACAAGATCGTGGACGCCGTGAAGCAGACGGGGGCGCAGGCCGTGCACCCCGGTTTCGGTTTCCTGTCGGAAAACGCCGGGTTTGCGCGGCGGTTGAAGGCCGAGGGCATCGCCTTTATCGGGCCGAACCCCGAGGCGATCGACGCCATGGGCGACAAGATCACGTCCAAGAAGTTCGCGGCCGAGGCGGGCGTCTCGACCGTGCCGGGCCACATGGGTCTGATCGAAACGCCGGACGAGGCGGTGAAGATCGCGCGTGAGATCGGCTATCCGGTGATGATCAAGGCGTCGGCCGGGGGCGGGGGCAAGGGCATCCGCGTCGCCCATTCGGACGACGATATGGCCGAGGGCTTCGCCGCCGTGAAGGCCGAGGCGCTGAACGCCTTCGGGGACGATCGCGTCTTCCTCGAGAAGTTCATCATCGATCCGCGCCACATCGAGATTCAGGTGCTGGGCGACAAGCACGGCAACGTCATCCACCTGTTCGAGCGCGAATGCTCGATCCAGCGCCGCAACCAGAAGGTCATCGAGGAGGCGCCCTCGCCCCTGCTGGACGAGGCGACCCGCGCCGCCATGGGGGCGCAGGCCGTCGCCCTGGCCAAGGCGGTGAACTATGACTCGGCCGGCACGGTCGAGTTCGTCGCCGGTCAGGACAAGTCGTTCTACTTCCTGGAGATGAACACCCGTCTGCAGGTCGAGCATCCGGTGACGGAGCTGATCACCGGCGTCGACCTGGTCGAGCAGATGATCCGTTCGGCCTGGGGCGAGCAACTGAACCTCAAGCAGGACGACCTGTCGATCAACGGCTGGGCCATCGAGAGCCGCATCTACGCCGAAGACCCCTATCGCGGCTTCCTGCCGTCGATCGGCCGCCTGGTGCGCTATGAGCAGCCCGAGGAAGGCGATCAGGGCGACTATACGGTCCGCAACGATTCCGGCGTCCGCGAGGGCGACGAGATCAGCATGTTCTACGACCCCATGATCGCCAAGCTGTGCGCCTGGGGCGAGACGCGCGACGACGCCGTGCGCGGCATGGCCCGCGCGCTGGAGGACACCCATCTGGCGGGTCTGGGCCACAACGTGCCCTTCCTGGCGGCGGTCATGGATCAGGAACGCTTCCAGTCCGGCCAGCTGTCGACCAGCTACATCAAGGACGAGTTTCCCGAGGGCTTCCACGGCCTTGAGTCGACGCCCGAGCAGGTGAAGATCCTGATCGCCTCGGCCGTCGCCATGAACGAGGTCATCGCCGAACAGGACGGCGATCCCAGCGAGCGCACCGACTGGACCGTGCTGATCGACAAGACGGCCTATGAGGTCGAGGTCGGCTATGACGAGGCCGAAGATCTGATCGTCGCCATCGACGGCGAGGAGGTCTCCCTGTCCGAAATCGACTGGCGTCCGGGCCTGTCGCTGTTCAAGGCGGTGCTGGACGACGACGCCTTCACCGCCGAGGTGAAGCGCGCCGCCGACGGCTTCGACATTCGCCACCGCGCGGCGCGGGCGCGGGTGCGCGTGCTGCGTCCCGACGTGGCGCATCTCTACGCCCTGCTGCC
>JAFKFS010000032.1 GCA_017308115.1 Bordetella sp.
GCTTCCAACTCGGCGCGGGCGGCCGCGCCATCCCGGGCCATGCCCTGGCCGGCCGCTTTCATCTCCGCCAGCCGCACCTTCGCGGCCACATTGTCCTGATCCGCCGCCTGACGGTAGAAGCCTGCAGCCAGAGCTGGCTCGGAAGCATGTGCCTCCCCCAACCGCACGAGCGCCGTTGAGCTGCCCTGCTCCGCGGCCTCCCGATAATACTTCAGGGAGAGCGTCGGATCCGGCGGGACAACCCGTCCGTCCCGATAATAGTCGGCGAGGAGGAGAGAGGCCGTTGCCTCTCCTTCGGCCGACAATTCTCTCAATGCCTTCAGCGCACTTTCGACATCACGAACCATTCCACGCCCTCGCGCCTGCATTTCAGCAAGCTGCACGCGGGCCTGGACGACGGCGCCTTCGCTTTCAGCCTCAACAATTTCTGCGTCTCCGGCCTGACCGCCGTGGGCCAGGCGGCGGCCCTGGTCCAGACCGGCGCCGTGCGCTCAGCCCTCGCCGGAGGGGTCGAGATGATGTCGCGCGTTCCCTTCATGGGCGACAAGGCCGACTATTACGACGACGCCGCCTTCCCGCCGCGCACGCGCTACATCCCCGTCGCCGTCGCCGCCGACCGCCTGGCCGAGGATCTCGGCGTGACGCGGGGCGAGATGGACGCGGCCGCCCTGACCTCGCAGCAGCGCACGGCGGCGGCCGAGGGCACGCCCCTCAACGCCTCGCGCATCGCCCTGAACGGACTGGATCGGGAAGAGGCCGCGCGCGCCCAGACCACCGCCGAGAGCCTGGCCGCCATGCCCGCCGCCTTCGCCGCCCTGGCCGCGCCCTACGTCGAGGCGCTGGAGGGACGCGCCCTGGATCATCAGCACACCGTGGCCCACGCCCCGCCGATGAGCGACGGCGCCGGCCTGGCCCTGGTCTCGAACCAGGCCGAGGGCGCCCGCGCCCGCATCCTCGCCTGGGTCGAGGCCGGAGGCGATCCCTCCGCCTCCCTGACCGCGGGCTTCACGGCCATGGACCGCGCGCTCGACAAGGCCGGGCTGACGCTGGCGGACATGGACCGCATCGAGTTCATGGAGGCCTTCGCGGTCGTCATCGCCCAATTCCTGCGGACACGCCCGGGCCATGCGGACAGGGTCAACGTCGGCGGGGGCCACCTGGCCAAGGGGCATCCGATGGGGGCGACCGGCGCCATCCTGCTGTCGTCGCTGCTCGATGCGCTGGACGCCTGCCGAGGCCGCTACGGCCTGGTGGTCGCCTCGGGCGCCCAGGGGGTCGGCTCGGCCATGATCGTGGAACGACTGGGAGGCGGCGCGCCATGAACGCCCCCTCCCCCCTCGCCGAGGCCCGTCGCGCCCTCATCGACCGGCGCGCCGAGTTGATCGCGGCGGCGATCGAGGCCGTGTCCGCCCGCGCCGCCTGGTCGCCCTTTCAAGACTCGCCGTCGACCAGAATCCACGGCCCCGACAAGCCCGCGATCGGCAAGGCCGCCTTCGAGGCGCAGTTGGGGCGCCCCTTCGTCCTGGATCAGCCCGGCGTGATCAACCACGTCGGCGCCGAGGTCTCGCCCTTCACCGGAGACGCGCTGGGGATCGTCTATCCGCGCTGCGACCCCGAGGCCCTGATCGACGCCGCCCATGTCGCCTGGCCCGCCTGGTGCGCGGCCGAGCCCGAACTGCGTCTGGCCCTGTGCGCCGAGATGGCGATGCGCCTCTATGACGCGAACTTCGAGATGGCCCATGCCGTCATGCACGTCACGGGTCAGAGCTATACCCAAGCCTTCAGCGGCTCGGGCCCCAACGCCCTGGACCGAGGCCTCGAAGCGGTGGCCTACGCCGCCAAGGCCATGCGCGACGTGCCCCGCGACGCCCGCTATGAACGCCGCTTCGCTGGCGAAGCCGTCAGACTGGACAAGAACTATGCCCTGGTCCCGCGCGGGATCGGCCTGGTCGTCTGCTGCGCCAGCTTCCCGACCTGGAACGCCTATCCGGCCCTGTTCGCCAGCCTGGCGACCGGCAATCCCGTCATCCTGAAGCCGCACCCCCTCGCCGTTCTGCCCATGGCCATCGCGGCGCGCGAGTGTCGTCGCGTGCTGTCCGAATTCGGCTTCGACCCCGATCTGGTTACCTTGGCCGTCGACACCCTGGCGGAGCCGGCGGCGCAGCGTCTAGTCGATCACCCGGCGGTGCAGATCGTCGACTTCACCGGCAGCCCCCGCTACGGCGGCCATCTGGAGCGGACGGTCACGGGCAAGCTGCTGTTCACCGAGACGGCGGGCGTCAACACCGTCGTCGTGCATTCCGTCGCCGACCTGGACGCCGCCGCCCGCGCCGTGGCCCGCGCCGCCAGCCTGTTCTCAGCCCAGATGTGCACCAGTCCCCAGGTCGTCTACGTCGCCCCTCCGCTGGCGGAGTCCTTCGCCGCCGCCCTGGTCGCCCAGATCGACGCCATCGTCGCCGATCCGACCCAGGCCGCCGGAATCATGGGCGCGATCCAGGGCGAGGTCAGCCTGAGGGCCGTGGGGGACGTGCGCGCCGCCGTCGAACATCGCCCCGGCGTCCGCGTCCTGCGCGAAGCCGCCCCCTACGCCCATCCACAGTTCCCCAGGGCCCGCACCCTGACGCCCCTGGTCCTGGCGGTGGATGATTCCGCGACCGACCTCTACGCCGAGGAACATTTCGGCCCGGTTCTCTTCGTGGTGACGATGGACGCCGACGCCGCCGTCGCCGAGGCGACGCAACTGGCGCGGACCCAGGGCTCGATCTCCTCCTACCTCTATTCGACCGACGAGGATTTCATCGACCGCTCGACGCCCCTCTATGAGCAGGCCGGGGCCAATCTGACGATCAACCTGACCGGGGCGATGTGGATCAACTTCGCCGCCGCCTACAGCGATTATCACGTCACGGGCCTGAACCCGGCGGGCAACGCCTGCCTGGCCGACCTGGCCTTCGTCGCTTCGCGCTTCCGCATCGTCCAGCGCCGTCGCCCGGCCGCATGAGCGAGGCGGTCTTCATCGTCGGCGCGTCCATGACGGCCCTGGGCAAGCGCCCCTGGGACACGGTGAAGAGCCTGACCGCCGAGGCCGTCTGCGACGCCCTGGCCGATGCGGGCGCACAGGTCGGCGACATCGAGGCGGCCTGGTTCTCCAATACCCGCCAGCCCATGCTGGAAGGCCAGAACACGGTGCGCGGCCAGATCGCCCTGCGCCCGCTCGGCCTGACCGGCGTCCCCGTGACCAATGTCGAGAACGCCTGCGCCTCGGGCTCGACGGCCCTCTTCCAGGCGATCCAGTGGCTACGAGCCGGCGCGGGCGACATCGCCCTGGTGGTCGGCGTCGAGAAGATGGTCTTTCCCGACCGGCCCGAGCGCGTCGCCGCCGCCTTCCTGGGCGGAACCGACATTCACGACCGCGAGGGCGTCCTGGCCTATATCGCGGCCATGGGCGGCGAGCCGCCGGGCGAAGGCCGCAGCCTGTTCATGGACCTGTACGCCGCCCAGGCCCGCGCCCACATGGCCCGCTTCGGCTCCACGCAGGAAGACTTCGCCCGCGTCGCCGCCAAGAACCACAGCGCCGCCGCCCTCAATCCGAAATCGCAGTACCGCACGCCGATGACGGTCGAGCAGGTCCTGGCCGACAAGCCCGTCGTCTTCCCCTTCACCCGCGCCATGTGCGCGCCCGTCAGCGACGGCGCGGCGGCCATGGTCGTCTGCTCGGCCGGGGGGCTGGCGCGTCTGGGCGCCGGGTCGCGCGCCGTGCGGGTCCGCGGCTGCGCCATGGTCAGCGCCTCCGCCCGGGCGGCGGATGATTTCGCCAACCACATCGGCCGCCGCGCCGCTTCCGCCGCCTATGAGCAGGCCGGGCTGGGGCCCGATGCGCTGGATCTGGCCGAGGTCCACGACGCCACCAGCTACGCCGAGGTCCAGCAGATCGAGAACCTCGGCCTGGCCCCGCCCGGGGAGGTCGGCGCGCGGCTGAAGGCAGGCGATTTCGCCCTCGGCGGCCGCACGCCGGTCAACCCTTCCGGCGGTCTGGTGGCCAAGGGGCATCCCGTCGGCGCCACCGGCGTCGGCCAACTGTATGAACTGATCCGGCACCTGCGCGGCGAAGCGGGGCCGCGTCAGGTCGAGAACGCCCGCATCGCGGCGGCCGAGAACGGCGGCGGCTTTCTCGGCGTCGAGGAGGCGGCGACCGTCGTCACCATCCTGGAGCGCGCAGCGGCATGATCCGGCACCCGATCCGCGCCCTCTACGATGGCCTTCCGGACAAGCGCGACCGCCCGGCCTTGTTCGACGGGAACCTGATCGTCAGCCACGGCGACCTCGTGACGCGGGTCGAGGCCGCCGCCGCCGACCTGATCGCGCGCGGGATCAGGTCCGGCGACCGCGTCGGCCTGTGCGCGGCCAACAGCGCCCGCCACGTCGTCGCCTATCTGGCCATCCTGCGAGCGGGAGGCGTATGGACCCCGCTGAACCCGCGCAACGGCGCGAGCCTGAACGGCCTGTTCCAGCAGCGCGCCGGCCTGCGCCTCACCCTGCACGACGCCGCCTCGGCCGAAGCCATGGGAGAGACGGCCGAGCCGCTGAGCCTCGACGACTGGCGGCCCCCCTCGTCCGGCGCGTCGCCCCTCCCGCCCATTTCAGACCATCCCGACCAGCCTTTCGCCCTGAAGTTCACCGGCGGCTCAACCGGCCTGCCCAAGGGCGTTCTGCAAAGCGTCCGGAGCGCGGCGGCGGCCCTGCGGTCGCTGCAAGGCTTCTACGGCTTCAAACCCGACGACGTGAATCTCGCCGTCGCGCCGCTGACGCACGGGGCCTCTCACTACATTTTGCCGGTGCTCGCGGCGGGCGGCGCGCACGTCCTTCTGGACAAGCCCGGGCGAGAGGCCGTCCTGCGCGAACTGAAGACGCGGATCACCGTCGCCTTCATGCCGCCGACCCTGATCTATCTGCTGATGTCGCAAGACCGCTTCGGTCCGGGCGACTTCACGCGGCTGCGCCATCTGACCTATTCCGCCGCCCCCATGCCGCCCGCCCGGATCGCCGAGGCCATCGCCCGGTTCGGGCCGGTGCTTTCGACCCTCTACGGCCAGACCGAAGCCCCCATGACGATCGCCGGCCTGTCGCCCGCCGACATGGCGCGACCCGCGTTGCGCGCCTCGGCGGGGCGGACGTTTCCGGGCGCGCCGGTCGCCCTGCTCGGCGACGACGGCGTCGTCCGGGCCGGGCCGGGCGAAGGCGAGATCCTGGTCAGGGGCGACCTGGCCGCCACCGTCTATCTGGACGATCCGAGGCAGACCGCCGACGCGCGCCAGGACGGCTGGCTGAAGACCGGCGACATCGGCCGGGTGGACGCCGACGGCTATCTGTTCCTGCTGGGCCGCTCGAAAGACCTGATCATCAGCGGCGGCTACAATATCCATCCGGGCGAGGTCGAGGCGGCGCTGAGCGCCCATCCGGCCGTGCGCGAAGCCTGCGCCTTCGGCGTGGCCGACGACCTGTGGGGCGAGCGGCTGGAGGCCGCGGTCGCCCTCGCAGGCGACGCCGCGCCGGACGCCCTGACCGCCTTCGTGCGTGAGGCCATAGGGCCGGTGCGCACCCCCAAGACCCTTCACCTCCTCCCCGCCCTGCCCCGCAATCCGGTCGGCAAGGTGGTTCGCAGCGAGGTGAAGTCACTGATCTATCCGGCGCCTCAATGACCGGAAGACGTAAAAGAGAACCAGGGAGAAGACCGACATGATCGTCGTGCCGGAGGAGCGCATCCGCGATTTCAAGGCCCGGGGCTGGTGGGGAGAGGACACGCTGGATGACCTGTTCCGTCGCCATGTCGCCGCCAGGCCAGAGGCCGAATCCGTGGTCGACCCCATCAACCGCGAGGCCATCATGGGCGGCGCCCCGGCCCGCCTGACCTGGGCGGAGGTCGAGGATCGCGTCGCCCGCTACGTGGCCGTTCTGCACGCCCTGGGCGTGAAGCGCGATGACGTGGTGGCGGTGCAGTTGCCCAATGTCATCGAACTGGGCCTGATCTACCTGGCCTGCATCCGCCTGGGCGCCGTCGTCACCCCCGCGCCTGTTCAGTACCGCGAGCACGAACTGGCCTACATCGTCGCCAAGACCGACGCCAAGGCTGTCGTCACCGCCGCCCGCATCGGCAAGCACGCCCACGCCGAGATGATGCTGTCGGTCCAGGCTGGCGCCCCCGCGCTGGAAACCGTCCTGGTGGTGGGCGGCGACGCCCCCGCCGGCGCGATCGACCTCGACGCCCGCGCATCTGCGCTGGACGAGGTCGAGATCGAGGTCGGGCGCGCGGCGGCCCGCGCCGCCGGCATCTGCGCCGACGACGTCGTCACCATCTGCTGGACCTCAGGCACCGAAGCCCAGCCCAAGGGCGTGCCGCGCAGCCACAACGAGTGGATCATCATGGGCGCGGGCGTGGCCGACGCCGCCGATCTGCAACCCGGCGCAGTGCTGCTGAACCCCTTTCCCATGGTCAACATGGCGGGCATCTCGACCAGCTTCGTCTCCTGGCTCCTGCTGGGCGGCCGGTTGATCCAGCACCAGCCGTTCGACCTGCAGGTCTTCCTGCAGCAGGTCCGCGCCGAGAAGATCGACTACACCGTCGCCCCGCCCGCCGTGCTGAACCTGCTGCTTCAGAACGAAGCCCTGCTGGAGGGCGTGGACTTCGGCCGTCTGCGCGCCATCGGGTCCGGCTCCGCTCCCCTGTCGGAATGGATGGTCCGCACCTTCCACGAGAAGTACGGCGTCCAGATCGTCAACTACTTCGGCTCCAACGAAGGCGCCTCCTTCCCCAGCGCCCGGAAGGACGTGCCGGACGCCGCCCAGCGGGCCGTCCTCTTCCCGCGCCTGGGGCAGGGCTTCAAGTGGAAGGCCCTGCTGCACGACCGCATCTTCACCCGTCTGGTCGACCCCGAGACCGAGCGCGAGATCACCGAGGCCGGCGTTCCCGGCGAGCTTCGGGTCAAGGGCGCCACGATCTTCTCGGGCTACTGGCGCTCGCCCGAAATCAACGCCCGAGCCTTTGACGCCGACGGCTGGTTCCGCACCGGGGACCTGTTCGAGCTGGCGGGCGACCGGCTGCAATTCTACCGCTTCGTCGGCCGGTTGAAGGACGTCATCATACGCGGCGGCATGAACATCTCCTCCGAGGAGATCGAGGGCCATCTGATGGGCCACCCCGCCATCGCCGACGCGGCCGTGGTCGGCGCTCCCGACGCCAATCTGGGCGAGCGCCTGTGCGCCTTCGTCGTCCTAAAGCCGGGTCAGACCGTGGACCTCGGCGACATCAACCGCTTCCTGACCGGCGAGAAGCACGTCGCCGTCTACAAGCAGATCGAGCGGCTGGAGGTGATCGACCTCCTGCCGCGCAACCCCGTCGGCAAGGTGCTGAAGCGCGAACTGCGCCAGTCCCTCGGCGACCAGACCGGACAGTTGAAATCCGCATGACCACCGCCTTTCCACACCCGATGCGCCTGCCTGTCATCGCGGCCCCCATGTTCCTCGTCAGCGGCCCGGAACTGGTCATCGCCGCCTGCAAGGCGGGCGTCGGCGGCGCCTTTCCCACGCCCAACTGCCGCACGGTCGCCGACCTGGACGCCTGGATGGGCCAGATCACCGACGCCCTGTCGCCGGGCGACGGCCCCTGGGTCGCCAATCTGATCACCCACTCGACCAACGCCCGGCTCGAGGAAGATCTGAGGCTGGTGGCGCAGTACAAGCCGCCCATCGTCATCACCGCCCTGGGCTCGCCCAAGCCGGTGATGGAGACGGTCAAGGCCTACGGCGGTCTGGTCTTCGCCGACGTGGTCAACATGGCCCTGGCGAAGAAGGCCGCTGACGCGGGCGTGGACGGCCTCGCCTGCATCAGCGCGGGCGCCGGGGGCCATACGGGCCATCTGTCGCCGTTCGCCTTCGTCTCGGCCGTGCGCGAATTCTTCGACGGCTGGCTGACCATCGGCGGCGGCATCGCCGACGGCGCAGGCGTGGCCGGCGCGATCGCGGCCGGCGCCGACATGGTCTATATGGGCACCCGCTTCCTGGCCGCCGCCGAAAGCCGGGCGCAGGACGCCTACAAGCAGATGATCGTCGACAGCGGCCCGGACGACCTGATCGTCTCCTCGGCCATCACGGGCACGCCCGCCTCCTGGCTCAAGCCCAGCCTGCGGGCGGCGGGCATGGACCCCGATGCGCTCGGCGGCCCCGTCACCCGCGACTATTCCGGCGACGCCGCGCACAAGCGCTGGCGCGACATCTGGGCCGCCGGTCAGGGCCTGCAGAAGATCGACGCCGTCGAACCGACCGCCGCGGTGGTGGACCGTCTGGAGGCCGAATATCGCGCCGCCGCCGCCCGCTTCGCCCGCCTCAGCGCGCCCAAGAGCGTCGCCGCATGAGCGGTTCGCCGCAGATGATCCAGCCGCCCGCCTTCGCCCTGGACCCGACGCAGAGCGGACTGGAGCTGGCGCGGCGCTGGGTCGAGACGGTCTGGCCGGGCGGTTTCGTCAACCGCCTGGCCGCCCGCCCGGTCGAAGCTGCGGAAGGCTTCATGCGGGTCGAGTGCGACATCGATCCCGGCCACTCCAACTTCGTCGGCCTGGTGCACGGCGGGGTGACGGCGGCCCTGGTCGACATCGTCGGCGGCGGAGCGGCCATGACCCTGCTCAAGCCGGGCGAGTTCCTGCTGTCCACCGACCTGTCGCTGCGCTTCCTCAACGCCGCCCCCATCGGCTGCGGGCGGTTGATCGCCGAGGGACGCGCCGTCTACGCCGACCCGCGCAAGGTGGTGACCGAGGTGACGATCGCCACGCCGGAGAGGCTGACCATCGCCCATGGCTCGGCCGCCATCGCCATCCGCGTCCGGCGCCCGGATCAGCGCCCGGATCAGCCTCAGGAGGGCTAGGTCCGCTCAGTCGCGGCCGATCACCAGGCTGACCGTGGTGGTGGTCGAGCCGCCGATGTTCAGGGTCTGGACGTTCCTGGCGCCCTCGACCTGGCAACCGCCCGCCGTCCCGGTGGTCTGGCGAAAGGCGTCCAGGGCCATCCGAACCCCGGTCGCTCCGACCGGGTGGCCGCAGCCGATCAGTCCGCCCGAGGGATTGATCGGCAGACGCCCGCCCTTCTCGATGTCCCCCGCCTCGATCGCCTTCCAGCTCTCGCCCGGCGCGGTCAGGCCCAGGTGGTCGATGGCCATGTATTCGGTCATGGAGAAGCAGTCGTGCGTCTCCACCGCATCGATCCCGTCCAGCGGCAGGCCCGCCCGCGCCCGCGCCTCGTCGATGGCGCGCTTCACCTGGGGAAAGACGTGGTCGGAACCAGCGGCGGCCTCGATCTTGCGCTGGTAGCTGATCGGCCCGGAACGGTGTCCCCAGCCCTTGATGCGCGGCAGGGATTCCAGCGGCAAGCCCCGACGCCGGGCGTAGTCCGCCGCGCGCTCGGCCGAGGCCAGGACGACCATGGCCGCCCCGTCCGTCACCTGGCCGCAGTCGCTCTTGCGGACCCGTCCCTCGATCACCGGATTGGCCTCGTCGTCGGCCGAGAAGCTGGCGTCGTTGAAGACGTAGTCGCGCGTCTGGGAGTTGGGGTTCAGCCTGGCGTTGGCGAAGTTGATCTGGGAGATGCGGCGCAGGTGCGCCTCGTCGATCCCATAGCGACGGTCGTATTCGTCGGTCAGGTCTGAAAAGGCGCGCGGCCACACATAGCGCGCCTGCTGATACTCATGCCCGACCCAGGCGGCGGCCCCCAGATAGGCCGCGGCCGTCTCGCCCGGGGTGTTGCGCATCATCTCCAGGCCCAGGACGGCGGCCGTGCCGTAACGGCCGGACTCGATGTCCGCCATCGCCGCCAGCATGGCCACGCCGCCCGAGGCGCAGGCCGCTTCGTGGCGCGAGGTCGGCAGGCCGTCGAACGCCGGATCGGCCATGGCGAAGAAGCCGCCCAGCTGTCCCTGGCCCGAAAACAGATCGCCGACGAAGTTGCCGACATGGCCGACCTCGATTTCGTCGGGCGCCACGTCCACGGCGTCGAGGCCGCCGCGAAGAGCCTCGGCGAAGCCGTCGCCGATCTCCAGCCCCTCGCGGGCCCAGTTGCGTTTGAAGTCGGACTGCCAGCCGCCCAGGATATAGACCATCGGATGCTCTCCTTGTTTCAGGCCGCGACCACGCCCGGCCCGGGAGGCTCGGCGTAGAGGGCGTCGACCTGGGCCTTCCGGTTGTCGATGACGGCGCGTCGGTTGATCGTGGCCTTGTCCGACACCTCATGGGCGTTCGGGTCCGGCGGCGTCGTCAGAAAGGCCAGGCGCGCGATGCGGGCGCTGGCGCCATGGGCCGAAGCGTTGAAGGCGGCCAGGCATTCACGCACCGCCCGGGCCAAGGCGCCGGAGGCCAGGGCCTCGCCGACCTCCATATCGAGCGCGGTCTTGATCCCGGCCGGCGAGGGCCAGGCCAGAACGCCGAGCCAGGGCCGATTGTCGTCGCACAGCGCCACCTCGGCCACCAGCGGCGACAGCGCCTGCAGCGCCGCCTCGCGCATCTGCGCCCCGAAGACCCATGACCCGGTCGATAGCTTGAACTGGTCCGCCAGCCGCCCCGCGAAGAAAATCCCCTGGGTCGGATCGTCCCGAACCGCGAGGCGCGCCAGGTCGCCCATGCGGTAGAAGCCCTCGGCGTCGAAGGCTTCGGCCATCCGCGCCGGATCGTCGTGATAGCCCTCCATGACGTTCGGGCCGCGCACGCGCACCTCGAACCGCTCGTCGTCATGCGGCGCCAGCTTCACCTCGACGCCCGGCACAGGCAGCCCCAGCCCAAGTCGATCGGTGTACTGATGCACCACCATGAACCCCGCCGTGGTCTCGGTCGCGCCATAGGCCGAGGTCAGCATGATGCGATGGCCGGTCTGCTCGACCGCCATGGCCTGGATGCGGTCGCTGACCGACTGGCTCAGCGCCGCCCCGCCGAACACCATGACCCGCAACTCCGAGAAGAAGGTCCGGCGCAGTTCGGCGTCCGCTTCCAGCGCGTCGGCCAGCATGGCGTATCCGGTCGGCACGTTGACGTAGTAGCGCACGGGCCGCTCGCGCAGATTGCGGATCGATTCCTCGAACAGACCCGGAATCGGCTTGCCGTCGTCGATGTAGAAGGCCCCGCCCGCCAGCAGCACGGCGCGCAAGGCCGCCGCTCCCGCCACATGGTTCCACGGCATCCAGCCCAGCATGTCGCCGGACCAGGCGTAGCCCTCGCCGATCACCTGGGCGGCCTGGGCCGTGTTGGCGGCGATCGCCCTGAGGCTCAGCGGCACCACCTTGGGCAGGCCGGTCGAGCCCGAGGTCATCATGAACTGGGCGATCTGATCCGGCTTCAGCGCCTCGATGCCGGCGTTCACTGCGGGACCGGGGCGCGTGGCCATGACCTCGGCCAGGGACGCGCTCGCCCGTGTCAGCGCCTCCGGCGTCGCCGTCAGGACGACCGCATCGCCCAGATCCAGCGCCTCGATCGCGGCGGCCGCCATGCGGGCGTCCTCGATCAGAAGGATGGAGGGCTTCAGGCTTCGGATCACATGGTTCAGCCGTCCCAGGTCGCCGCCGAGAAGGGCGTAGTGGACGCTGACCGGCGCCGTCGGCACGCCCGCCGCGAGGGCCCCGAACAGGAAGGCCGCCATGACCGGACTGTTGGCGCCCATCATCATCAGGGGACCGTCCGTATGCTGCGGATGATCCAGCAGCCACTGGGTCACGGCGTCCATGGCGGCCTTCAACTCGGCGTAGGTCTGGGGCGCCCAGGCCCCGTTCAAGGCCGCGTCACGACGGGCCAGGGCGATCCGATCCCCGCCGCGCGCGGCCACCCGGGCGAAGGCCCGCGGCAGATTCCAGTCGTGCTCGGCCAACGGAATGCGCGACCGCATCACCATCGCCCCGTCCGGGTCGCTTCGGACATCCAGATCAACGGGCATGAGCTCCGCATCGCGGAATGGCGCCGCGCGCCAGGGTGCGGTCGCGTCGTCCCTGTTCAAAGACGTCATGAGCCCCTCCCCTGCCGCCGCCTAAAATAGTTCGCTAATAAAAGCATGATGGCGCGCGACGCGGCGGACGGTCAAGCGTCGGTCGCCGCACCGGGCTTCAGATGTCTCCGTCCGGCAGAAAACGACGATCCGCCCAGCAGGCGTGGGTGCCCGAACTGATCTTGTGCGGCAGGGCGATGCGGCAGACCGGCCCCTCGTCGAACCGCTTGCAATCGATCAGCACGCACTCGGACCGGCCCGCGTTCTCGTCGATGATGAAGCTGACCAGATAGCCGTCGTCCTCGTCCCTGGCGTCGATGCGCGGCGCGAAGGGCGCTTCACTGGCGTAGCGGCCGTCGGGCAGGTTCACGGTCCAGGACTCCCCGGTCTTCAGGTCGTGCTTGATGAAGCCGTTGAACAGGAACCAGCCGGGCTTGGTGGTGGTGCTGTAGGCGTAGCGATAGGGCTGTCCGGCGTACTGCTGATTGATGGTGCCGAACTCGACCAGGCGATCGTCCAGCCGCTCCTCCTTCGTCGTGCCGTCCTTCAGGTTGAAGCGCCAGCGGTGCAGCTTCGGCCGGAAGCTGTGCTCGTCGACGAAGGCCATCATGTGGGCGTGCTCGGCGTGAATCTCCGGCAGGTCCGCCAGGGGATCGGGCAGCGGCTTTTCCTGGAAATAGCCGTCCATGACGATCTCGTCGCCTTCCTCATAGGCGTTGAGGAAGTGCAGGACATAGGTCGGCGCCGCCTCAAACCAGCGGATGTCCTTGGTCTCGCCATAGCGCGGAATGACGGCGAAGCGCGACGGCCACTCGGGCCGATAGCGCACCGCATGATAGCCGGCCTTCAACGCCCTCTCGTCCCAGAACAACGGGAAGTCGTTCAGGATGGTGTAGTTCTCGCTGAAGATCATGTCGTGGGGCAGGCGCGGCCCCGGCAGGGGGATCGGGGTATAGTGCGTCCGCCGCCCGTCCGGTGCGACCACGCCGTAGTACATATAGGGCGCGTGCTTCGAGTAGTTGAAGAACAGCAACTCGCCCGTCCGCTCGTCCACCCGCGCGTGGGCCGACACGCCGTCCAGAGGCGCCCAGGACGCCACGCCCTGATCGTCCAGGGTGTTGGGGTCTAGCTGATAGGCCTCCCCGCACTGATAGAAGGTGGCCAGGGCGCGGCCGGCGTGGACCACGACGTCGGTGCTGGCCGAGTCCTTCAATCCGCCATGAGCGCCGAATCCGGGCCGTTTCGACACGCCCGGCCCGTCCATCATTCCGCCCCACAGGCTCTCGCCCGCCTGTTGCTCCGCCTGGAAACAGCGGCTGCGGACGAAGCGGTTGCGGTAGTCCGCCCGGCCGTTCCGGAAGCTGATCTGATGCAGCATGCCGTCGCCGTCGAACGGATGATGGCGGCCCAGGGGCGTATGCACCTGATTTTCGGTGTTGCGGATGTAGACGCCGTCGATGTCCGTCGGAATCGTCCCTTCGATCACCTCGAGGTCGAAAGCGTTCACCTCTTCATGCTGAGGCGTCCACGGCCCGCTCAGATAGGGGTGGTTGCTGGGCTTGAGGGTCGCGACGATGGGCGACATCCGCTCGATCTGCATGGCTCGTCTCCTGGCTCTGGACGAACCCTCGCGCTTTTGGTCTATTTACGCAAGTTACATATGCGTCTTTTTTCGCTACCCTCCCAGCCTTCGTTCGGATCGAGGATTCGTCATGTCCCAGCAGGCCGCTTTCGAGGGCGCCGGTCCGATCCGCGCGGGCCATGAATTGCCGCTGGACCGGCTGGCCGACTGGCTGCGGCGTCACGCTCCGGCCCTGGGCGAGCTCAGGGACGTCCGACAGTTCAACGGCGGCCAGTCCAATCCGACCTATCGGCTGGAGGCCGACACGGGCGCCTGCGTCCTTCGCCGAAAGCCGGCCGGCGCCGTGCTGAAAGGCGCTCATGCGGTCGAGCGCGAGTTCAGGGTGCTCTCGGCCCTGCGCCAGGCGGATTTCCCGGCGCCGACGCCCCTGGTCCTGTGTGAGGATGAAGCCGTGATCGGCTCGCCCTTCTATCTGATGGAGATGGTCGAGGGCCGCATCTTCTGGTCTCCAACCCTGCCGGACCTGACGCCGCGCGACCGCGCCGACCATTTCGACGCCCTGAACGCCACGATCGCGCGGCTGCACGCCCTGGACGTCTCCGCCATCGGCCTGGGCGACTACGGCCGCCCCGGAAACTTCTTCGCCCGGCAGATCGCCCGCTGGTCGCGTCAGTATCTGGAGGACGATCTGGCTGGACGCGATCCGAACATGGACCGCCTGCTGGCCTGGCTGCCCGAACACGCCCCGCCCGACGACGGCGCCGTGTCCCTGACGCACGGCGACTTCCGCACCGACAACGCCGTCTTCGCCTCCGACCGGGCCGAGGTGCGCGCGGTGCTGGACTGGGAGTTGTCCACCCTGGGCCACCCCATGGGCGACTTCACCTATCACCTGATGATGTATCGCCTTCCGCCGCACATGATCGGCGGCTTCTCCGGGGCCGATCTGACGGCCCTGGGCATACCGAGCGAAGCGGACTACCTGGCCGCCTACTGCGAGCGCGTCGGACGCGCGCCGCCCTCGTCCCGGGAACTGCGCTTCTACATGGCGTTCAACATGTTCCGGCTGGCGGCCATCTTCCACGGCATCAAGGGGCGGATCGCGCGCGGCGCCGCCGCCTCGGCCCACGCCCAGACCATGGCGGACAACCTGCCCGCCCTCGGCGCCCTCGCCTGGGCTCAGACGGAGACGACATCATGAGCCAGAACGATCTCGACCAGGGTCGCGCCATCGCCGGGCGCGTGGAGCGTTTCGTCCGCGACATCGTCATTCCCTATGAAACGGATTCGCGCGCCGCTTCGCACGGGCCGACCGACGCGCTTGTCGCCGAGTTGCGGGGACTGGCCCGCGAGGCCGGCCTGCTGACGCCCCATATCGGCGCCGACGGTTCGCACCTGTCGCAACGCGCCACGGCCCTGGTGCTTCAGGCCTCGGGCCTGTCGCCGCTCGGCCCGGTCGCGTTGAACGTCATGGCCCCGGACGAAGGCAATATGTATCTGCTGGGCAAGGTCGCCTCGCCCGCCCAGAAGCGCCGCTTCCTGGACCCCCTGATCGCGGGCGAGGCCCGCTCGGCCTTCTTCATGACCGAACCGGCCGAGGACGGGGGGGCGGGCGCCGACCCCTCCATGCTGAAGACCACCGCCCTTCCGGACGGCGACCGCTGGATCATCAACGGCCGCAAGGCCTTCATCACCGGCGTGGTCGGCGCCTCGATCGGCATCGTCATGGCCCGCACCGACGCCGGGGACGGCAGGACCGCCGCGACCATGTTCCTGATCGACCTGCCCGACCCGGCGGTGCGCGTCGAGCGCGTGATGGAGACGATCGATTCCTCCATGCCCGGCCGCCACTCGATCGTGCTTCTGGACCACCTGTCCGTCGCTTGGGATCGGGTTCTCGGCGCGCCGCACGAAGGCTTCCGCTACGCCCAGGTCCGCCTCAGCCCGGCGCGTCTCAGCCACTGCATGCGCTGGCTGGGCGCCTGTCGCCGCGCCCATGAGATCGCCTCGGACTACGCGGTCCGGCGCCACGCCTTCGGCAAGCCGCTGATCGACCACGAAGGGGTGGGCTTCATGCTGGCCGACAATCTGATCGCGCTGAAACAGGCGGAGCTGATGATTGACTGGTGCGCGGGAGTGCTGGACACCGGCGCCCTGGCCACGACCGAAAGCTCCATGGCCAAGGTCGCGGTGTCGGAAGCCCTGTTCGGCGTCGCCGACCGCTGCGTCCAGGTCATGGGCGGAACCGGCGTCTCGGGCGATACGGTCGTCGAGCAGATCTTCCGCGAAGTCCGCGCCTTCCGTATCTACGACGGCCCGAGCGAGGTCCACCGCTGGAGCCTGGCCAAGGCGGTCAAGCGCCAAGCGACGCCCGCCGGGACGTGAAAGGCGCCCAAGCGCGGCCGGGCGTCAGGCCCGCCGCCCCCTCCGGAGCGTTCAGAACGCCAGGGGCGCCGTTTGCCAGGCCACGGCGACGGCCCCGACCAGGGCGCCGGTCACGGCCACGCGCCGCTCCCATCCGCCCGGCCCGTCGGGGGCGGGGCGCCGGATCATGAGGGCGACGACGACCGCGATCGCCGCCAGGCACAGGAGGCTGAAACCCAGCCCTGTCCAGCGCCACCCGGAAGCCTCTACGGAGGACCAGACGTCGGCGGCGCTTGCCAGCAGATAGAGGCCGAGGAAATGCCCGGCCCAGATCAGCAGGCCCGCCGTCATGGCCAGCCAGCGCCTCATGACCCGCCGCCCGGAAACAGCCGGATCAGCAGCATGACCGCCGCCGCCTGCCCCGCCGCATAGGTCAGAAAGAGGCCGATGAGATCGACCGTCGAAGGCCGCTCGGCCGCTAGCCGTCCGAACAGGCGCCGCAACAGGATGTAGAGCCCCATAAGACCGCCGATCCCGGCGAAGGTCGCGGCCCACCCCAGCAGGGCGAAGACGGCGGCGCCCTGGCTGACGGCGTCCGGTCTCAGGTCCGTGCCCCACCAGGCCCGCAGCTCCAGCCCGACAGCCGCCGCCCCGGCCACGGCGCTGAGGACCAGCAGCAGGACAGCGGCCGTCTCCACTCCTGATCTCCCCCGCCGCAGCACGCGCGACGCGGCCATGGCGCACAGACCCGCCGCTCCGAGCAGGCCGATATGCAGCGTCATGGAGCCCATCCCCGGCGGCGCCTGCCACAGGTCCGGCCGTCGGCTCCACAGGAAGACATAGGAGAAGCCCGCCAGCAGGCAGACCATGCCGCCGACGATCAGCACGATCACCATGGCCCACCAACCATGGCTGGACGGTCCGGAGACATAGTTGGGCATGCGGACGCCTGCCCCGATGTCCGTGGTCTTGCGGGCGTGCGGCGCATCCAGGAACCAGCACCAGCGCATGATGCAATAGATCGCCAGCACCCCGCTGATCACGGCGGCGGCATAGGCCTGGATGGTCAGGATCAGGAAGAAGCCCGCCGTGAAGACCGCGCCGAAGACGTGCCAGGGCGACGGGCGCGGCAGGCGCAGGACATACTGCGGCTCGGCGTTGAGGGGGCTGGTGACGAGGGTCTGACGCTCGCCTCCAGCCGCGCCGGGCAGGAACCAGCGCCCTTCCTCCACCTCCTTCGCCACCCCCTTCTGCTCCCACAGCGGATAGAGGCTTCTCACCACCGGGACGGATCGCACGGAATAATAGCCGCTGGGCAGCCATTCCAGGCCGGGGCCGTCGTGGATGTTGCCTGCCTCGCGTGGGCCGAAGGGGCGGAAGTTGCGGATCATGTCGACGACCCAGAGCAGGACCGCCAGCCCGAACAGGAAGGCCCCTATGGTGGAGATGAAGTTGGGCAGATCCCACCCGCGTCCCGGCAGATAGGTGTAGACTCGGCGCGGCATCCCCATCAGCCCCGTCAGGTGCATGGGCAGGAAGGCGATGTTGTGCCCGGCGAACATCAGCCAGAAGGTCCATTTGCCCATGCGCTCGCTCAGCGGCCGGACGCTGGACATCGGCAGCCAGTAGTAGATGGCCGCGAACATGGGAAAGACCATGCCGCCGATCAGGACGTAGTGCAGGTGGGCGACGATGAAGTAGCTGTCGTGGGCCTGCCAGTCGAAGGGCACCATGGCGACCATGACCCCGGTCAGTCCGCCCATGACGAAGATGACCAGGCCGCCCACGGCGAACAGGCCGGGCGTGGTGAAGCGCATCTTTCCGGCCGCTATGGTGGCGATCCAGGCGAAGACCTGCACCCCGGCAGGCACGCTGACCGCCATGGAGGCGGCGCTGAAGTAGTTGATGCTGATCTGCGGCATGCCGGTGGTGAACATGTGGTGCGCCCACACGCCGAAGCTGATGAAGCCGGTGGCCAGCATGGCCATGACCACCAGGGGATGGCCGACCAGCTTCGTGCGCGCCATGGCCGGGATGACGGTCGACATGGCCCCCGCCGCCGGCAGGAAGATGATGTAGACCTCCGGGTGGCCGAAGAACCAGAACAGGTGCTGCCACAGCATGGGATCGCCGCCCTTCAGCGGGTCGAAGAAGGGCCAGCCCAGCGCCCTCTCCAGCTCCAGCAGCAGGGTCGCCAGGATCACCGAGGGAAAGGCGATGATGATCATGCAGGCGAAGATCAGCATGGCCCAGGCGAAGACCGGCAGCTTGTCCAGCGTCATGCCGGGCGCGCGCGTCTTCAGCACCCCGACGATGATCTCTATGGCGCCGGCGATGGCCGAGATCTCGATAAAGCCGATGCCCAGCAGCCAGAAGTCGGCGTTGATCCCCGGCGAATAGGTCATCCCGGTCAGCGGCGGATACATGAACCAGCCCCCATCCGGCGCCAGACCGAAGAACAGGGAGCAGAAGAAAGCCAGGCCGCCGATCAGATAGGCCCAGAAGGCGTAGGCCCCCAGGCGCGGAAACGGCAGGTCGCGCGCCCCCAGCATCTGCGGCAGCAGCAGCACGCCCAGCGCCTCGACCGCCGGCACGGCGAACAGGAACATCATCACCGTGCCGTGCATGGTGAAGATCTGGTTGTAGGTCTCCTGCGGCAGGAAGCCGGTCATCGGCAGGGCCAGCTGCGTGCGCATCAGCAGCGCCAGCACCCCCGCCAGCACGAAGAACAGCATGGCCGCGCCGACGTAGTAGACGCCGATGATGTTGTTGTTGATCGCCGTGATCCACTCGCCGGGACGGCGCGGACCGCACCAGGCGGCCTCCAGTTGCTCCAGCTCGCCGTCCGGACGCGGCTCCTCGGTGGGAAGGCGATCGTATTTGCGGACGTCGAAGCCGGTTTCCGACGTCATTTCAGACTGTCCAGATAAGCGGCCAGATCGCGCAGCTCGCGCCCGGTCCGCACCGGATAGGAGGGCATGCGGTTGCCCGGCTTGATCCCCTGGCTGTCGGCGATCCATCCCGCCATCGTCCCCTGATTGTTGGGCAGGATGCCCGCGCCCAGCGTCTGGCGCGAACCGACGTGGGTCAGGTCCGGCCCTGCCAGGCCGTTGGCCTCGGTTCCCCTTATGGTGTGGCAGGCGCCGCAGCCCGAGGCGCCGAACACCGCCGCGCCCGGCAGGACGGACGATGCGGCGGGCGCGGCCTGCTTCACCCGCCAGGCCTCGAAGTCGGCCTCGGCATGGGCGACGACGACGAAGCCCATCAGGGCGTGAGGGCCGCCGCAGTATTCGGCGCACTGTCCCGCATAGACGCCCGGCTTGTCAGCCTGCAGGCGCATGAAGTTGCGACGGCCGGGGATCATGTCCGTCTTGCCGCCCAGGCGCGGCACCCACAGACTATGGATGACGTCGGCGCTCTCCAGTTCGATCACCACCGGGCGGCCGACGGGGATGTGGACCTCGTTGGCGTCCTGGACCGTTTCGCGGCCTTGGCCGTCCAGATAGGCCACGCGCCACCACCACATCTCGCCGGTGACGCGCACGCGCATCTCGCCGTCGCGGGGCGCATCCGACACGCGCGCGGTGACGCTGAGGCCGTAGATCAGCAGGCCCGTCAGCACGACCACCGGAAAGGCCAGGCCGCCGATCCAGACCAGGCGCTCGCCGCCCACCCGACGTTTCCACGTCCTCGGCCCGAACAGGGCGACGCCCAGCGCGATCAGGACGACGGCCAACACCGCCGCCCCCATGACGAACAGCACCCAGGCGACCACCGTCACCGGTCCGGCGAAGGGTCCGGCGGGGTCCAGCACCGGCGGCGGCCAGCCGCCCAACATGTCCGGCGTCTCAATCGTCATCGAGCGTGTAGAGATAGGCCGCTATGTCGCGGGCTTCGGCTTCGCTCAGGGGCATGGGCGGCATGCCGGTGTCGGGCAGCAGCGACGGCGCGTCGCGTACGAAGGCGGCCGTCACCGCCGGCTGGTTCGGCAGTCGCCCGGCGATCATCGGCCGCGCCCCGACGCCCGCCAGCGACCCGCCGGTCCGCCCCTTGGGCCAGGCCACGCCGGGAATGTCGTGACAGGCGCTGCAGCCCCTGGCTTCGGATCAGGCGCAGGCCCTCGGCCGGGTCGGCGCCCGCCAGGGCGCGCGGCGCCTCGGCCTTGTCCGCGCAGGCGGCCAGGCCCAGCAGGCCGACGGCCGAGACCGCCGCCCCTATCTTCCCCATCGTCGCGACATGACGGCATCCGGCCCCTTTCAGCTTCGCCAGAACCAATCCGCCGCGCCGCCGCCGGTTCCGCGGAACCGGCGCCGTAAAGCCGGTGTTGGATCAGGGTGCGCGCCCTGCCCCTTGCTCTCCTCGGACTGGTCCTCGCCGCCTGCGACACGACGCCGGGCGCGACCGACCGCGCCTTTCAGGCTTCGGGCCAGATCATCGCCATGGGCGGCGGAGCGGGCGGCGCGGCCAACGCCTGCTTCACCTGCCACGGGCTGAAGGGAGAGGGCGACGGCGTCTCGACGCCGCGTCTGGCCGGTCTGGACCAGGGCTATCTGCACAAGCAGATGGAGGACTACGCCAGCGGCCTGCGTCCCGACGAGGTCATGACCCGCGTCGCGCGCGGGCTGGATCCGGACGCCCGGCGCGCCGTCGCGGCCTGGTACGCCGACCTGCCCGCCCCGACGCCGGGCGCGATCGCTTCGCCCGCTCCGTCCGTCTGGCTGAACGGCGACGCCGCGCGCGGGATCGTCGCCTGCGCCGCCTGCCATGGGACCGAGGGCCAAGGCGCCGGCGAGGGCCAGCCCGAGGTCGCCGCCCAACCCGCCGCCTATGTCCTGGAGCAGATCCGCCGTTGGAAGGCGGGCGAACGCCGCAACGACCCGCGCGGCGTCATGGCCGCGGCCGTCCGGCCGCTGACGGACGCAGAAGCCCGCGCCATAGCCGAATGGCTGTCGACCCGACCCGCTTCTCAAGCGCGCGCCAGCGCCTCTGCCAGCGCGTCCGTTTCGGCTTCAGCTGCGGCGCGACCGGCAGCATCGCGTGAAACACGTCGTCCCGATCGATCAGATGGTGCTTGAGCGCCGCCCCGGCATGGATCGGGATCATCAGCAGCAGGGTCAGGACCAGCCCCCAGTGCATCCATTCGGCCGCCGCCTCGATGGCCCACAGCTGGCGGTTCGCCAGGTCCTGCATCGGCAGCAACGGCCAGGGAAGGAGCCCCCCCGCCGTCAGCTGGCTGTCCCGCGCCGTCGCCGAGATCATGGCCCAGCCCGACAGCGGCAGGCCGAACAGACAGATATAGAAGACGTAGTGGGTGACATGGGCCGCCGTGCTTTCCCATCCCGGCTTGTCCGCGTCATTGATCAGATCCGGCGCGACCAGCCGCCAGGTCAGGCGGGCGATCACCAGCAGAAGCATCAACAGGCCGACGGCGAAATGGACCTCATAGGCCGCGACCTTGTCGCCCCCGACCGGCAGCCGCCCCATCCGCCAACCCCACCCCAGCTGGAAGACGACCATGGCGGCCATGATCCAGTGAAACCCGATGGCCACGGGGGAATAGCGGCCCTCGTCATGATGGCCCGCAGCCCATTCCAGCGCCTGGGCGATCAGCCGGTCGATCATGCCGCCGCCTCGTCGGCGGGCTTCAGCAGGCCGTTGATCCGCCACAGGGCGGCCAGAAGATAGGCCGCCGCCGCCGGCGCCCACATGACCAGGCCCGCCGCCTGCTGATCCTCCATCGGCGTCATGCTCCAGGCCAGGGCGCCGGCGAAATGCGGGGCGTAGAGGGGCTGGCTCGCGAATACGATCAGGGCGCCCAGCAGCCCCATCAGAAGCATGGCCGCCAGCAGGGCCGCCACGGCCGCATGGCCTTTGGCGCTGCGCACCGTCGCCCAGAACCAGACGGCGCTTCCCAGGATGCTGATCTGCATCAGCCAGTAGATTCCGTCGTGCGACAGGGCCTGGGCGTAGAGTGCCGGGGCATGCCAGGCCCAGAACACGACCGCCTGCACGGCGGTCGCCGCCGCCACGCGCGGCCGCCTCAGCCGAGGCAGGCACAGGGCCAGCAGGGGCGCCGCCGCCAGCACCAGCAGAAGGTGGTGAAGCGTCCGCGCGGTGAACAACGCCGAACTGAGCGCGCAAAGAGGAGAGATGAAGCCGACGGCCAGCACCGCCATGGCGGCGACGTATCGTCCCTTCGCCGGTCCGCGCAGCAGAACCAGACCCGCCGCCGTCGCCGCCGCCAGCACGGCCCAGAGGACCGGGTCGCCGTTCCAGCGCCCCAGGGTCTCGGCGGGATCGGGCGCGGGCCCGCAGTAGGGTGTCCAGGCGACGTCGACCATCCTGAGCCAACGCCCGCGCGCCCCTGCGGTTCACCGACGCGGGCTCGCGCTCTCGGCGGAACTCGGCTTCTTCATGCGTCGTTCCCCTGCCCTGTTCAGGAAGCCACATCCCATGTCCGACACGGTCGCCGATCCCGCCTTCGAACCGCCGCCCGAAGCCCAGGCCTTCTATGAGGAAGCCCTGCGCCTGTTGACGGAATCCGGCGTGCCCTTCCTGTTGTCAGGCACCTACGCCGTCACCGCCTATACGGGCATCCGCCGTCCGACCAAGGATCTGGACGTCTTCTGCAAGCCCGGCGACTATCCGCGCATCCTCGCCTTCTTCCAGGCGCGCGGCTATCGCACCGACGTCGAGGATGAACGCTGGATCGCCAAGGTCTGGAAGGACGACAAACACTTCTTCGACGTCATCTTCGCCATGTCGAACGGCACAATCGCCGTGTCCGACAGCTGGTTCGGGCCGGACCGCATCACCGTCTACGGGCATGAGGTGACGATCACCCCGCCGACCGCCCTGATCCTGTCCAAGGCCTTCATCCAGGACCGCTATCGCTACGACGGCGCCGATGTGAACCACGTCATCCTGAAGCAGGCCGACGCCATCGACTGGAAGTCTCTGCTGGATCAGATGGACCTCTATTGGGAGGTGCTGATGGCGCATCTGCTCAACTTCCGCTTCGCCTATCCGACCGAGCGCGGCCTGGTGCCCGCCTGGCTGATGACGGAGCTGATCGGCCGCCTTCAGGCCCAGATCGACCTGCCTCCGCCGCGCGTGAAGGTGTGCCGCGGCCGTCTGTTCAGCCCGCGCGACTACATCGCCGACATCTCCGAATGGGGCTTTGGCGACGTGGTGGGCAAGGGCCTGGAGGAGCGCCATGACCCCGTCGCCTGAAAAACCTGAAACCGCCGCGCCTCCCGCCGAAGGCCAGACGCCCCAGCCAGGCATGGAGGCCGGGCCGAAGACGAAGCTGCGCGTCGCTGCCGTGGGCGACCTGCACGTCGGCGAGACCTCGCACCGCGCCTATCGCGACCTGTTCGACCGGGTGCATGAAGACGCCGACGTGCTGTGCCTGTGCGGCGACCTGGTCAACTTCGGCAAGACGGCCGAGGTGGAGAACCTGCTGGAGGACCTGCGCGCCTGCCGCATCCCCATGGTCGGGGTCCTGGGCAATCATGAGCATGAGTGCGGCCAGCCGCAGGACGTGACCCGCATGCTGGCCGAGGCCGGGGTGAAGATGCTGACCGGCGAGGCCTATGAGATCGACGGCGTCGGCTTCGCCGGGGGCAAGGGCTTCGTCGGCGGCTTCGGCCGCTATATGCTCAGCTCCTTCGGCGAGGCCTCGATCAAGAGTTTCGTCAATGAAGCGGTGGAGGACGCCAACCTGATCGAGAACTCGATCCGCACCCTGCGCACCGAGCGCAGCGTGGTCCTGCTCCACTACGCCCCGGTGGTCGATACGGTGATGGGCGAACCGCCTGAAATCCACGCCTTCCTCGGCTCGTCGCGGCTGGCCGAGGTCGTCGATCGTTATGAGAACGTCAAGCTGGTGCTGCACGGCCACGCCCATCGCGGGGCGCCGGAAGGCCGCACGGCGCGCGGCGTTCCGGTCTATAACGTCGCCCTGCCCGTGCTGCAGACGCTGGGCGACACGCCCTATCGCGTGTTCGAGGTCTGAAAAAGCCTTCAGGCGACGCCGGCGCCGCCGGTGACGCCCCATACCTCGCCGGTGACGAAGCTGGCCTCCTGCGACGCCAGAAGCACATAGACGGGCGCGATCTCGACCGGCTGGCCGGGACGGCCGAAGGCGCTGTGGGCGCCGAATTTCTCGACCTTCTCCTGCGGTTGGCCCCCGCTGGGCTGCAGCACCGTCCAGAACGGACCCGGCGCCACCGCGTTCACCCGCACGCCCTTTTCGATCAGTTGCTTCGCCAGGGCCTTGGCGTAGGTGACGATCCCGGCCTTGGTGGCGGCATAGTCCAGCAGGATGTCCGACGGCTCATAGGCCTGGATCGAGGCCGTGACGATGACCGCCGCGCCCGGCGGCAGGTGCGGCGTCGCCGCCTGACACAGCCAGTGCAGGGCGTAGAGATTGGTCTTCATCGTGGCGTCGAAATCCTCGGTCGACACCGCGCCCACGTCCTCGCGGAACTGCTGGCGGCCCGCATTGACGACCAGGATGTCCAGCCCGCCGAAAGCCTCGAGCGTGCGCTCCACCATGGTCGTGTTCCACGCCTCGTCGCGCACATCGCCCGGCAGGGCCAGCGCCTTGACGCCCTCGGCCTCGATCAGGGCGATCACCTCGCGCGCGTCCGCCTCCTCCGACGGCAGGTAGGCGACGGCGACGTCGGCGCCTTCGCGGGCATAGGCGATTGCGACGGCGCGGCCGATGCCGGAATCGGCGCCGGTGATCAGGGCGCGGCGGCCCTTCAGCCGCCCGTGGCCGCGATAGCTCTCCTCGCCGTGGTCGGGCGCAGGCTCCATCCTGGCGACCAGACCCGGAGCGGGCTGCGGCTGTCGCGGAAACGGCGGCCTCGGATACTGATGACGCGGGTCCTGCATGGTCAGGCGGTCGGGCATGACGGCTCCTGTGAACGAAGGGGGGCGTGTTTTCCTAAGTCGTCGGCCGGGCGAGCGTTCCCAGATCGCGCCCCTTCCTCAGAGGTCTCCCCTGCTGGCGTTCAAGAGCGCCCGGCGGGCCTTGGGACGCCGGCCGAACCCTGTCGAGAGACGGAAACTCGGCGGCGTGACGTTGAAGTCCATGAGCGACGCCTCGCTCCCGATCCACGCAGATGCCTCATGTCCACTCTCGCCGTCCGCAGGCCCGATCCCATCGATTTCTATGATGAGAGCGATCTTCGCCTTCTGACCACCGTTCACGTCATCCTCGAAACGCTCAGCGTGACCAAGGCGGCCAAACGCATGAAGGTCAGTCAGCCCGCCGTGAGCCGGTCGCTGGCAAGGGCGCGCCTCCGCTTCGACGACCCGCTTCTGCTTCGCTCAAGCGGCGGAATGGTGCTGACGCCGCGCGGCGAACGACTGCGCGAGCATCTGGGCGCCTGGCTGGCCGAGGGCCGGGTCCTGCTCGCCCAGACAGAGGTCGATCCCCAGTCGCTTCAGCGACGCCTGAGGATCGCTTCGACGGATCAGGGCGTGGTCAGCGTCATAGAGCCGTCCCTGCAGGCCCTCGCCGAGGCGGCTCCGAAGCTCGAGCTTTCGATCCATCCCTATACGGCCGACAGTGAGAAGCTTCTGGCGAACGGCGGCGTCGACCTGGTCATCTGCGGCGGCGCGCCGGACCTCAGCCGGGTTCATGCGCGCTGGCTCTTCAGCGAAAGCCATCTGGGTCTCGCGTGCCGCACCCACCCCGGCCTTCAGGACGGTCGGATGTCCGCCGAAACCTTCTTCGCCCAGGCCCACGTGGCGGTGCGCGTGCCCGGCGGACTGGCCGCGGCCTATGAGGAACAGCATCCCGACATCCGGCGGCGCAACATCGTGATCACCGATCACTTCATGATGGCGCCCTATCTGATCGCGGGAAGCCTGGCGGTGATGACGGCGCCGTCCCGGGTCGCGCGCCGCTTCGAACAGGTGCACGGCCTCGTGGCCTTCGAGCCTCCCACGCCGCTGCCGAACTTCGACTACTGGATCACCTGGCACGAACGCGCGCAGCGGGATCCGGAAGTGCAATGGCTGATCCAGCAGCTCTGCCTTCCCTTCGCCGAAAGCCCATCCCAACCCTGAGACAGCACGCAACAATACGCTCGTAATGTACTGATTTAATAAAGAATATGTCCAGCATCGAGAACGCCATCGTTGAAAAGCTACGTCACGCCGGTCATGCCGTGAATGCCGAACGACAGGCGGTTCTGCGCGCCCTGGCCGCAGCCCCGGGCCCGATCAGCATCGAGGACATCTGGCGAAACGTGCGCATGGAGCTGGCGAGGATCGCCCTCTCCACCGTCCATCGGACGGTCCGGATCCTCATCAACCTGGGCGTCGTCGAGGTCGCGGCGCGAAACGGCGCCCACCGTCTGGTCCAGCTTACGCCCCCGCAGAGAATATTGACCCTCGTCCTGCCGGCCACCGGCGAGGTGCGGCAAATTGAAGCGCCATCCGCCATCGACGCGCTGGAAAGCGTCCTTGAGGCGGCCGGTTACAGCCTCATCGAAGGGGTTTCCCTGCGGGTTCGCCTACAGCACGGCGCTGGAACCTAGTCTTTGGCGCGGCCGAGGACGCCCGCCGGGGACGCGCACGCCCCGATCGTCCGCATAACGCTTATAACCCCAGACGATATAGCGCCATTTGCGAGTCACTATTAGTCGCGTTCTCACGCTCGACGGCGTGCTTATTCGCCGCTCGATGCAAGGGAATTTGCATGATGTTCGACTCAATCCGCGCGCGCGGCCTGGCTGCGACGCTCCTATCCACCTCCATGCTCTACGCGCCCGTGGCCCTTGCGGAGGTCGTCACCGATCAGACCGCCGCCACCCAGGTCTCGGACGTCGTCGTCACGGCCGCCGGCCGGGAACAGCAGGTCAAGGATGCGCCCGCCTCAATCAGCGTGATCACGCGCGAGGTGCTGGAGCAGTCGCCCTATCGTCAGGTCACCGACGTCCTGCTGGACATTCCCGGCGTCACCGTCACGCCGGGCGAGGGCAACAGCCGCGACATCTCGATCCGCGGTCTGGGCAGCGCCTACACCCTGATCCTGGTCGACGGCAAACGCCTCAACTCCCGTGAGTCGCGCACCAACGGCGGCAATATCGCCGAGAGCGGCCTGCTGCCCCCGATGGAGATGATCGAGCGCATCGAAGTCGTGCGCGGCCCGATGTCCTCGCTCTATGGCTCCGACGCCATGGGCGGCGTCATCAACGTCATCACCCGCCGCATCGGCGAGCGCTGGACCGGCAGCGTGCGCGCCAACGGTACGGTGCAGACCGACGGCGACTATGGCGACTATTACGACGCCAGCGTCTACGCCAGCGGCCCGTTGATCGCCGACACCCTGGGCCTGCAGCTTTCGGCCTCGATGAACCGCCGCGCCGAGGACGACATCCTCACCGGCTCGCCCGAGCGCAAGGACAACAGCCTCTCGGCCAAGCTGGGCTGGACGCTCAGCCCCACGCAGAACCTGCTGTTCGAAGCCGCCTATTACGATCAGGAAGCCTGGCAGACGACCGGCCGCACCACCGCCGTCACCGCGACCGCGCCGGAAGGGACCCGGACCGTCCAGAGCCAGGAGCGTTTCGTCTATTCGATCAACCACTCCGGCGACTGGGGCTGGGCGACGTCGCAGTCCTTCATTCAGTTCGAAGACGCGACCCGCCAGGAAACCAACGTCAACATCAAGAACACCGTCGCCCAGACGGCGTGGATCGTGCCGATCGGCCAGCACATCCTGAACGTCGGCGCCTATTACAACTTCGCCGATCTCTACGCCCCGGCCGGCAACGGGCTGACGGTGAACGGCAAGGTGCGGGACGCCGCCGACCGCACCCAATGGGCGCTGTTCGCCGAGGACGAGTGGAGCCTGACCTCCAACTTCGCCCTGACGGCCGGCCTTCGCCTCGACGACCACGACCTCTATGGCTCGCAGGTCTCGCCCCGCCTGTACGGCGTCTGGAAGCCGACCGGCAACCTCATCGTCAAGGGCGGCGTATCGAGCGGCTTCAGGGCCCCGGACATCCGTCAGACCCTGGCCGACTGGGGCCAGACCAGCCGCGGCGGCAACGTCTACGGCAACCCCGACCTGGAGGCCGAAACGTCCCGGACCTATGAAGGCAGCGTCATCTACACCGTGTCGTCGAACGTCGAGATCGGCCTGACCGCCTATCAGACGGACTTCAAGGACAAGATTCTGCGCGTCACCTGCGTCGAGGCCGGCGCATGGTGCGTCAGCGAACCGGCCAACAGTTCGGGCCGCTTCGGCACCACCTACATCAACGTCGACGAAGTCCGCATCAAGGGCCTCGAAGCGACGCTGGACGCCCGCCTGACCGACAGCATCACCCTGAAGGCGACGGGCACGCTGAACGACTCGGAGCAGTTGACCGGAACCAACGCCGGTGCAGCCCTGAACGAAACCCCCGACTCCCAGGCCAGCGTCGCCCTGACGTTCCGCCCGCGTCATTCCAAGATCAGCGGCTATGTCCGCGCCATCTACTACGGCGAGGAGCAGCAGGCCGCCATCGCCATCAGTTCCTCGAACATCATCGCCCCGGCCTACACCACGATCGACGTCGGCGGCTCCTATCAGGTCAACGACAAGGTGACGTTCCGGGCCGGGATCCAGAACCTCTTCAACCATGAGATGACTTACGCAGAATACGGCTACGTCAACGACAAGGCCCGCGTCTGGGCCGGCCTGACGGCTCGTTTCTGAGCCTGAAGCCAAAAGGAAACCAAAGACATGACACTTCTTCATCCGCATCGCTTCCGCGCCGGCCTCATCGCCACGACCGCCTTGCTGCTCGCGGCCGGCGTCGCCCAGGCCCAGACCTTCCCCGCCCCGGACAAGTCATTCGACGGCTCCATCCGCTTCGCCGCGGCCGAACAGGGCCGGCCCATCCTGCCCGGCGCCGAAGTGGTGGCCGCCGGCCAGGGCTTCAAACCCGGCCAGACGGTCCGCGTCCTCCACGGAGCCACGGCGGTCACCGGCGAACTGACGGCCGACGCCGAAGGCAAGGTCGAGGCCCGGTTCCGTCTGCCCGCCGACGCCGCTGTCGGCGTCCACCCGCTGGTGGTGGTGTCGACCGGTCCCTATGGCGCAGCCGTCAGCGAACTGAAGGTCTCGCCCGACCTGCCGGTCATGGGCGTCGAACGATACGACGTCCGGCGCGGCGAGGCGGCGCGCGGCCTTTACCAGTCCGCCTACAGCGCCAAGAACAACGCCGTCTTCGTCACCTCCGCCGTGGGCCGCCCGCCGGTGCGCCAGTCGGAGCTGTTGCGGATGAACGCCGACACCCTGGCGATCGAGGCGCGCATCACGCCCGCCGCCGCGCCGGGCCGCCCCGGCCGTGACGGCCAGGTTCAGGACGGCGGCGTCTTCGCCGTCTACGGCGTCGGCGTGGACGACGCTCATGACACCGTCTGGGTGACCCAGAGCCGCCAGAACACGGTCGCCGTCTATCGCCAGTCGGACCTGTCGCTGGTGCGCCAGTTCGAGCCGGGCACGGTCAACCACGCCCGCGACGTCGTCATCGACGCCTCGCAGAACAAGGCCTATGTCAGCGCCACCTTCGAGCCGGAAGTCGTGGTGTTCGACACCGCCCGGCGCGAGGTCGCGCGCCGCATCGCCATCGCCTCCGCGGCCCGCGGCGGACGGTTCTCGGCCGCCAGCCTGTCGATGAACCCGACCGCCCACCGCCTCTACGTCGTCAGCAACAGCACCAATGAGGTGGCGGTGATCGACACCCGCACCGACACCGTGCTGAAGGTCCTGCCCGTTCCGGGGGCGCGCGGCGCCATCGGCGTGTCGCACGATCCCCAGACCGGCCGCATCTTCGTGGCCGCGCAAGGCACCGACAACGTCGTGGTGCTGGACGGCGAAAGCGGCGCGGTGATCGCGGACACCCCGGTCGGCGCCGGCGCGCTGAACGTGGCCTTCGATCCCGTCAGCCGCCAGGCCTTCGTCGCCAACCGCGGCTCCAGCACCATCGCCGTCGTCAATGCGGACGGCCGGCTGGTGGCCAACTTCGGCGGCGCGCCCCAGGCCAACCATGTCGCAGCGGGCGCCAGGGGCGTCTTCTACGCCGTGACCAAGGGCGGCGATCAGGACGACGCCAACACCGTCTGGCGCATCCAGCCCCGGCGCTGATCTCCACCGTCCTTCGCCTGGGCCTCGCCGTTTCGAACGCGGCGGGGCCCAGGTTCAATTCAAGGCCCCATCTTCATCGCGGCGGGCCGGACGGCGGCGTCAGCGCGGCTCACAAGCCACCACATAGTCGGCGCCATGCCGCAAACCCTTGCGTTCGGCGCAAAGACGCAGGGCGCTCTGTCGGACTTCGGCGACGGCGTCGGTCAGACGCCCGGCCAGGTCTCGATCCGCTATCCGCGGCAGCCGTCGCACCGCCATGTCCAGCTGGCCGTTCACCCATTTCGCCTTGTACCGATTGGGAAAGCGGCGCGCCGAGAGCACCCTGAAGCCCGAATCCGCCAGGGCGTTCAACGTCCACTCCGCCGGATATTCGCGATAGGGCGTTTCATCCGCCATGAGCAGGACGGCGTCGCGTAACCTGCCGATCCGCCGCACCATCCGCGCTTCATCCGTGTCGGCCGGCCCGACGATATAGGGATCGAGGCCGACGACATAGAGGCGGCGGCGCGTCATCGGCTTCAGGCGATGCAGCAGGGTCCGCTGAAAATAGGGCGCGAAGCCCTCCACGGCGCCGATCAGATAGTCCGCCACGACCGTGTCATGGACCTCGCCTTCCAGAAGGCCAGGGTCAACCCAGTTGCCGAGAACGAGCCGGTCCTGCGGCCGAAGCCGCGCGCCGGCGGCGGCCCCCACCTGATCCGCATGTCCGGCTGCGGCCGTCACCCCCGTCCAGGCTTCGGTCGCCAGACCCATGCCCCACAGACAGGAGTTGACCCCGGTCCCCGCATCCAGGAAGCGCCCCCAGGGCAAATCTCCCTGCAAGGCTTCGATGTGTTCGAACAGGCTCATTGATCGCCCGCCGTTGGAACGGCGCGCTTCATCCGGCGGGCCAGTCGCACATCGACGTCATAGCCCATGGCGGCCGCCAGGCGGGCCGCCGCCTTCAGGGTCATCCGCTCCCGATCCCGCAGCCAAAGGCAGACCTGGCCCCGAGGAACGCCGAGCCTCCTCGCGAGCTTCGACTGGTTGAGGCCGTCCTTTCGGCGTTTCTCAAAAGCCTCGCCGATCAGGCTCCATACCAGAAGCTGCAGCCGTTCGGCCTCGGCGGCGGGTCCTTCGTCCTTCATTCATGGCCTCCCTCATGCTCGCTTGATGAATGTTACGATATAACATAATAGCGACTCTCTTCATGAACGGGGAACGTCATGCACTCAAGATCGATCCCGCTCGCGGCGGCGAGTTTCTCAGCCATTTCGACGGCGACCTGGGCCGACGCCCTGCCCCAGTCCGGTCCGTCCGCAACCCGCGTCGACGACGTGATCGTCACGGCCGACGCCCTGGGCCGCTCCGGCAGGGAGGTGGCGTCCAATGTGGCGGTGCTGCGCGGCGACGAACTGGTCCAGCGTCGGCAATCGACGCTGGGCGAGACGCTGACCGGCCTGCCCGGGGTCAACTCCGACACCTTCGGCGGCGGCGCCAGCCGTCCGGTGATCCGCGGCCAGACTGCGCCCAGGGTCAAGGTGCTGACAGACGGTTCGGCCCTGATGGACGCCTCCGAAGTCTCGCCCGACCACGCCGTGTCCGGCGAGCCCCTGCTGCTGGAAGGCGTCGAGATCCTGCGCGGCCCGTCCGCCCTGCTCTACGGCGGCGGCGCCATCGGCGGGGCGGTCAATCTGATCGACAGGAAGATTCCGACGCGCATCCCTGAGAACGGCGGCGAAGGCGTCGCCGAATTCCGCCTCGGCACGGCGGACAATGAAGAAGCCGGCGTGGTCGGCCTGACCGCCGGCGCGGGATCGTTCGCCATCCGCGTCGAGGCCGCCGGGCGCCGCACCGACGACTATGAGGTCCCCGACTTCGACGAAGCCACGCTGGACGGGTCGTTCAACCGGAGTTCGACCGCGACCCTGGGCCTGTCCTGGATCGGGTCGCGGGGCTATCTGGGGGCCGCCTATACGGAACAGCGCAGCGAGTACGGCCTGCCGGGGCATACGCACGAGTATGAATCCTGCCACCCGCACGGCTCCAGCCTGCACTGCGGCGGCCACGACCACGGCGGCGACCACCATGACCACGATCATGATCACGACCACGATCATGACCATGTCCCGATCGTCGACCTGATCAGCAAGCGGGTGGACGTGCGCGGCGAGATCGAGGACCCCTTCGCCGGGATCGAGCGCATCCGCTTCCGCGGCGGCTACACCGACTATCGCCACGACGAGATCGACGACGGCGAGATCGCCACCACCTTCACCAACGAAGGCTATGACGCCCGCGTCGAGGTGCAGCACGCCGCCATCGGCGGGATGCGCGGCGTGATCGGCGCCCAGACCTCGCGCAGCGACTTCGCCGCCGTCGGCGCCGAGTCCTTCATCCCCGAAAGCCGGACCGAGAACCACGCCCTGTTCCTGGTCGAGGAATACGTCGCCGGCGACTGGCGCTTTGAAGGCGCCCTGCGCCAGGAGTGGCAGGACGCCCGCGCCCTGGGGCGCGCCGATACGAGCCACTCGCCCTTCTCCATCTCCGGAGGCGCCGGCTGGACCTTCACGCCCGGCTATGTCGCCAGCGTGACCCTGGCCCGATCCCAGCGCGCGCCGACGGCGCAGGAACTGTATGCCCGAGGCGTCCACCTGGCGACCAACACCTATGAGATCGGCGGCGCCGGCCTGGATGTCGAGACGGCTAATTCGATCGAGCTGGGCCTGAAGAAGACCGAGGGCGCCACGACCTTCGCCGCGAGCCTCTACCACTACGACTATGACGGCTACATCTTCGCCGACACCCTCGATCAGTTCGAGGACTTCCGCCTGATCCGCTACACCCAGGCCGACGCCCGCTTCACCGGGATCGAGGGCCAGGTTACCCACGAGTTCCGGCCGGGCCTGTCCGTCACGGCGTTCGGCGACTACGTCCGGGCCGAGCTGAAGGGCGACGGCGGCGACCTGCCGCGCATTCCGGCCGGCCGTCTCGGCGCGCGCGGCGATTTCCATCGGGGCGCCTGGTCCGGCAATCTGGAATACGTCCATGTCTTCGAGCAGGACCGCATCGCCGCCTTCGAACGCAAGACGCCCGGCTACGACATGGTCAACGCCACCCTGGCCTATGACGTCCCGACGATCGCCGACATCAACGGACAGATCTTCGTGCGCGGGACCAACCTGCTGGACGAGAAGGCGCTGAACCACGCCTCCTTCATCAGCCACCTGGCCCCCCTGCGCGGCCGCAACCTCGTCCTGGGTTTCCGCGCCCGCTTCTGATCCTTCCCCTCCTCCCCCCGCCTGGCCGCGGCGTCCCATGACGTCGCGGCCGACTTTCCTCTGAAAGGATCGCCATGAACGCTCGTGTCCAGACCTGGGGCGACGTCGCCGCCGTCGGCCTGTCCTGCCTGTGCATGATCCACTGCCTGGCCCTGCCCCTGGTCGCAGGACTACTGCCGGTCCTGGGCCTGTTCGTCGAGCCCCCCTGGGTTCACTGGGCCTTCGCCCTGACCGCCGCGCCTATAGCCGCCTGGACCCTGACCCGCCCGACGCCGGACGGTCGCCGCGCCTGGCCGCTGATCGGCCTGGGCGCGCTCGGCGTCGCCCTGCTCTTCCTGGCCGCCGCCGAATGGCCGACGCACGAGGCCGAGACGCCCATCACCGTCGCAGGCGGCCTGCTGCTCGGCGCCGCCCACCTGATGAACTGGCGGCGCAGGCCGCACGCCCACTGATCCCCGCCGGAAAGATCAGTGGAGACACGCAAACGCCCGCGCGTCGACGACAGCGCTGGCCGCCCTGCGAGAGCGGCGAAACGAAAAAAGGGGACGGCTCGCGCCGCCCCCTTTCGATCTACGCCGTATTCCAGCGTCCTGACCTCGGCGAACCTCAGTCGTTGCGATAGGTCACGCCGCCCTTCATCACGTATTTGACGTGCTCCAGCGTGGTCACGTCGCTCAGGGGATCGCCCGAGACGGCGATGACGTCGGCGGCGTAGCCGGGCGTCAGGCGGCCGATCTCGTCCTGCAGGCGGAAGTGGGTCGCGGCGCCGACGGTGGCGGCGCGGACGGCCTCCAGCGGGGTCAGGCCGGCCTGGACCAGCAGGGCGAACTCCTTGGCGTTTTCGCCGTGCGGCGAGACGCCGGTGTCGGTGCCGAAGGCGATCTGAACGCCGGCGCGGTGGGCGCGGCGCGCCATGTCCAGCATCTGCGGACCGGCTTCCAGCGACTTCTTGCGCTGGTTCGGGGTGAAGAAGGTTTCCGGCCGCGCGGCTTCGCGGGCGACGAAGTCGCCGGCCAGCAGGGTCGGCACCAGCCAGCCGTTGTTGGCCTTGAAGATGCGGATGGATTCGTCGTCCAGGAAGGTGCCGTGCTCGATCGAGTCGCCTCCCGCGCGCAGGAAGCTGTTGATGCCGTCGGTGCCGTGGGCGTGGGCGGTCACCGTGCGGCCCATGAAGTGCGCCGTCTCGACGATGGCCTGCAGTTCCTCGTTCGAGAACTGCTGGTTCAGGCCCGCGCCGGTGTCGGACAGGACGCCGCCGGTGGCCGTGATCTTGATGATGTCGGCGCCCGCGCGCACGCGCTCGCGCACCGAGCGGCGGCAGTCGTCGGCGCCGGAGCAGACGCCGTTCTGGCGCAGCACCGGCACCAGGGCGCTGTTCACGCCGTTGGCGTCGCCGTGGCCGCCGTGCGGCGTCACCGTGCCGGCCGAGACCAGCAGGCGCGGGCCGGGAATCTTGCCCGCCGCGATGCCGTTGCGCAGGGCGATGACGGCGTCGCTGGCGCCGCCCAGGTCGGCGACGGTGGTGAAGCCCGCCCGCAGCGTCACCAGGGCGTAGGCCGCGCCCTGAACGGCGGAGTCGGCCGCAGTGTTGGTGAAGCGGGCGACGCGGTTGCCTTCGCCCTGCTGGTTGGTGATGTGGACGTGGCTGTCGATCAGACCCGGCAGGACGAACTTGTCCGACAGATCGACGACTTCGCCCTGGCCCTGGCCGACGAAGCCGTTGACGATCTCGCGCACGCGGCCGTTCTCGACCACCAGGGTCTGGTTCCGGGTCACGCGCCCGGTGGCCGGGTCAGCCAGAAGGCGTCCGGCGTGGATGTAGGAGACGCTCGGCGCCGAGGCCGCCTGCTGCGCGGCCGCCGGGGCCGAGGCCATGAGGGCGGCCGCCAGGCCGACGAACCATGATTTCTTAGATGACAACTTCACTATCCTCCTCCATGCGGCGAACCTCGCCGCCCCACTGGAATATTGTCGGCGCTAGGCCGGATTAGGGGCGGCGGAACCGAGGTCCCGCCGCTTCTGACTTCAGATCTCCTTGCGGAAGTCTAGAAGGTCTTGGTGACCGCGACCGTGTAGTAGCGGCCTATGGTGTCGTAGTTCTGCGCATCGTAGGTGCCGCGGACGTCCCCCACCTGCGGCGGCGCCTCATTGAACAGGTTGGTCACGGTGAAGCGCAGGGAGGTGTCGTAAGGCAGCGTCACCCGGGCGTTCAAGTCGAAGACGTCATAGGCGTCCACGCCGCGCGCCGTGCTGTTCGGCGAGGTCACGCGGGCGCTGTGGATCATCTCCGACATGTGGCGCCAGCGCAGGCCGACGTTCCAACTTTCACGCGAGTAGGTGACGCTGGTCGACGCCTTCCATTCGGGGTGCGCCTGGCCGGCGTTGGCTTCGATCGCCGTCCCCCAGGTGCCGGCGTAGTCGTACGTCGGCGCGCCCGGCAGGGCCTGGATCTCGAAGCTGCTCAGATAGCTGATCGCCGAGCTGACGCTGAGCTGCCCCTCGTCCGGCAGGCCGACATCGCCCAGGTGCAGGCGCCAGTCCAACTGCAG
>JAFKFS010000033.1 GCA_017308115.1 Bordetella sp.
CCGGGCGGGGTGGCGAGGGCGAAGATGGTGTCGGTCATATCTGTTCTTCTCCCCATTCCATGGGGAGGCGGACCATCGCCAGAGGCGATGAGACGGAGGGGCCGACAGCGCGGAAGAGCCCCTCCACCGCCTCGCGGTCCCCCTCCCCACTCCGTGGGGAGGAAAGAATCTTCACGGCTTGACCGCCGCTTCCATCAGGCGGCGGAACTGGTCCTGAGCCTGCACGCCGAAGGCGGTCCAGGTCTTCATCAGCTCGTCGGGCTGCATGGCGGCCATGTTGGCGCCCATCCGCTTCTGCATCTCAGCGACCAGATGATCGTTGAGCGGCGTCACGTCCGGCAGACCCAGAAAGGCGCGGGCTTCGGCCGGGGTGCAGTCGATCTCGATGTTCAGCTTCATGACGTCTGCCTTTCAAGCTGGGCGCGTGTTTCACGTGAAACATGCCCTCAAGCAGCCGCCCGCCGCGCGGGCGGCGCTAGGGCCAGTATCAGGTGTTCATCGACTGGAAGAAGTCGCCGTTGTTTTTGGACTGTCGCAGCTTGTCGAGCAGGAATTCGATCGCGTCCTGCGGCCCCATCGGGTTGAGGATGCGGCGCAGGACATAGGTCTTGGCCAGCTGGTCCTTCGGCGTGATGAGGTCTTCCTTGCGGGTGCCGGACTTGAGCACGTCGATGGCCGGGAAGATGCGCTTGTCGGCGACCTTGCGGTCCAGCACGATCTCCGAGTTGCCGGTGCCCTTGAACTCTTCGAAGATCACCTCGTCCATGCGGCTGCCGGTGTCGATCAGGGCCGTGGCGATGATGGTCAGCGACCCGCCCTGCTCCACATTGCGCGCGGCGCCGAAGAAGCGCTTGGGCCGCTGCAGGGCGTTGGCGTCGACGCCGCCGGTCAGCACCTTGCCCGACGACGGCACGGTGGCGTTGTAGGCGCGGCCCAGACGGGTGATGGAGTCCAGCAGGATCACCACGTCCTTCTTGTGCTCGACCAGGCGCTTGGCCTTTTCGATGACCATTTCGGCGACGGCGACGTGGCGGGTAGCGGGCTCGTCGAAGGTCGAGGCGACGACCTCGCCCTTCACCGTGCGCTGCATGTCGGTGACTTCTTCCGGGCGCTCGTCGATCAGCAGGACGATCAGGAAGACTTCCGGATGGTTGCGCTCGATCGACTTGGCGATGTTCTGCAGCATGACCGTCTTACCGACGCGCGGCGGGGCGACGATCAGGCAGCGCTGGCCCTTGCCGAGGGGGGCGACGATGTCGATGACCCGGCCCGAGCGGTCCTTCAGCGTCGGGTCCTGGATTTCCATGTGCAGCCGCTCTTCGGGATAGAGGGGCGTCAGGTTGTCGAACAGGACCTTGGTCTTGACCATCTCCGGATCTTCGAAGTTGATCGTGTCGACCTTGAGCAGGGCGAAGTAGCGCTCGCCCTCGCGCGGGCCGCGCACGGCGCCGTGCACCGTATCGCCCGAGCGCAGGCCGAAGCGGCGGATCTGCGACGGCGAGACATAGACGTCGTCCGGACCCGGCAGGTAGTTGGCGTCGGGGCTGCGCAGGAAGCCGAAGCCGTCCGGCAGGATCTCCAGCACGCCCGAGGCGATGATCTCCACCTCCTCGTCGGCCAGGGTCTTCAGGATGGCGAACAGCAGGTCCTGCTTGCGCAGATTGCCGGCGTTCTCGATGTCCAGACCCTCGGCGAAGGCGACCAGGTCTTCCGGCGTCTTCTCGTTCAGTTCCTGCAGGGTGATGCGGCCGTTGGGGACGATGGGTTCGCCGTCGTCGTCCTCATCATCCTCGGCCGTGGTATCGACGCCGTGGTCTTCCTCTTCCACCGTCGGAGCGACCGGGACCTCGGGCGCGGGCTCTTCCACCGGCGCCGCAGCGCGGCTGCCGCCCAGGCTCAGGGTGCGGCGCGGCCGCTCGGCGGGAATTTCCGCTGCGTTTTCAGCGACTTCGGTTTCCGGTGTCTCAGGCGTATCGGTCATGATGGCGTGCTCGTTCGCGCGCCCGAACGCCGCAGGGCGCCCAGGAGCAGAAGGTCGTCAATGGCTTCAGCCGCAGGGGCTGGGAGGGAGGGCGACGATCTCCCGCAGGCTCGAACCGGCGGGCGTCGCGAAAAGAGAGGGACCGCGCTGCACGGATCGGCCGCACGGTTCGCTGCAGCGGAACCACGAAACCGGGGGCCGGGTCAAGGGCGGTTTCGCCTCCCCGTCTCATAGAAAGGCGGATCGACGGCATGGCCGACGAGACGGAGAGGCGGCCTGGTTCCGCCGTGGTTAAGCCCCTCCACCGCTTCGCGGTCCCCCTCCCCATTGCATGGGGAGGAAATAGACCGCGTCGCGAGCGTCATCGCCCTAGAAAGTCCACTCCAGCGTCACCGACAGCACCATGACGATGGCCAGGACGAAGGGAATCTCATTGGTCATGCGCCAGAAACGGCCGGAGTATTTCGAGGTCCCCGCCGCGATCTTCTTCCTCTGCCCGGCCAGGAATCCGTGCCAGGCCGACAACAGGAAGACGCCCGCCAGCTTGACCGCCATCCACGGCTGATGGACGAAGGACCAGTCGGCGCCTTCGCCGCTGCGCAGCCACAGCAGCCAGCCGCCGAAGACGAAGGCCAGGATCATGGCCGGATTGATGATGATCCGCAGCAGCCGGGTCTGCCAGAGACGCAGCAGGGCCTGCATCTCGCCGCGCAGGGGTTCGGGCTTGGCGTTCTGCTCGACGTCATAGGCGAACAGACGCGGCAGGAAGAGCATGCCGGCCATCCAGGCGATCACCGCCAGAATGTGAAGCCCGCGGGCCAGGTTGTAATAGTCCATGTCGTTCCCCTCAGGCCGCCCTGGAGACCTTTGAACAGCCTGTCGGGCAGGCTTTCAAGTGGGCGCACGGCTCGCCCTGGGAGACGCCCTGCGGCGCCGCGCCCGGCGTCTCCAGCGCCCGCTCGACGGCCTGGGCCAGGGCCGTGATGAAAACCGGATCGGCGCTGACCGTCGGGGCGCGCAGATAGGGGACGCAACCGACCTTCTGGGCCAGTTCGCCGTACTCCATGTCCAGTTCGACCAGGGTCTCGATGTGCTCGGAGACGAAGGCGATGGGGACGACGACGGCGCCCACCCCGTCCCGGGCCGCCTGTTCGATGGCGTCCGGCGTGGCGGGCCCCAGCCATTTCAGCGGGCCGACCCGGCTCTGGTAACAGATGGCCCAGTCAGTCAGTCCCATGCGCGCGACCACGGCGGCCACGGTCGCCTCGACCTGCGCCTGATAGGGATCGCCGGCGACGACCAGCTTTTCCGGAATGCCGTGAGCCGAGAACAGCACGCGCACCGGCTTGCCTTCGGCCTTGTCCAGGGTTTGCCGTATCAGGCGAGCCTGGGCTTCGATCAGGCCTTCCGCATCCGGATAGCAGCAGACGACGTGGGTCTCGCCCGGCCCGTCGTAGCACTCGGTCCATTTCTTCAGCGAGGAGGCCGTCGTGGTGGTCGAGAACTGCGGATAGAGAGGCAGAAGGACGATCTTGTCCGGCTGGAAGGCCTTGACCGCCGCCGCCGTCTCTTCCGTCAGGGGATGCCAGTAGCGCATGGCGATGAAGACGCGGCTGTCGTCGCCCGGCGCGGCGTCGGCCAGGGCGCGCGACAGGGCCTCGGCCTGCCTCTGCGTCTCGGGCAGCAGGGGCGAGCCCCCGCCCATCAGGGCGTAGTTGGCCTGGGCCGAGGTCTCGCGACGGCTGGAGATCAGCCGGGCCAGCGGCTTACGCAGGATTCCCGGCAGGCCGATGATGGCCGGATCGTTGAACAGGTTGAACAGGAAGGGTTTGACGGCCTCCGGACGGTCGGGACCGCCCAGGTTGGTCAGGACGACCGCTACGCGCCGGTTGGGCCGTCCCTTGGGGTCAGCGGCCGTCCGGGTCATTGGGCGCCGATCCGCTTCAGGACCTGCTCGACATGGGCGATCGGCACGTCCGGCAGGATGCCGTGGCCGAGGTTGAAGATCCAGGGCCCCTGGCCCCAGGCCTCCATCAACTGGTCGACGCGGCGGTCCAGGGCGTCGCCCCCCGCGCGCAGCAGCAGGGGATCGAGCGCGCCCTGAATGGGCTTGATGGCCTGGACGCGCCGGCCGACCTCCAGAGGACAGGCGGTGTCCAGCGCCACGCCCTGCACGTCGCATTCGCGCGCATAGCGTTCGGCCAGGGCCGCCGAGCCTCTGGGGAAGCCGATCAGCGGCACGGTGACGCCCAGTTCGCGGGCGCGGGCGACCAGCTTTTGGTGCGGCTTCAGCACCAGGGTCTCGAACAGGTCGTCGGGCAGGCCCTCGGCCCAGCTCTCGAAGATCTTCAGCACCTGGGCGCCGGCGTCCTGCTGCATCTTCAGATAGTGGGCGGTGGCCTCGACCAGAACGTCCAGCACGCCCGCCACCAGTTCGGGGTTCGCATAGGCGTAGGTGCGGGCGGTCGCGCGCTCGCCCTTGCCGATTGTGCGGGCCTCGCCGTCCAGCATATAGGTGGCGACCGTCCACGGCGCCCCGGCGAAACCGATCAGGGCGCGTTCCGGCTTCAGTTCCGCACGCACCAGGCTGAGCGTCTGGCCCACGGCCTTGAGGGCCTCTCCCGCCTGCTGAGCCTTGTCGGCCATGGAGGACACCGACGGCAGGGCGCCCAGGCGCGGCCCTTCCCCCGCCTCGAACCACACCTTCTGGCCCAGGGCGCCGGGGATCAGCAGGATGTCCGCGAAGACGATGGCGGCGTCGAAGCCGAACCGGCGCATCGGCTGCAGCGTCGCCTCCGCCGCCATCTCCGGATTCAGGCAGAAGGCGATGAAGTCCGGCGCCTTGGCCCGCAGCTCGCGGTATTCCGGCAGGTAGCGCCCGGCCTGACGCATGAACCACACGGGCGGGCGGGAAAGGGTCCGGCCTTGGAGAGCCTGGATCAGAAGGGGCGTGCTCATGCTTTGGGCTTTAGGATGCACACCCCCAAGCCTCAATCCCTATTCAGATTTAAGAATTGAAAGAATTAGAGGTTGGAAGCAGGACCGGGGAGCGCGGGGATAAGTCCGGGCAGTCCCGGCGCTACCGACCTTTTTCCCCGTACGGAGAGGGAGAAATCCCGGCGTTTACAAGACGGGATGTGAGTCATGGGGATAAGCCGTGAAAGGCCCGCAGGACTCGGGTCCGTCTCTGGGCGCCGTTGTGGGCGAATCTCGAGGCGCCGAGGTCGGACAATTTGTCCTGCCCCCAGAACGGGATGACTCCGGGGCGCCCAGGCGGACGACTCCGCCTCCGATCAGGGCGACGGCGCCCGTGATCCCCGCTCGCGACCGGCGGCCGGCCTTGCTAGAGGATTCGGCGCCCGATCTTTCATGAACGGCGCCCCGGCTTTTCAACAGGGCGCGGGGATGGTCTGACCGGCCCGGAAGAAGGAGACGCCGTCCCTATGAGCCCCGCCCGTCCTCCCGGCGCTTCGCGCCTGGCCACCTACTTCCACGTCCACCTGGTGTCGGACTCGACCGGCGAGACGCTGAACGCCATGGCCAAGGCGGTGATCGCCCGCTTCGACGGGGTGATCCCGATCGAGCACATCTACGCCCTGGTGCGGTCGACCAAGCAGATGGACCGCGTGCTGGAAGAGGTGGGCGCCGCGCCTGGCGTGGTGTTGCACACCCTTGTCGATCGGGAGCTTCGCGAACAGCTCGAGGAAGGCTGCCGCCGCCTGCAGATGCCGCAGATCGGGGCGCTGGACCCTCTGGTGGGGGCCCTGTCGCGCTATCTGGGCGCGGACGTCTCGGCGCGGGTCGGGGCGCAGCACGCCCTGGACACCGGCTATTTCAACCGCATGGGCGCCCTGGACTACGCCATCGCCCACGACGACGGCCAGGGCACGCTGGAGCAGCTGGAGCAGGCCGACGTGGTGCTGTGCGGGGTCAGCCGGACCTCCAAGACGCCGACCTGCATCTATCTGGCGCATCGCGGCATCCGCGCGGCGAACGTGCCCCTCGTGCCGGGGCAGGAGGACGGCGAGCGGCTGACGGGGCTGAAGCACCCCCTCGTCGTCGGCCTGACGGTTTCGCCCGATCGCCTGGTGCAGATCCGCCGCAACCGCCTGGACGGGCTGAACGCGGGCCACGCCTCGGCCTATGTCGATCACGACTCGGTCCGCGAGGAGACGATCAAGGCCCGCCGCGCCTTCGAGCGCCGGGGCTGGCCCACCATCGACGTGACCCGCCGCTCTGTCGAGGAGACGGCCGCCGCCATCATCAACCTGTTGAGCGAGCGGCGCAGCCGCAAGCTGGGAGCCCCGATGTGACCACCGCCGACGGCGAACGCCTGATCCTGGCCTCCAAGAGCGCCGCGCGCCGCGCCATGCTGGCCGACGCCGGCGTGCCCTTCTCCGTCCAGGTCGCCGACGTGGACGAGGACGCCCTGAAGACGCCGGGCGTCGACCCGGCCGGGCTGGCGGTCGAGTTGGCGCGGGCCAAGGCCCTGGCCGTGTCGCGCCATGACGCCGACGCCTGGGTGCTGGGCGCGGACCAGACCCTGGCCTTCGACGGCGGCCTGGTGTCCAAGGCGCCGACGCTTCAGGCCGCGCGCGAACGGCTGGCGGCCATGCGCGGCCGCACGCACCGGCTTCATTCCGGCGCCGCCCTGGCCCGCAACGGCCAGGTGGTCTGGTCCGGGGCGGATACGGTCGAGATGAGGATGCGCGATTTCTCCGACGCCTTCCTCGACGCCTATCTGGCGGCGGAGGGCGAGGCGCTGCTGGCCTGCGTCGGCGCCTACCGGCTGGAGGGGATGGGCGCGCAGCTGTTCGAGGCGGTGGAGGGCGACTATTTCACCGTCCTGGGCCTGCCGCTGTGGCCGGTCCTGGCCGAACTGCGTCGCACGGGGGTCCTCGCATCATGAACAGACAGGCTGTCGGCCGCATCACCGGCGCCGCCCTGCTGGGCGGGATCGTCGGCAACCCGGTCGGCCATTCGCTCAGTCCGGTGATCCACAACGCTTGGCTGGAGGCGGGCGGGATCGACGGCCTCTACGCCGCCTTCGCGCCCCGGGACGCGGCGGGGTTCGAGGCCCTGGCGGCGGCGGGCCGGGCGGGGGTGATCGCCGGGGTCAACGTCACGGCGCCGTTCAAGGAGCAGGCCTTCGCCCTGGCGGACGAAGCGGGCGCCGCGGCGCGGGCGACCGGCTCGGCCAACATCCTGGTGTTCGAGGACGGCCGCATCCGGGCCGAAAGCGCCGACGGCGCGGGCGTGCTCTACGCCCTGGCCGAACAGGCGCCGCAACTGACGCTGAAAGGCGCCTCGGTCGTCATCCTGGGCGCGGGCGGCGCGGCGCGGGCGGGCGCGGGCGCCCTGGTCGAGGCGGGCGCGTCCTTGTCCATCCTGAACCGCACGCGAGAGCGCGCCGAGGCCCTGGCCGCCGATCTGGGAGCGGCCGTGTCGGTCGCCCCGGACGCCGGGGTGCTGGAAGGCGCCGACCTGGTCGTCAACGCCCTGAGCGCGACGCCGGATATCGGGCTGGAGAGGCTCAAGCCGTCGGCCGTGGTCATGGACATGACCTACAGGCCGGTGGTCACGCCCCTGCTGGCGGCGGCGCGGGCGCGCGGCCTGACGACGGTGGACGGGCTGGCCATGCTGATCGGCCAGGCGGCGCCCTCCTTCGAGGCCATCTTCCGTCGGCCGCCGCCGCCGCTGGACCTGCGCGCCCTGCTGTTGGCCCATCTGGGAGAGGCGGCGTGATCGTCCTGGGGCTGACCGGCTCCATCGGCATGGGCAAGTCGACCACGGCGCGGATGTTCGCCGAGGAAGGCGCCGTGGTGTGGGACGCCGACGCCGCTGTTCATCGCGCCTACGCGCCCGGCGGGGCGGCGGTCGGGCCGCTGGAGCAGGCGTTTCCCGGCGTGGTCGTGGACGGCGCCGTCGACCGGACGCGCCTGGCCCAGGTTCTGGGCGAGGACCCGAAAGCCTTCCAGCGGCTGGAAGCGGTCGTCCACCCCCTGGTCGCGGCCGACCGGGCTGCGGCGCTCAAGACCGCGGCGGCGCAGGGCGCTCATCTGGCGATCGTCGATGTTCCCCTGCTGTTCGAGACGGGCGGCGACGCCTTCGTCGACGCCGTGGTCGTGGTCACGGCCGACCCCGAGGTTCAGGCCCAGCGCGTCCTGGCCCGGCCGGGCATGACGCGCGAACGGTTGGACGCCATCCTTGCGCGCCAGACGCCGGACGCCGAAAAGCGCGCCCGCGCCGACTTCCTGATCGACACGGGCCGGGGCCTGGACGCCGCGCGCGATCAGGTGCGGGCGGTGGTGGGGATGGTTCTGTCGCCGTCGTGGACGCCGCCGCGCGGCGCCCTTTTCCAAACGTCCGAACCCCGGCATTAAGGGCCATGGCCCGCGAAATCGTCCTCGACACCGAAACCACCGGCTTCGACCCCAAGACGGGCGACCGGCTGATCGAGGTGGGCTGCATCGAGATCGAGGACCTGCTGCCGACGGGGCGGACCTTCCACCGCCTGATCAATCCCGAGCGGCTGATCCCGCCGGACGCCATCAAGGTGCACGGCATCACTGACGACAAGGTGAAGGACGCGCCCCGGTTTCATGAGGTCGTGGACGACCTGATGGACTTCATCGGCGAGGCGCCCCTGATCGCCCACAACGCCAATTTCGACCGCAACTTCATCGATTTCGAGATCGGCCGCATCGGCCGCAAGCCCCCGCCGCAGGACCGCTGGATCGACACCCTGGCCCTGGCCCAGAAGCGGTTTCCGGGCATGGCCAACTCGCTGGACGCCCTGTGCAAGCGTTACAAGATCAGCCTGGTCGAGCGCACCCTGCACGGCGCCCTGATCGACGCCCGCCTGCTGGCCGAGGTCTATCTGGAGCTGCGCGGCGGCAAGGAGCGGGCGCTGGACCTGACCTCCACGCGCGGCGGCGCGGCGGAGACGGCGGAACGCGCCGCCTACGGCGCCCGGCCGCGCCCCCTGTCCGCCCTGGTCACGGCCGAGGAAGAGGCCGCGCACCTGGCCTTCCTCAAGGCGACGCTCAAGGATTTCAGCCTGTGGGCGGGATACGGCGTGGCGGTCGAGGCGAAGGCGGAAGAAGCCGCCTGATCAGCGCGATTCCGCCAGAACGGGCTTCATCAGAATATAGGTTCCGGGCCTGGCCTGGTGCGTGTCGATTTGGGGAACCAGGCGGCGGAAGTGCTCACTGGCGCAATGGGTGTCGAGCGCGGCCTGATCGGGCCATTCCTCGATGAAGACGAAGTGGCCCGGCTGTTTGTGATCCTCGAACAGATCATAGGCTCGGCACAGGGGTTCTCTTCGCGTCAGCCGCACCAGTTCGGCGTAGAGAGGCCGCACCGTTTCGATATGTTCAGGCTTGATGAAGTCCTCGGCGATGACCTTGAGCATGGGTCCTCCTGCGCAAGAAAAAGGGGCGTCTGACCAGACGCCCCTCTCTCACATAGATAGTCGCTCAAGCAGCAAGGCGCCGCGCGCCTCGCATTAGCGACCCAGGCGTCAGGCCTGGCCGGTTTCCGCCGGCGCGCCCGCGATCTGCTGCTGGCGGGCGATGTAGATGGCGGCGAAGTCGATCGGGTCGACCATGAAGGGCGGGTAGAAGCCGCCGTCCGCGGTCGCCTGGGCGATGATCTGGCGCGCGAAGGGGAAGAGGTAGCGCGGGCATTCGATCAGCAGCAGGGGCTCCACGTCCTGCGGCTGGACGCCCTGCAGGGCGAACAGGCCGCCGTAGATCAGTTCCACGTGAAACACGGGGGTCTGGTCGTCGGCGGTCGCCTTGATCGACAGCTTGAGGTCGACCTCGAACAGGCCGTCGGGGCGACCGGCAGCGTTCATCTCGACGCCCATGTCGATGGCGGGCTTGCCGTCGATGCGCAGGCTGTCCGGCGCCTTGGGGTTCTCGAACGACAGGTCGCGGACGTACTGGGCCAGGATGCGGAAGCCCGGGCCTTGCGGTTGGCCGCCCTGCGGCTGGGCTTGGTCGGGCGTCTGGCCGTTGGCGTCGGCGGGCGGCGTGGCGTCGGTCATGGGTCTGGAAACCGTCTTGCAGAATGGAGGCGTCCCGCGCCTTCCGGGCGGGCGTGAGGGGCGGCGGTAGCATGGCGGGACCCTGTGTCGCAATGTCGAGACCGGCGTTCGCCTCCTCCTTCGCCTTGCGCCCGCCCGGATCGACCCCTAATCACATTGTACGACCTGCCTTTTCGCCTGAGCGGAGAACCCGCGGCGCCTTCCTTCGGGTAGGATGAGGCCTGACTAGCCGAGGAACCCACCGTGCCGGTGACCTTTCAGATCGTGATCTTCGCCGTCATCGCGGCGGTGCTGCTGTTTCAGCTCTATAATGTGCTGGGCAAGAAGGTCGGCCGCCAGCCCGAGGACAGCCCCAAGCCGGCGCCGGTTCCGGCCGCGCCCGGCGGAGCGGCCGAGGCGCCGCGCGGACCCGTGGCCGACCCGGCCCTGACGGCGGCGATCGCCGGGTTGAAGGCGCGCGAGCCGAATTTCGATCCGCACCGTTTCCTGGAAGGCGCCCGGCAGGCCTATGAGACCATCGTCCGCGCCTACGCCAAGGGCGACCGGGAGGCCCTGCGCCCCCTGTTGACCGACAAGGTCATGGGCTCGTTCGAGGCCGGCATCGCGGCGCGCGAGGCGCGGGGCGATGTCGAGAGCGCCGAATTGGTCCACCCTCCGCGCGCCGATCTGGAGCTGGCCACGACCGAGGGCGACCGGGCCCTGGCCAAGGTGCGCTTCCTGGCCGAGGTGCGCGGCTCCCTGACGCCCTCCGGCGGCGAGCCGGTGACGGAAGAGCGTCGCACGGCCGAGATCTGGACCTTCGAGCGGCGGCTGGGCGCCTCGGACCCCAATTGGGCCCTGGCCCGCGTCGAGCCGGCGACCGCCTGATGGCCGCCCCGTCCGCGCCCCTCGACCCGACGGGCGCGACCCGTCCCCGCAACGCTCCGCTGGGACGGCTGGGCGGCGCGTCCGCCGTCATGGGCCTGACCTTGCTGGCGGCGGCCTGCGCCTCGACGCCGCGTTCGACGCCCGATCCCGGTCCCCTGCCGCCTCCCGTCGCGCCCTTCCCGCCCCCGGCGCCGTCCCTCCCGGCCGGGGATCTCGCCCTGGCCGCCCTGCCCGGCTGGGCCGAGGAGGATCACCTGGCGGCCCTGCGCGCCTACGCCGCCGGGTGCGGCCCGTCGCGCCTCGCGCCGGAGACCTGCCGCGACGCCCGCGCCCTGGCCGCCCGGGCCGGCCCCAGCGACGCCCGCGCCTTCCTCGAAAGCCGTTTCACGGCCGCAGAGGTCCGCACCGATGACGGCGGGCGCGGCCTTCTGACCGCCTATTTCGCGCCCGAGTATCCCGCGCGCCGGGTTCCGGACGCGGAGTTCGACGCGCCGGTGCTCAGCCGCCCCGCCAACCTCGCCCGCGTCGGGGACCGCGCCGCCATCGAGGCGGGCTCGGCCCAGTCCTCGGCCCTGGCCTGGATGCGGGCCGAGGACCTTTTCTTCCTGCAGATTCAGGGCTCCGGGACCCTGACCTTCCCGGACGGAAGCCGCCAGCGCGCCGCCTACGCCGCCGATAACGGCGAGAAATTCGTCGGCATCGCCCGGCCGATGGCCGACCAGGGCCTCTTGCCGCGCGACGGAACCTCGGGCGAGGCCATCCGCGCCTGGCTGGCGGCGCATCGCGGGCCGCTGGCGCGCCGGGTGATGGCGTTGAACCCCCGCTACATCTTCTTCACCCTCAGCCGCGACGACGGCGACGAGGCGACGGGGGCGGCGGGCGTGCCCCTGCCCGCGCGGCGTTCGGTGGCGGTCGATCCCTCGCGCTGGACCTATGGCGAGGCGGCCTGGATCGAGGCGGATGGCGGAAACCTGCGCGGCGCGCGGGCCAGCTATCGTGGTCTGGTCATGGCCCTGGACACCGGCTCGGCCATTCGCGGCCCGGTGCGCGCCGACCTCTACATCGGCCGGGGCGACGCGGCGGGGCATGAGGCCGGGGCCGTGCGCCACCCCTTGCGGATGTGGCGCCTGATCCCGCGCGGCTGAGGATCGGCCCTCAGGGGCGCGCGCCCGGTCCTACCGCTTCTTCAGACTGCCCAGGACGCCGCGCAGCAGTTCGCGGGTGATGGTCGAGCCGGCGGTGCGCAGGACGGACTTGGTCAGGGCCTCCATCGGCGTCTGGCGGCTGGACGAGGCGCGGGGGCGCGGCGCGGCGCGTTCGCGAGCGGGCGCGGGGGCCGAACGCGCGGCCTTCTGCGCCGCCTTGGCCTCGGCGGCGGCGGCGGCCGTCTCGGCCTCGAGACGGTCGGCCTGGGCGCGGCGCGCCTTCAGCACCTCCTCGGCGGACTCCCGGTTGACCGCCGTGTCATAGACGCCGCGCACGGGGCTGGCCGCCATGACGGCGGCGCGTTCGGCCTCGGTCGCCGGGCCCAGGCGGGAGTCCGGCGGACGGATCTTGGTCTGGGCCACCACGGTCGGCGCGCCCTTCTCGTCCAGGGTCGAGACCAGGGCCTCGCCCACGCCCAGGGCCTGGATGGCCTCGGCCGTGTCGAAACCGGGATTGGTGCGGAAGCTCTGGGCGGCGGCGCGCAGCCCCTTCTGTTCCGCCGGCGTATAGGCGCGCAGGGCGTGCTGCACCCGATTGCCCAGCTGGGCCAGGACGCTGTCGGGGATGTCGGCCGGGTTCTGGGTGACGAAATAGACGCCGACGCCCTTGGAGCGGATCAGGCGCACCACCTGCTCGACCTTTTCCAGCAGGCCTTTGGGCGCGTCGTTGAACAGCAGATGGGCCTCGTCGAAGAAGAAGACCAGGCGCGGCTTTTCCGGATCGCCGATCTCGGGCAGCTGCTCGAACAGCTCGGACAGCAGCCACAGCAGGAAGGCGGCGTAGAGACGCGGGCTGTTCATCAGCCGCGTGGCGTCCAGCACATTGACCTGGCCCCGCCCGTCCAGGGCGGTGCGCATCATGTCCTCGAGCCGCAGGGCCGGTTCGCCGAAGAAGGCCTTGCCCCCCTGCTGCTCCAGCTGAAGCAGGGCGCGCTGGATGGCGGCGATGGAGGTGGGCGAGACGTTGCCGACCTCGCGGCCGATGGTCTGGGCGTTCTCGCCCACATAGGCCAGCAGGGCGCGCAGGTCCTCCAGGTCCAGCAGCAGCAGGCCTTCCTTGTCGGCGACGTGGAAGGCGACGGTCAGCACCCCCTCCTGGACGTCGTTCAGCTCCAGCATCCGGGCCAGCAGCACGGGGCCGACGTCGGACACGGTGGCGCGGATCGGATGGCCCTTCTGGCCGTACAGGTCCCAGAAGACGACGGGCGCCGGCTTGCCGTTCAGCGTCAGGCCCATCTTGCCCGCGCGCTCGGCGAACTTCTCGATGTTCCCCGGCTGGCTGACGCCGGACAGATCGCCCTTCACATCGGCGCAGAAGACCGGGACGCCCGCCTCGGAAAAGCCCTGGGCCATGATCTGGAGGGTCACGGTCTTGCCCGTGCCGGTGGCGCCGGCGACGACGCCGTGACGATTGGCCCGGTTCAGCAGAAGCCGCTCGGGCGCGCCCTCGAAGGACTGTCCGAGAAACAGGGCGGGGGCGTCGGTCATGAAGAGGGTCTCCTGCGTACCTTCACATGCTTAATCGACCACGCCGCCGCCGCAAGGCGGAACCTCGGCGGTTTACAGCGATTGACGCCGTTCGCGGCCACGAGGACAGTCCCGTCATGAAGCTTCCGATCACCGTCAGTCACGCCTCCCCGGCCGCCAATGCCGTGGTTCTCATCGCCGTCGTCGCCGGGGGGGCCGCCCTCTACTGGCTCAGGGACATCCTGACGCCCCTGGCCATGGCCCTGTTCCTGATGATCATGGTCGACGGGGTGAAACGCGCCATCGAGCGGCGCACGCCGGTCCCGTCGCGTTTCGCCGGGGCGGCGGCCCTGATCGTGGTGGTGCTGGGCTTCCTGCTGTCCATCTGGATCATCGTCGACGGGGCGGCCGGCTTCTTCACCGACGCCTCGGGCGTGGCCGGCAGCATCGGACCGCGCATCGACCAGATCAGCCGGGACGTTTCGACCCTGGCGGGCGTCAACGATCCCCCGACCCTGCACGACATGGTCGCCGGCATCGATCTGCGCGGCTGGCTGACCGCCGCGGCCTTCCAAGTCCAGGGCGCCGCCACCGGGGCCTTCTTCGTCATGATCTACCTGGGCTTCCTGCTGGCCTCGCAGGCGGGCTTCCGCAAGAAGATCGTCGGCATGTTCCCCGAGCGGGGGCCGCGCCAGGAAGCGCTCGAAGTGTTCGAGCGCGTGCGCGGCGGCGTCGAAGGCTATCTGTGGGTCCAGGCCGTCACCGGGGCGATGATCTGCGTCGTGGCCTGGGGGCTGATGCGGGCGGTTGGGCTTCAGAACGCCGAGTTCTGGACCTTCGTCATCTTCATCGTCGGCTTCATCCCGGTGCTGGGCGGGGCCGTGGCCGGCTGCGCCCCGCCGCTGTTCGCCCTGGTCCAGTTCGAGAGCTACTGGCCCGCCCTGATCCTGTTCGTGGGCCTGCAGGTCCTGCTCTTCCTGGTCGGCAATCTCGTCCAGCCGCGGATGCAGGGCGACAATCAGAACATCGACCCCATCGTCGTGCTTCTGGCCCTGGCCTTCTGGGGCAAGCTGTGGGGTGTGGCGGGCATGTTCCTGTCGACGCCGCTGGCGGTCATGGCCATGGCCATCCTGGCCGAGTTCAAGGGCTCGCGCTGGATCGCGGTCCTGCTGTCGGGCGACGGCGAACCCTATGCCGTCAAGCGGGGGAGAAGCGGTTCGGACGAAAACGCCGCCCCGAAGCGTTCCGTCTGGGGACGATCTTTCTGGCTTGGCCTTTTCCGGGGCCGCGACGTCCCGCCGCATCCATAGAACTCGAAAATTTTCTCTTCTTGTCCTTGAACCGCCGCAATCGACGCCTAAATCATCCTCACACGACGCGGTCCTCCCCTCCCCCTCCCGGACCGCGACGTCCCAGGCCGGCGCTTCCCCTCCCCCTCCTGAGCGCCGGACCGAGCAGGCCGTCGGACTCCGTTCGACGGCCTTGTTCGTTTCTGGCGCGGATTTCTTTTTTACAGGGCGCCGCCGCTTCCGCCGATCGCGGCGGAATTGGGGCTTTTTCCCCCGCTTCGACGGGGATCGGCGACAAAACCGTCCACACCTGGGCTTCCTGCGCCACATGGTGCGGCGCACACTGAAATTCCCCGTGTTTCCGGGCCTGAACGGCCTAGCCGTTCTCGCCGGGGACGCTAAGGTGCGGCTGTTTTCCCCAGCGGTTTTCCACCGCGCCGTTCGAGACCTGAGTCATGTCCGCTGCTTCGCGCATCGTTCCCGCCGTTCCCGCCGACCTGGGAGCGCTGGAGGCGGCCTATGCGCGCATTGCGGGGCCGCCGGGCCCGGCGGAAAAGACCGTCCTGGCCCAGGCCTTCGACGACTATTCGGCGGATGAGACGCCCGAGTTGGGCGGCGACGACCTGGCCGTCCTGCTGGCCGGCGCCTGGCGCGGCGCCCAGGCCCGCAAGGCGGGCGAGCCCGCCCGCATCACCGTCGGTCCGCTGGCCGACGCCGCCGGCGTCAACACCGGCTATGACCAGATCCTGATCCTGCAGGACGACGGCCCCTTCCTGGTCGACAGCGTCCTGGGCGAACTGGCCGAGGCGGGCGTCACCGTCCGCGCCCTGTTCCACCCGATCGTCGAGGTCGAGGCGGGACGTCGCGACTCCCTGATCATCGTCGTCATCGACCCCCTGCCGCAGGAGCGCCGCGACGCCCTGGGCGAGGGCCTGGCCCAGGCCATGGGCGACGTGCGCGCCGCCGTGCGCGACCACGGCGCCATGGTCCAGGCCATGCGCGAGGCTGTCCAGCGGCTGGAGTCCGCCCCGCCCAAGGGCGTCGATCCCGAGGTGCTGAAAGAGAACCTGGAGTTCCTGCGCTGGGCCAAGAGCGATCACTTCGTCTTCCTGGGCGCGCGCGACTACGACTATCCGCGCGACGCGACCGGCTCCTATGAGGCCGAGGCGCCGCTGAGCCAGTCGACGGAGGGCCTGGGCGTCCTGGCCGATCCCGAGCGCCGCGTCCTGCGCCGCGCCTCCGAGCCGGCCGTCCTGACCGCCGCCATGCAGCGCCAGCTGGACGAGAGCGATCCGGTCACCGTGGCCAAGGCCAATATGCGCTCGCGCGTCCACCGCCGGGCCTACATGGATTATGTCGGGGTCAAGCGCTACGACGCCGACGGCAAGGCGACCGGCGAGACCCGCTTCGTCGGCCTGTTCACCGCCGAGGCCTATGACAAGATGGCCAAGGAGGTGCCGCTGATCCGGCGCAAGGTCGCCAATGCGCTGGAGCGCGCCGGCAAGACGCCCGGCAGCCACAACTACAAGCGCCTGAAGAACATCCTCGAGAACTACCCCCGCGACGAGTTGTTCCAGATCGGCGAGGACGAGCTGCTGGATACGGCGCTGGGCATCCTGCACCTGTACGACCGGCCGCGCATCCGCCTGTTCACGCGCCGCGACCCGTTCGACCGCTTCGTCTCCGTCCTGTGCTTTATCCCGCGCGAACGCTTCGAGGCCGGTCTGCGCCAGCGCATCGGCGGGATCCTGGCCAAGGCCTGGGGCGGGCGCGTCTCGGCCTGGTATCCGCAGCTGAGCGACCAGCCGCTGACCCGCGTCCACTACATCATCGGGGTGACGCCGGGCGATCATCCGATCCCGGACCTCAAGACCCTGGAGGCCGAGGTGGCCGAGGCCGGCCGCAGCTGGATCGATCGCTTCGAGCGCGCCCTGCGCCTGGCCGACGTCGACGAAGCCGCCGTCGGCCCGACCAGCGCCCGCTGGGCCGAGGGCTTCGGCGTCGCCTTCCGTGATCGCTACGACGCGGCCGAGGCCGTGGCCGACCTAGAGCAGTTCGATCGCCTGAACGACGGTTCGGCCGCCGACGGCGTCCACGCCGAACCGGTGGCGGTGCGCGCCTTCCGCACGGACGACGAGACCAAGCTTCAGTTCCGCTTCAAGCTGTATCGTCGCGGCGCGGCCGTGCCGCTGTCGGACGTCCTGCCGATCCTGGCCGACATGGGCCTGAAGACGCTGGAGGAATCCGACCATGTTGTGCGCGCGATCGGTCAGGAGCCGATCTACATCCACGACTTCCTGCTGGAGGACCCGCGCGGCGCCGACCTGGTGTTCGCCGATCTCAAGACCCCGTTCGAGGAGGCCTTCAAGGCCGTGTGGAACGGCCGCACCGAGAGCGACGGCTTCAACCGCCTGGTGCTGGAGCTGGGCGTCGACTGGCGCGAGGCGGCCCTGATGCGCACCCTGGCCCGCTATCGCCAGCAGACGGGCCTGGACCCGTCGCAGCCGGTGCAGGAAGCGGCCTTGCGCGAATATCCCGACGTGGCGCGCGCCATCCTGTCGCTGTTCAGGGCCAGGTTCGATCCGGCCCACGAAGGCTCGGTCGCCGAACGCGAGGGCCTGGTCGCCGAGCTGAACGCCCGGATCGAGACCCTGCTGCAGGATGTGAAGAGCCTGGATCACGACCGGGTCCTGCGCCGCATCGCCGCCCTGATCGGCGCGATCAAGCGCACCAACTTCTACCAGCTGGACGCCGAGGGGAATCCGAAGCCCCACATCTCGATCAAGATCGCCGGCCGCGAGCTGGAAGACTTGCCCCTGCCCAAGCCCTTCCGGGAAATCTTCGTCTGGGCGCCGCACATCGAGGGCGTCCACCTGCGCTTCGGCCCGGTGGCGCGCGGCGGCCTGCGCTGGTCGGACCGTCGCGACGACTTCCGCACCGAGGTCCTGGGCCTGGTGAAGGCCCAGCAGGTCAAGAACTCGGTCATCGTGCCGGTCGGGTCCAAGGGCGGCTTCTATCCCAAGCAGCTGCCGGTGGGCGGCACGCGCGAGGAGACGCAGGCCGAGGCGATCCGCGCCTACAAGACCTTCCTGTCCGGCATGCTGGACATCACCGACAACATCGTCGGCGACGGCGCGCCGGTGCGTCCGGCGAACGTCGTGGCCTGGGAGGGCGACGACCCCTATCTGGTCGTGGCCGCCGACAAGGGCACGGCGACCTTCTCGGACATCGCCAACGGCGTGAGCCAGTCCTACGGCTTCTGGCTGGACGACGCCTTCGCCTCGGGCGGGTCGGCCGGTTACGACCACAAGGAGATGGGCATCACCGCGCGCGGCGCCTGGGAGGCGGTCAAGCGCCACTTCCGCGAGGTCGGCAAGGACATCCAGACCGAGCCCTTCACCGTGGTCGGCGTCGGCGACATGTCCGGCGACGTCTTCGGCAACGGCATGCTGCTGTCGCAGGCGACCAAGGTGGTGGCGGCCTTCGATCACCGCGACATCTTCATCGATCCGAACCCGGACGTGGCGAAGTCGTGGGCCGAGCGCAAGCGCCTGTTCGAGACGCCGCGCACCAGCTGGCAGGACTATGACAAGAGCCTGATCTCGGAAGGCGGCGGCGTCTTCTCCCGCTCGGCCAAGTCGATCGCCCTGACCCCGCAGATCAAGGAACTGCTGGACATCGAGGCCGACAGCGTCGACCCGGTCACCCTGATGCAGGCCATCCTCAAGGCGCGGGCCGAACTGCTCTACTTCGGCGGCATCGGCACCTACATCAAGGGTTCGGGCGAGACCAACCTTCAGGTCGGCGACAAGGCCAACGACGCCATCCGGATCAACGGCGGCGAGGTTCGCGCCCAGATCATCGGCGAAGGCGCCAACCTGGGCATGACCCAGCTGGGCCGCATCGAGGCGGCGCGCGCTGGCGTGCGTCTGAACACCGACGCCATCGACAACTCGGCCGGGGTGGACTCCTCGGACCACGAGGTGAACATCAAGATCCTGACGGGCGGCGCCATCGCCTCGGGCCATCTGAAGGCCGAGGACCGCAACGCCCTGCTCAAGTCGATGACCGATGAGGTCGCGGACAAGGTGCTGGCCCACAACTACGACCAGACCCTGGCCCTGACCCTGCAACAGGCCGAGGGCGTGGGCGCGCTGGACGCCCAGCAGGCCTTCATGCAGCACCTGTCCTCGATCGGTAAGCTGAACCGGGCGGTCGAATACCTGCCCGACGACGCCCGCATCGCCGAGATGAAGCTGCAGGGCCAGGCCCTGACACGGCCGGAGCTGGCCGTGCTGACCGCCTATTCCAAGCTGGAGCTGTTCGACGAGATCGTCGGTTCGGCGGCGCCGGACGACGCCTTCTTCGAACGCCTGCTGGTCGACTACTTCCCCGCCCCGCTGGCCCGCTTCGAAGAGGACATGAAGGGTCATCGCCTGCGTCGGGACATCATCGCCACCGTGCTGTCGAACGAGATCGTCAACATGGCCGGGCCGACCTTCCCCGACCGCCTGCGCGCGGCGGCGGAGTGCGACACCGCCGCCATGGTCACGGCCTTCGAGACCGCGCGCCACGTCTTCCGCCTCGACGAGGCCTGGAAGGCGGTGTCGGCCCTGGACCTGAAGATCCCGGCCGAGGCCCAGACGGCGCTGTATCAGGAGATCGCCCTGGTCCTGCGTCGCCAGACCTTCTGGCTGGCGCGCCGCGCGGCCCGCACCGAGACGACGGTCGGCGGCATGATCGCCGCCTATCAGCCCGCCGCCGACGCCCTGCGCGCCGCCGGGCCGGACGTGCTGTCGCGCTATGAGCACGCCCGCTACGAAGGCCGGGTCCAGACCTTCATCGGCCTGGGCGCGCCGGACGACCTGGCCCGCGACATCGCCATGCTGCGTCCGATGGTGGCCACGGCCGACATCGGCGACCTGGCGGGCGAGCTGGGCTGGGGCGCCCCGGCCATGGCCCGGGTCTACCACCAGGTCGGCGCCGCCTTCGACTTCGACCGCCTGCGCGTGGCGGCCGGGTCGGTGCCGTCGGGGGATCACTTCGATCGCCTGGCCGTGCGTCGGCTGATCCAGGACCTGATGACCGAGCAGCAGCAGCTGACCCGCGCCGTGGCCAGGGCCTCGGCCGAGGCGGCGGGCGCCGGCGAGGACAGCGCGGAACAGGCGGTCGACGCCTGGATCGGCGCCCGCATGGATCAGGTGGAGGCCCTGCGCGGCTCGGTCGACGAGATCGAGACCTCGGGCTCCGGCTGGACCTTCGCCAAGCTGACCATCGCCAACGGCGCGATCCGCGAGGTGCTGGCTTCGGCTTCCTAAGCGAGGTGACGCCGGGCCAGCGCCCGGCGTCACGCGCTACGCTCGCGACGCGGTCGCTCGCTGCTTGAGCGCCTTTTGGGGCGCTGACGCGGGTAGGGCGCTGCCGCTCGCTGTTTGAGCGCATGAGGCGCTCGAACAGGAGCGGTTCGCGTCGGCGTCGCAATCAGGGCCCGTCCGTTTCGCGTCTGGCGAGGCGGGCGGGCCTTGGCGTTTGGGGCGGGGTCGGTTTAGGTGGCGCCTGCTGTTCAGCGAACCGGAGGGGTCCATGCCCAGGAAGTTCCTCGTCGTCGTCGACGACAGTCCCGAGCTGGGCGCCGCCCTGGCCTACGCCTCGCGGCGCGCCCGTTCGACCGGCGGCCATGTGGTCCTGTTGCGCGCCCTGCCCGGCGGCTCGGACGAGCACTGGTCCGGCGTGCGCGACGAAATCCGCCGCCAGCAGCGCGAGGAGGCGGAAATCCTGCTGGCCCGGCTGGGCGAGAAGGTCGCCGAGACCTCGGGCGCCCCGCCCGTCTATCTGATCGAGGAAGGCGATCCCCAAGCCGCTATCCGCAAGGCCGTCGGCGACGATCCCGACATCAAGATTCTGATCCTGGCCGCCGGGGCCAACGGTCGCGGCCCTGGCCCCCTGGTCTCGGCCGTGCTGAAACAGGGCGCCGCCCTGACCGGCCGCAAGCTGCCCGTCACCATCGTCCCCGGCGAACTGACCGAGGACGAGATTCTGGACCTGGCTTGATTCCAAGGGGCGCTACCGCTCGCCGCGCGGCGGCTCGCTGCTTGAGCGCGCGCAGAGCATCGGGCGCGGCCATCATGGCTGGGTCTTAGGGCGCCTACTTGAACCCGGGCGCGGCAGGGCGCATCTGAGGCCCATGTTCATCCAGACCGAAGCCACGCCCAATCCCAACGCGCTCAAATTCCTGCCGGGCCGGGACGTCGCCCCCCAGGCCGTGCTGGAGTACCGCACCATCGACGAGGCGGCCGCCTCGCCCCTGGCCGAGGCTCTGTTCGAGCTGGAGGGGGTCGAGGGCGTCTTCTTCGGCGCCGACTACGTCTCGGTCACCCGCGCGGCGCACGGTCCCGACTGGAGCGAGATGAAGGCCCCGATCCTGTCGGTCATCATGGATCATTTCGTTTCGGGCGCGCCCTTGGTCCGGGCCGATGAGGCCGCGAGCGAGGACGCCGGCGAGGACACGGAGATCGTCGCCGAGATCAAGGGCCTGCTCGACAGCCGCATCCGTCCGGCCGTGGCCCAGGACGGCGGCGACATCCTGTTCGATCACTTCGACGAGGAAACCGGGGTGCTGCGTCTGCGGATGCGCGGGGCCTGCTCGGGCTGCCCCTCCTCCTCCGCCACCCTGAAGGCCGGGGTCGAGCAGATGATGCGCCACTATGTCCCCGAGGTGACCAGCGTGGAACAGGTGCTGTAACCCGGCGCCTGTTTCACATGAAACGCTCGTCGGGCGGCGCGTCGTCGGGCATGATGGCGTCATGGACGGTTCGGACGAGACATTTCAGGCCCGCGCCCTGGGCGAGGCCCTGGCGGCGTTGCGGCGCGAGCGCGGCCTGAGCCAGGCCGAGGCGGGCCAGCGGATCGGCATGACCAGCCAGGGCTGGGGCCTCTATGAGGCGGGCAAGCGCTCCAGCCTGTTCCGCCCTGACGTCCAGCGTCGCCTGACCGGCGCCCTGGACGCGACGCCCGAGGCGCTGGTCCTGCAGATGGACGCGGAGCCCGTCGCGCCCGAAGCCCCTGCGGCCCAAGGCGTTTCAGCGCGCGGCCGCGCCTTCGACGGCGCGCCCGTCCAGGCTCGTCGTTTGCGGCTGGAGACGGATGAGCTGGCGCCCTGGGCGTCGGCCGGCACCGTGCTGGAATATGTGCTGGGGCGTTGGCCCCGTCGGGGACAAGGCTGCGTCGTCCAGCTTGACGACGGAACTCGCAAGGTCCGCCTCTATGACCGCGCCGATCAGGTCGAAGTCGTGGTTCTGGGCGCAGGGGGGCTGGATCGGACCGAGCGGATCGCGCGCGCCCGTATCCGGTCGATGTCGGCGGTGACCGGGCGCTTCGACGACGAATGAAACAAAATAGTTGCAACACGCCGCCGTTCATGAAACTCTCTGGCTGAAATCGGAGGGGTCATGCCGCGTCGCAGCCATCATATCGACCAGGCCGTGGGCCTTCGCATCGCCGCCAGGCGCTCGGCCCTGGGCTGGTCCCAGTCCGCCCTGGCGCGCGAACTGGGGGTCAGCTTCCAGCAGGTCCAGAAATATGAGACCGGCGCCAACCGCGTCTCGGCTTCACGCCTGCATCAGGCGGCGACGGCCATGGGCTGTTCGGTGGGCGACTTCTTTCCCACGCGGCCCAATCTCGAGGGCGAGGCGGAACTGCTTCATCCCGTTCTGACCAGCGCCGAGGGGCGGGGCCTGGCCGAGGCCTTCGCCCGCATCCGCGACGCCTCCGCGCGCCGCGCCCTGACCCGCGTGGCCCAGGCCATGGCGGGAGCCTGAACGGCTCCTGGCGTCGAAGCGGTCGCATCCGCGCCGGATTCGCATTAGGGACAGGGCCATGAAGATCATGGTCATCGACACGGCGCTGGGCGCCTGCGCCGCCGGGGTGTTCGAGGGCGCGGCGGGGGCCGCCGTCCCGCCGCAGCCGTTGGGGGTGCGCGTCGCGTTCATGACCAAGGGCCATCAGGAACGGCTGGGCGGGCTGGCGCGCGACGCGGCGGCCGAGGCGGGCGGCTTCGAGGGGATCGGGCGCATCGGGGTGACGGTGGGGCCCGGCTCCTTCACCGGCCTGCGGGTCGGGCTGGCCTTCGCCCTGGGCCTGGGCGCGACGCTGGATCGGCCGGTGGTCGGAATCTCGACCCTGGACGCCCTGGCGGCCTCGGTCCCGGCCGAGGGACTGGTCGCCGCCGTCATCGACGCCCGCCGGGGTCAGGTCTATGCGCGCCTGTTCCGCGACGGCGTCGCGCTCGGCGAAGCGGAGGCGCTGTCCCTGGAGGCGGCGCGCGACCGCATTCAGGCTGAAGCCGGGGATGCGCGGCCGGTCCTGGTCGGCAGCGGGGCCGAGGTTCTGGCCGAGGCCTTTCCTGAACTGACGAGCGCCGCCCTGCATCCCCTGCCCGCGCCCGCGCCCGAGGCGCTGGCGGCCCTGGCCCTGGCCGCCGATCCGACGACCGCCCCGCCGCAGCCGCTCTATCTGCGCGCGCCCGACGCCACGCCGCCCAGCCGACTGCCGGGCCAGCCGCGGCCGTCCGCCGCGTGAGCGACCCGATCTTCCCGGCGGTCGATCCTGCGCGCCTCGCCGCGATCCACGCCGAGGCGTTCGCGGCGCCCTGGGACCAGACGGCGCTGGCCGAGCTCCTGGCCTCGCCGGGCGTATTCGCCGTGGCCGAGGCCGACGGCTTCATCCTGATCCGCGCCGTGGTCGACGAAGCAGAGATTCTGACCCTGGCGGTGCGGCCCTCGGCGCGGCGCGCGGGGCTGGGCGCGCGACTGGTCGAGGCGGCGGTGGTGCGCGCCGCCGCCCTGGGCGCCGAACGGATGTTCCTGGAAGTCGCCGAGGGCAACGCCGCCGCCCGCGCCCTCTACGTCCGAAGCGGTTTCGTCGAGATGGGCCGCCGACGCGGCTATTATTCGTATGCGGACGGAAGCCGCGAGGATGCGCTGACGCTGGTCCTGAACTTTTCTCGATAGCTTCCATAAGGCGACGGTCCATCCTATCTTCGCCGCCATGGACCGGATTGAAAAACTCTGCGCCGAGCGCGGCATGCGCATGACCGAGCAACGTCGGGTGATCGCCCGCGTCCTGTCGAACGCCGAAGACCATCCCGATGTGGAGGAGCTGTATCGCCGCGCCTCGGCCATCGATCCGCACATCTCGATCGCCACCGTCTATCGCACCGTGCGCCTGTTCGAAGAGGCGGGCGTGGTCGAGAAGCACGACTTCGGCGACGGCCGCAGCCGCTATGAAGAGGCCGGCGACGACCACCACGACCACCTGATCGACACCAAGACGGGCGAGGTCATCGAATTCTTCGACGCCGAGATCGAGCGGCTGAAGGCCGAGATCGCCCGCAAGCTCGGCTATGAACTGGTCGGCCACAAGCTGGAGCTGTACGGCCACGTCATCCCCGGCGCCGAGCCGGTGGAGCGCGAGGGCCTGATCTACAAACGGCGCCCGCGTGACGAGGCGGAAGACTGATTCGGCGCGCCCGTCCGGACCGCGCCCGCGCTTGCCGTCGCCTGTTTCGGCGATCATAAGCCGGTCATGACCGATACGCTCCAAAAGCCCGTCGCGGACCCCGTCCTGGACCACGGCGGCGCGCCCGAAGGCGGGTCCGCGCCCAAGCGCCTGTTCATCAAGACCTACGGCTGTCAGATGAACGTCTATGACAGCGAACGCATGGCCGACGTCCTGCGGCCGCTGGGCTATGCGCCGACCGATACGCCGGACGGCGCCGACTTCGTCATCCTGAACACCTGCCACATCCGCGAGAAGGCGGCCGAGAAGGTCTATTCCGAACTCGGCAAGCTGCGGATGATGAAGGAGGAGAAGGCCGCGGCGGGGCAGGGCGGCATGACCATCGCCGTGGCCGGTTGCGTCGCCCAGGCTGAGGGCGAGGAGATCATGAAGCGCCAGCCGGCGGTCGATCTGGTGGTCGGGCCGCAGGCCTACCACCAACTGCCGGAACTGCTGACCCGCACGGCGCGGGCGCGCGGCGAGCGCATCGGCGCCGATTTCGCCCCGAATGAGAAGTTCGACGCCCTGCCCGCCACGCGCGGGACAGAGGGGGTGACAGCCTTCCTGACCGTGCAGGAAGGCTGCGACAAATTCTGCACCTTCTGCGTCGTGCCCTATACGCGCGGGGCCGAATGGTCGCGCCCGGTCGCGGCGGTGCTGGACGAGGCGCGGGCGCTGGCCGACCGGGGCGTGCGTGAGGTCACTCTGCTGGGCCAGAACGTCAACGCCTATGATGGCGAGGGACCGGACGGAAAACCCTTTACGCTGGCGAAGCTGGCCTACGCCCTGGCGGCCATCCCCGGCATTGAGCGCATCCGCTATACCACCAGCCACCCCAACGACATGTCGGACGACCTGATCGCGGCGCACGGCGATCTGGACGCCCTGATGCCCTATCTGCACCTGCCGGTGCAGTCGGGCTCGGACCGCATCCTGCGGCTGATGAACCGCAAGCACGGGCGCCAGAAATATTTCGATCTGATCGACCGCATCCGCGCGGCGCGGCCGGACATGGCGCTGTCGGGCGACTTCATCGTCGGCTTCCCCGGCGAGACGGACCGCGATTTCGAGGACACCATGGATCTGGTGCGGCGGGTGAACTACGCCAGCGCCTTCTCCTTCATGTATTCGCCGCGTCCCGGCACTCCCGCCGCGACGATGGCGGCTCAGGTTCCGGACGAGGTCGCCAAGGCGCGCCTGCACGCGCTTCAGGCCCTGCTGACCGAACAGCAGGTCGCCTTCAACCGGTCGCTGGCCGGACGCGTCCTGCCGGTGCTGTTCGAGAGAAAGGGCCGCCACGGCGCCCAGGCCATCGGCCGCTCGCCCTATCTGCAATCGGTCCACGTCGAGGACGCGGATCAACTGATCGGCCGGATCGTTCCGGTCGAGATCATCAGCGGCCAGCAGAACAGCCTGACCGGCCGCCTGATCCAGACGAACTGACGCCTGTTTCGCCGCGCGCCGTGTGCGGGACAGGAACACGTAATAACGTCCCTCAAGCAGCCTCACGCCGCGCGTGAGGCGATAGGGACTCTTAAGGAGACCTCATGGCGCGCGAGTCCGAGTTCCTGTCCCTCAGCGATGCGGCGCTGCGCGCCGTCATCGGGCCGAACAGCCGCCATCTGGCTCTGATCGAGGACGCCTTCAAGGTGCTGGTCGAGACGCCGGGCGGCGGGGTGTCGATCAACGGCTCGACGCGGGACCGGGCGCAGGCGCGCCGGGTGATCGAGGCCCTGTCGAACCGGGCCGAGGCGGGGGCCGAGATCACCGAGGCCGACGTGCGCACCGCGCTCGGCGCCGCCGTGACCCAGCCGCGCGCTGAGCCCGCAGGTCGCACCACGGGCCGCAGCGTGCCCGAGGGCGCCGCCCTGCCCGTCGGCCGTCGCGGCGCCATCGCGCCCAAGACGGCGTCCCAGGCGCGCTATCTGGAGATGCTGGGCCGCTGCGAACTGACCTTCGGCGTCGGCCCGGCGGGCACGGGCAAGACCTTTCTGGCGGCGGCCTATGGCGCCTCCCTGCTGAAGCGGGGGCAGGTGGACCGGCTGGTCATCACCCGCCCGGCGGTCGAGGCGGGCGAGAAGCTGGGCTTCCTGCCCGGCGACCTGAACGAGAAGGTCGACCCCTATCTGGCCCCGATCTGGGAGTCGCTGAACGACATCCTCGGCGTCGACGACGTGCGCCGCCGACGCGAGAAAGGCGAGATCGAGGCCGCCCCCATCGCCTTCATGCGCGGCCGCACTCTCAGCCACGCCTTCATCATCGTCGATGAGGCGCAGAACACCTCGCGCATGCAGATGAAGATGGTGCTGACCCGTCTGGGCGAGGGCGCGCGCATGGTGGTGACGGGCGATCCGTCGCAGGTCGACCTGCTGAACCCGCGCGATTCCGGTCTGGCCCACGCCCTGCGCATCCTCAAGGACGTGGAGGGCGTCGGCGTCCAGCAATTCAAGTCCGAGGACGTGGTGCGCCACGCCATGGTCGAGCGCATCGTGCGGGCCTATGACAGCGACGCCGCGCGCAGCCGACCCTTCCCCGACCTCGAGGACGACGCCTGATGATCGAGGTCGAGATCGACAGCGAAGGCTGGACCGAGGCCCTGCCCGAAGCGGCGGCGGTCGCCGCGCGCGCGGCCCGAGCGGCCCTTGGAACAGTCGAGGGCGATGTGGTCGTGCTGCTGGCCGACGACGCGGCGGTGCAGGATCTGAACGCCCGCTTCCGCGACAAGGACCGGCCGACGAACGTCCTGTCCTTTCCGGCGGCCGAGAGCGCCTTTCCGCATCTGGGCGATGTGGTGTTGGGCTACGACTATTGCGCGGCGGAGGCGACGGCCCAGGGCAAGACCCTGTCCGATCATCTGAGCCATCTGGTCGTCCACGGCGTGCTGCACCTGCTGGGCCGCGACCACGAGGCCGACGCCGAGGCCGAGGAGATGGAGGCCGAGGAGCGCGAGATCCTGGCCGGACTGGGGGTCGCCGACCCCTATGCCAGCGAGAATGGGGCGGCCGAGCATGAGGGCGCGGCGTGAGCGGGGCGATTGCCGCCCGGTTCGCGGGCCTGCTGGACAACCGCTGGGGCCGGATCGCCCTGGCGCTTCTGGCCGGGGCGGGCGCCGCCCTGGTCCATCCGCCGTTCGGCTTCCTGCCGGGTCTGCTGGGCTATCCGCTCCTGTTGCTGCTGGCTGATCGCCCAGAGAGCGTGAAGGGGGGGATGAAGGGCGGTTTCTGGGTCGGCTGGCTGGCGGGCTTCGCCTATTTCTTCATCGGCTGCTGGTGGGTGGCCGAGGCCTTCCTGGTCAATCCGGCCCAGGCCTGGATGGCGCCGTTTGCGGCCAGCCTGCTGCCGGCGGGCATGGGGCTGTTCTGGGGTCTGGCGACCATGGCCTATCGCCGGTTCCGTCCGGCCGGGGCGCGGCGCGTCCTGCTGTTCGCGGCCCTGTTCGCCCTGATGGAGTGGACGCGCGGCCATGTCCTGACCGGCTTTCCGTGGAACCCGGCGGGCGCCGGCTGGGCGGCCGGGTCGGCCATGTCCCAGTTCGCCTCGGTCGCCGGGGTCTATGGGCTGGGCCTCGTCACCGTGGCGGCGGTCAGCGCCGTCGCGCCTCTGGCCGACGCCGGGCCGCGACGGCTGCGCCTGATCGCGGCGGGGCTGGGCGTGCTGGCCCTGGCCGGCCTGTTCGCCTTCGGCGCCCTGCGCCTGTCCTCGGCGCGGTCGTCGGACACGCCGACCCTGGTGCGTCTGGTCCAGGCCGACATCCCCCAGGACTACAAGTGGAGCCCCGAGGCTTACCAGGCCATTCTGGGCCGCTATCTGGAGCTGACGTCGCGTCCGGTTCAGTCCGGGGGCCTGCCTGACGTGGTGATCTGGCCCGAGGGCGCCCTGCCGACCACGGCCAACGACCTGTTCGCCTCGCCGGACGCCCAGGCGGTCGCGGCCGCCTTGCGGACGGGCCAGACCCTTCTGGCGGGGCTGAGCCGGGGCGAGGCTGACCCGACGGCGGAAACCGGCGCGCGCTATTACAACAGCCTGTTCGCCCTGCACGACGAAGGCGCGACGGGCCTGCGCATCGACGCCGTCTACGACAAGCACCGGCTGGTGCCGTTCGGCGAATACCTGCCGATGGGCGCGCTGATGAGCAAGATCGGGGTGCGCAGCCTGGTGCATGTCCCGGCCGACTTCAGCGCCGGGCCGACCCCGGCGCCGATCAGCCTGGCGGGCGCCCCGCCGGCGCAGCCGCTGATCTGCTACGAAGCCCTCTATCCGGGCTTCACGCCCGCGACGGCGGCGACGCGCCCGGCCTGGATCGTCAACGTCTCCAACGACGCCTGGTTCGGCAAGACGTCCGGGCCGCGCCAGCACCTGAACCTGGCCTCCTATCGGGCGCTGGAGACGGGGCTGCCGGTGGCGCGGGCGACGCCCACGGGCGTCTCTGCCATGATCGATCCCTGGGGCCGCATCGTGCAGGGCAAGCGGCTGGACCCCGGCCAGGCGGGGGTGATCGACGTGCGCCTGCCGCAGGCCGCGCCGCCGACGCTTTACGGTCGCTGGGGCGATCTGGGGTTCGCCGTTTTTTTGATTATAATGCTGGTCACGGGGCGAGGCCGCGCCGCAAGGGCGGGGCCGGGTCGTTAACCTATCGGGGCGGTTCTCCCGTGACGCCCCTGAGACGCGAATTGACATGACATCGACCGGGGGACGGCGGCATGTCGGGAAGAAAACCGGGGAGACGGCAGGCCATGGTCAGGGGTTCCGGGACGGAAGGTCCTCATCTGGTGGACCGGCATGTGGGGCGGCGCGTGTGCGAGAAACGCATCGCCCTCGGCTATAATCAGACCGATCTGGGTCAGGCGCTCGGGGTGACCTTCCAGCAGGTGCAGAAGTACGAGAAGGGCGCCAATCGCATCTCGGCGTCCAAGCTGTGGGACATCGCCCGCTTCTTCCGCGTCGACATCGGCTATTTCTTCGAGGGGCTGACCGCCTCGGCCCAGCCCGGCATGGCGGAGCCCGAGGCCGAAGCCTTCGTGCACGACCACCCCGCCACCCGCCAGACCATCGAGATCGGCCGCCTGGCGCCGCGCCTGTCCTCGCGCCAGCAGAAGCTGGTGGTCGATCTCATGCGCGAACTGGTCGAGGACGGCGCGGGCGCCGCCGACTGAGGCCGGTGGCGGACAACGGCGGATAAAAGAAAAAGGCGCGGATCGCTCCGCGCCTTTTCCTGTTCGGACGGCGGCCCGGAATCAAGCGGACAGCGCCGTCTCCGAGGCGATGATGCGGCTGGCGGCGTGAACCACGGCGCCGATGCGCAGCGCGGCCTGAATCTGCAGGGTCGGCACGGCGTGCTTGCGCAGTTCGCCTTCGTGGGCGTCGATGCAGGCGCCGCAGCCGTTGATGGCCGAGACGGCGGTCGACCACAGTTCGAAGTCCAGCTTCTCGACGCCGGGGTTGGCGATGACGTTCATGCGCAGCTTGGCCGGCAGGGTGGCGTACTCCTGGTTCTTCATCAGGTGCAGCGACCGATAGTAGATGTTGTTCATCCCCATGACGGCGGCGGCGGCCTTGGCGGCGTTCATCGCCTCGGGCGACAGGACGGTCGCGGCATGGGCCTCGATCAGCTTGACCACCGGCGCGACGCCGATGGCGTGGGCCGAGGCCAGGAAGCAGCCCCACTTCTGCTGGTCGTTCAAGACCGTCTCGTTCGAGAGCGAGGACAGGTTCAGCGAAATGTCCTTGCCGTAGGCCGGGATCAGTTCGCGCAGGGCGTCGATGGACATGAAAAACTCCTGAGTGAAGGCCGGGACGCGGAAGGGTCCCGTGAATCGTCGCGCCGTCGGCGCGCCGGGGTCAAGGCCGGCCCGGTCCGAACAGACTGGGCGCCGGGCATGAGAAAAGGCGGCGACAGTCGCCCGCCGCCGCCTTTTCAGAGACGGTCGGCCCCGACCCTACGAACGCGGTCCGGGCCTGTCTGGGCCGGGACTTAAGCGGCCAGGGTATCGCCGCCGACCGGGCGGTTGCAGGCGCACAGTTCGTCGGTCTGCAGGGCGTCGACCACGCGCAGGGTGTCTTCCGGCGAACGGCCGACGTTCAGGTTGGTGACGTAGACGTGCTGGATGACGTTGTGCGGGTCGACGACGAAGGTCGCGCGCAGGGCCACGCCTTCTTCTTCGTCCAGCACGCCCAGGGCGCGGGCCAGCTTGCCGCCGTTGTCGGCGAACTGCCAGATCGGCAGCTTGTTCAGGTCGGCGTGGTCGCGGCGCCAGGCCAGCTTGGTGAACTCATTGTCGGTCGAACCGCCCAGAACCACGGTGTCGCGGTCCTCGAAGTCCTTGCCCAGCTTGGCGAAGGCGGCGATTTCGGTCGGGCAGACGAAGGTGAAGTCCTTCGGGTAGAAGAAGATGACCTTCCACTTGCCCTCGAACGAGTCCTGGGTGAGGGCTTCGAAGGCCGACACGCCGTTCTCCTCGTGGACGTTGAAGCCCGGCTTCACGCCGATGATCTTGAATTCAGGCAGTTTTTGACCGACGCCCAACATGAGGGTGCTCCATGGTTCGCAAGGAATGACAGCCGGCGAGGCGGGGGAGGTGCTGCGCCGATGCCCCCAGATGGGCCGGGGCGGCCAGGAAGTCAAATCGATGATTTGCGAAGGCCCGATAGAAATTATTTATTGAAAGCCGCAGGCAGGGGTCATCCTTCATGATCCCCGCTCGGGGCGGGACCGGCGCCGTCCAAGCCTCATCGCATCGGCGACGGCCGAGGCGGCGCTCCGCTCCAAGACTATCGATAGTTTCGATTGTCTTTGAAAACTCAATAGATCGGGTCTATGTGAAGGGGATGCTTCCCACCCTGCGACAGCTCCACTATCTCAAGCTCCTGGCCGAACACGCCTCCTTCAGCCGCGCGGCCGAGGCGGCCCACGTCAGCCAGCCGGCCCTGTCGGCGGGGGTGCAGGAGCTGGAGAAGATCCTGGGCGCGCCGGTGGTGGAGCGCACGCGCGGCGCCGTGCAACTGACCGCCGTCGGCGCCGAGGCGGTCAAGCGCGCCGAGGACGTGCTGGCCCGCACCGAGGATCTGGTCGAGGCGGCGCGCAACGCCGGCAAGCCGCTGTCGGGCCGTTTCCGCCTGGGCGTCATCCCCACGGTCGCCCCCTTCCTTCTGCCCCGCGCCCTGCCCGGCCTGCGCGAGAAGCATCCCGCCCTGCGCCTGTTCATCCGCGAGGACCTGACGCCGCGCCTGATCGCCGGGCTGAAGGCGGGACAGCTGGACGCGGCCGTCATCGCCCTGCCCTATGAGGCGGCGGGCATCGACCACGCCCGTATCGGCGACGACGAAATCCTGGCCGCCGCCCCCGTGGGCCATCCTCTGGCGGGCGCGGGGCCGATCCCCGCCGGCCTGTTGAAGGCCGACGACCTGATCCTGCTCGAGGACGGCCATTGCCTGCGCGATCAGGCCCTGGCCGCCGTCAATATCGAAGCCCCGCGCGGCGAGGACGTCTTCGCCGCCACCTCCCTGCATACCCTGGTGCAGATGGTGTCGTCCGGGCTGGGCGTCAGCTTCCTGCCGCAGATGGCGGTGCGGGCGGGCCTGGCCGACAATCCCGGCGTCGTCGTCCGCCCGATTTCCGAAGACGCGCCGCGCCGCGAGATCGTGGTCGCCTGGCGGGCGGGCTCCAGCCGCGCGGCCGAGGCCGGGCTCCTGGCCGAGGCGCTCAAGCTGGACTGAGGCGTTCAGCCGAACAGGCGGCTGTCCCACCAGACCGGAACCTCCAGCCCCGGCCTGATGCGGGCGAAATCCGGGTGCGCGGTGTTGAAGACGAGGTTGCGCTCCATCCGCGCCACGACCGAGGGCGTGATCAACAGGGCCGAGCGGCCCTCCGTGCGCCAGGCGCGGCCGAAGGCGCGGGCCGCCGCCCCGCCCGGCTCGGCCCAGCCGGGAATCAGGTCCGGATTGACCACTTCATAGGAGACGCCCGCCGGGATGTGGATCTCCACATAATGCTGGCCCGAGGGCAGTTCGCCGCCGAAATGGACCAGCTTCTCCAGCAGGGCGGTGGAATAGTGCTCGGCGGCGTAGATCACCCTCTGGCCCGCCTCGTGCCAGCGGCCCGAGGCCAGGCGCGCGCCGCCGTCGCTCCAGATGGGGTGTTCGCCGCGCGGATCGCCGATGCGGAAAGCCGTGAGCGCGTCGTCCAGCCGACGGTGCATGGGCCGGCCTAGACCGCGAAGCCGGCGTCGGCGCGACGCACCAGATTGATCACCGCCTCGGCCCCCGCCGAACTGGACTGGGCCATGGCCAAGGGGGTGCGGCCGTTCAGCAGCTGGTGCGGACGGTTGAGGAAGCGGACGACGGCGGCGCTGTCGCCGCGATAGGCGCGGCCCACGGCGTCGACCACCCGCCCGACCTCATAAAGCCGCTCGCTCATCTCGCGCGACAGGGGCTTGCGGCTGGTGCGGGCGCGGCGCAGCGTGGCCTCGGGGATGATCTGGCCGACGACGCGGGGCATGCCGATGACCTGGCCCAGGGCGGCGGCGGCGGCGGGCTTCAGCCCCTGCGACACCCGTTCGGCCAGGGCCACGTCGTCCAGCGCCTCATTGTCGTTCAGGCCCAGCAGCTTGCCGATCCGCGCCGCGTCGCTGGCGGGCAGGGTCTCGGGCGAGGCGTAGAGGTCGAGGGCGGTCATGGCGGCGGCTTTCGTCATCTGACGTGAAGATGGGCGTCAAACGGCGAAGAGGCAAGGGCGTCGCTTCCCGGCTCATCCCGGCGTCCAAGAAAAAAGGCCGGCGGATCGCTCCGCCGGCCTTCATTCTGGTGGGTCCAGCGCGCTTTCGCGCTGCTTGAGACCTCTTACTTCTCGTCGCCGCGCGCCAGGTTGCGCAGGACGTAGGGCATGACGCCGCCGGCCTTGAAGTAGTCCAGCTCGGTCTGGTTATCGATGCGGCAGCGGACCGGGAAGCGGGCCATCTTGCCGTCCGACGGACGGAACAGCTCGACCCACAGGTCCTGACGCGGCTTCAGCTTGCCGACGTTGGCGTCGGTCAGGCCGCGGATGGTGACGATCTCCTCGCCCGTCAGGCCCAGCTTCTGCCAGCCGTCTTCCTTGAACTGCAGCGGGACGACGCCCATGCCGACCAGGTTCGAACGGTGGATGCGCTCATAGCTTTCGGCGATGACGGCGCGCACGCCCAGCAGGCGGGTGCCCTTGGCCGCCCAGTCGCGCGACGAGCCGGTGCCGTATTCCTTGCCGGCGAAGACGACCAGCGGACGGCCCTCCGACTGGTAGCGCATGGCCGCGTCGTAGATCGACATCGTGTCTTCCGAGGGGAAGTGCTTGGTGACGCCGCCCTCGATGTCCGGGGTGATCTTGTTGCGGATGCGGATGTTGGCGAAGGTGCCGCGCATCATGACTTCGTGGTTGCCGCGGCGGGCGCCGTAGCTGTTGAAGTCCAGGGCGTCGACGCCGTGGTTGGTCAGATACTGACCGGCGGGCGAGGCCTTCTTGATCGAACCGGCCGGGCTGATGTGGTCGGTGGTGATCGAGTCGCCGAAGATGCCCAGGATGCGCGCCTCGACGATGTCCGTGACCGCAGCGGGCTCCATGGTCAGGCCCTCGAAGTAGGGCGGGTTCTGGACGTAGGTCGAGGTGTCTTCCCACTCATAGGTCTGGCCGCCGGTGACGGCGATCGCCTGCCAGTGCTCGTCGCCCTTGAAGACATCGGCGTAGCGCTTGGCGAACATCTTGGGCGTGACGGACTTGCGCTGGATGTCGGCGACTTCCTGGGCGGTCGGCCAGATGTCCTTCAGGAAGACGTCATTGCCCTTCTTGTCCTGGCCGATCGGCTCCTTGGTGATGTCGATCCGCATCGAGCCGGCGATGGCGTAGGCCACGACCAGCGGCGGCGAGGCCAGGTAGTTGGCCTGGACGTCGGGGTTCACCCGGCCCTCGAAGTTGCGGTTGCCCGACAGGACCGAGGTGGCGACCAGGGCGTTGTCGTTGATCGCCTTGGAGATGGCCGGGTCCAGCGGGCCCGAGTTGCCGATGCAGGTGGTGCAGCCGTAGCCGACCAGGTTGAAGCCCAGGGCGTCCAGGTCCTTCTGCAGGCCGGCGTCGGTCAGGTAGTCGGTCACGACCTGAGAGCCGGGGGCCAGGGAGGTCTTGACCCAGGGCTTGGCCTTCAGGCCCAGGGCGTGGGCCTTGCGCGCCACCAGGCCGGCGGCGATCAGCACCGAGGGGTTGGAGGTGTTGGTGCAGGAGGTGATGGCGGCGATCACCACGTCGCCGTCGCCGACGGTGAAGGCCTCGCCTTCCACGGCGACGCGGGCGGCGTCGGCCGGACGGGCGAAGGTGTTCGTCAGGTGGCCTTCGAACTCAGGCGCGGCGACGGTCAGCTCGACGCGGTCCTGCGGACGCTTGGGACCGGCCAGCGACGGCACGACGGTCGAGATGTCCAGCTCCAGCACGTCGGTGAAGACCGGGTCTTCCGAGGTCTCGTCGATCCACAGCCCCTGCGCCTTGGCGTAGGCTTCGACCAGGGCGACGCGCGCCTTGTCGCGGCCGGTGGCCGTCAGATAGTCGATGGTGGCCTGCGAGACGGGGAAGAAGCCGCAGGTGGCGCCGTATTCCGGGGCCATGTTGGCGATGGTGGCCTGGTCCTCGATGGTCATGCCGGCGATGGCGGGACCGAAGAATTCCACGAACTTGCCGACCACGCCCTTCTTGCGCAGCATCTGGGTGACGGTCAGCACCAGGTCGGTGGCCGTCGCGCCTTCGGGCAGCTTGCCGGTCAGCCTGAAGCCGATGACCTCGGGGATCAGCATGGGGATGGGCTGGCCCAGCATGGCGGCCTCGGCCTCGATGCCGCCGACGCCCCAGCCCAGGACGGCCAGGCCGTTGATCATGGTGGTGTGGCTGTCGGTGCCGACGACGGTGTCCGGATAGGCGACCGTCTTCTTGCCTTCGTCCAGGGTCCAGACGGTCTGGGCCAGGTTCTCCAGGTTCACCTGGTGGCAGATGCCGGTGCCGGGGGGCACGACGCGGAAGTTGTTGAAGGCCGACGAGCCCCAGCGCAGGAAGTTGTAGCGCTCGATGTTGCGCTCATACTCGCGCTCGACGTTCTGCTGGAAGGCCTTGGCGTCGCCGAAATGGTCGACCATGACCGAGTGGTCGATGACCAGGTCGACGGGGACCAGCGGGTTGATCTTCTTGGCGTCGGCGCCCAGCTTGGCCATGGCGTCGCGCATGGCGGCCAGGTCGACCACGGCCGGAACGCCGGTGAAGTCCTGCATCAGCACGCGGGCCGGGCGGAAGGCGATCTCGTGCTCGACGGCGCCCTTGTTCTCGATCCAGGCGGCGACGGCCTTCAGGTCGTCTTCGGTGACGGAGACGCCGTCCGCGTTGCGCAGCAGGTTCTCCAGCAGCACCTTCATCGAGCGGGGCAGGCGGGAAATCCCGGCCAGACCGGCTTCCTCGGCGGCGGGAAGGCTGTAATAGGCGTATTTC